>NZ_CP021744.1:6806883-7141266 GCF_002192455.1 Streptomyces albireticuli
CGAGGGCTCGGTCCGCTACGTGCGGGCGGCGCGGGACGCCGGGCTGCGCCGCGCCGTGGTCTCCTCCAGCGCCAACTGCCGCGACGTCCTCGTCGCGGCGGGCATCGAGGACCTCTTCGAGGTCCGGATCGACGGCGTGGTCGCCGCCGAGCGGAGCCTGCCGGGCAAGCCCCACCCCGACACCTTCCTCGCCGCGGCCCACGACCTCGGCGTCGAGCCCCGGCAGGCCGCGGTCTACGAGGACGCCCTGGCGGGCATGGAGGCCGGCCGCGCCGGGGCGTTCGGCCTCGTCGTCGGCGTGGACCGGGTGGGCCAGGCCGGGGCGCTGCGCGAGCACGGCGCGGACCTGGTGGTGGGGGACCTCGACGAACTCCTGGGAGACGCACCGTGATCACCCATCCGGCCTACGCGGTCGAACCCTGGTGCCTGCGCGAGACGGCGCTCAACCTCGACGTGCTGCCGCAGAGCGAGTCGGTCTTCGCGCTCGCCAACGGGCACATCGGCTGGCGCGGCAACCTCGACGAGGGCGAGCCGCACGGCCTGCCCGGCTCGTACCTCAACGGGGTGTACGAGCTGCGGCCCCTGCCGTACGCCGAGGCGGGCTACGGCTACCCGGAGTCGGGCCAGACCGTCATCGACGTCACCAACGGCAAGCTGATCCGGCTGCTCGTCGACGACGAGCCGTTCGACCTGCGCTACGGCCGGCTGGTGGCGCACGAGCGGGTACTGGACTTCCGCTCGGGGCTGCTGACCCGCCAGGCCGAGTGGACGTCGCCGTCGGGCCGCACGGTGCGGGTGCGCTCGACCCGGCTGGTCTCCTTCACCCAGCGGTCCGTCGGGGCCATCGCCTACGAGGTGGAGGCGGTCGACTCCGAGACGCGGATCGTCCTCCAGTCGGAGCTGGTGGCCAACGAGCAGCTGCCGGCGGCGGGCGGCGACCCCCGGGTGGCCGCGGTGCTGGAGTCCCCGCTGGTCCCGGAGGAGCACGCGGCCGAGGAGGGCCGGCTGCGCCTGGTGCACCGCACCCAGCGCAGCGGGCTGCGGGTGGCCGCGGCCGCGGAACACCGGGTGGACGGCCCGCAGGAGACGAAGACGTACTCCAAGTGCAGCGAGAACCTCAGCCGGTTCACGGTGACCACGGTGCTGCGCCCCGGCGAGCGGCTGCGGCTGGAGAAGACGGTCGCCTACGGCTGGTCGGGGGTCCGCTCGCTGTCCGCGATGCACGACCAGGTCGACGCGGCGCTGGCGGGCGCCAAGAGCACCGGCTGGGACGGGCTCTGCGCCGAGCAGCGGGCCTATCTCGACGAGTTCTGGGACCGGGCCGACGTCGAGGTCGACGGCGACGCGGAGATCCAGCAGGCCGTGCGGTTCGCGCTGTTCCACGTGCTCCAGGCGGGCGCGCGGGCGGAGTGCCGGGCGATCGCCGCCAAGGGGCTGACCGGCCCGGGGTACGACGGGCACAGCTTCTGGGACAGCGAGACGTTCGTCCTCCAGGTGCTGACGTGCACGGCACCGCTGGCGGCGGCGCAGCCGCTGCGCTGGCGGCACGCGACCCTGCCCGCCGCGCTCAAACGGGCACGGCTGCTCGGCCTCCAGGGGGCGGCGTTCCCCTGGCGGACCCTCAACGGCGACGAGTGCTCGGCGTACTGGCCGGCCGGCACGGCCGCGTTCCATGTCAACGCGGACATCGCGGACGCCGTGGTGCGCTACATGACCGCCACGGGCGACGAGGTCTTCGAGCGCGAGGTGGGCATGGAGCTGCTGATCCAGACCGCCAGGCTGTGGCGCTCGCTGGGCCACCACGACCACCAGGGCGAGTTCCACATCGACGGGGTGACGGGCCCCGACGAGTACAGCGCGGTCGCGGACGACAACGTCTACACCAACCTGATGGCGCAGCGGAACCTGCGGGCGGCGGCGGACGTCGCCGAGCGCCACCCCGACCTCGCGGCCGAGTTCGGGGTGGACGACGAGGAGACCGCGGCGTGGCGCGACGCGGCCGCCCGGATGGCGCTGCCCTTCGACCCGGTGCTCGGCGTCCACGAGCAGTCCCGCGGCTTCACCGGGCACCAGCACTGGGACTTCGCCGGCACGGACACCGACCGCTACCCGCTGCTGCTGCACTTCCCCTACTTCGACATCTACCGCAAGCAGGTGGTCAAGCAGGCGGACCTGGTGCTGGCCATGGTGCTGCGCGGCGACGCCTTCACCGACGAGCAGAAGGCCCGCAACTTCGCCTACTACGAGCCGCTGACGGTCCGGGACTCCTCCCTCTCGGCCTGTGTCCAGGCCGTGATGGCCGCCGAGGTGGGCCATCTGCGGCTGGCGTACGACTACCTCGGCGAGGCCGCGATGATGGACCTCTCCGACCTGGAGAGCAACACCCGCGACGGGGTGCACATCGCCTCCCTCGCGGGCACCTGGATCGCCCTGGTCTCGGGGTTCGGCGGGATGCGGCAGTGCGACGGCGTCGTCTCCTTCGCCCCCCGGCTCCCCGAGCAGCTGCGCCGCGTCGCGTTCACCGTGCAGGTGCGGCAGCGCAGGCTGCGGGTGGAGATCACCGACTCGGTGGCGACGTACACCCTGGTCGAGGGGCCGGAGCTGGAGATCGAGCACTTCTGCGAGCCGCTGACGGTGACGCCGGGGCGCTCGGAGAGCCGGAAGGTGCCGGGCCTCCAGGAGCCGCCGGAGCCGGCCCAGCCGGCGGGCCGGCGACCGGCCCACCGGGGCTGGGCCGCCACCCGGCCGGAGCCGGACGGCCCGGCGTGATCACCGGCCGACGTGCAGGACCGGATCGGGGAACAGGGGATCGGGGAAGAGGGGCGGGACGTCCACCGCCAGGCGCGCGTCCGCGGAGTTGATGTAGGTGAGCAGCATGACCAGGGGGTCGTCCCCTTCGTTGCGGCCATCGTGTATGTGGCCGGGCCCGCCGGTGATGAAGCTCGTCCCCGCGGGGTGCCGGCTGATGTGGCCGTCCGCCCAGTAGTGGGTGAGCGTGCCACCGGTGACGACACCGACGAGGGTGCCGGGGTGGTAGTGCCATCCGGTCCGCGCGCCGGGCGGCATCGTGGTCCGGTGGACCACGACGTGCGCGGCGTCGGTCATTCCGGGAGGCAAGGGAAGGACGATCCCGCCTTCGGCCATGGTCTCGCTGACCGGCTGCTCCCTGAACACGATGAGTTTCCCTCTCGTTCCGGTGTGCTGCCCGGGTTCGCCGGGCTCACTCCAGGCTTCTGGGTACGGGACCCACGGAGGATGCTCCGAGCGGTCCCCTCTGCGGTTGACGCCGGCGAGCACAATGGTTCCTATGCCTGTTGACATGACCGAACCGCTGCGCCGGCTCTCCCTGGACGAGCTGCGGCTGCGTACGAGCGCGAAGTGGCGCACCCATCCGCCGGACGTGCTGCCGCTGTGGGTTGCCGAGATGGACGCGCCGCTCGCCGAACCGGTGGCGCGCGCCCTCACGGAGGCGGTCGCGCGGGGCGACACCGGGTATGCCTCCGGGACGGCGTACGCGGAGGCGCTCGACGCGTTCGCCCGGGAGCGGTGGGGCTGGGACGGCGTGGTGGCGGCGCATACCGCGATCGTGCCGGACGTGATGCAGGGCGTCGTGGAAGTCCTGCGTCTGATCACCGGTCCGGGGGACACCGTCGTCGTGAACTCCCCTGTGTATCCACCGTTCTACGGATTCATGGAACATATGGACCGACGGGTGGTGGAGGCCCCGCTGGACGACGGACACCGCATCGACCCGGCCGCGCTGGAGGAGGCCTTCGCACGGGCCACAGCCGGCGGGCGGCGGGCCGCGTACCTGCTCTGTAGCCCCCACAACCCCACCGGCACCGTGCACACGGCCCAGGAGCTGGCCACCGTCGCCGAGTTGGCGGCGGCCCACGGCCTGCGGGTCGTGGCGGACGAGATCCACGCGCCGCTGGTGCTGCCGGGCGCGGAGTTCGTGCCGTATCTGTCGGTGCCCGGCACCGGGAGCGCCTTCTCGGTGATGTCGGCCTCCAAGGGGTGGCACCTGGCGGGCGTGAAGGCGGCGTTGGCCGTCGCGGGCCCGGAGGCCGCCGCGGACCTGGAGCGGATCCCCTACATCGTGAGTCACGGCCCGAGCCACCTGGGCGTCGTCGGTCACGCCGCGGCCCTGCGGCACGGCGGCGACTGGCTGGACGGCGTGCTGCGCGGTCTGGACGAGAACCGCCGGCTGCTCGCCGACCTGCTGGCGCACCACCTGCCCGGCGTGCGGTACGCGCCGCCGGAGGCGACGTGCCTGGCGTGGCTGGACTGCCGGGCGCTGGGCCTCGGCGACGACCCGGCCGCGGTGTTCCTGGCGCGGGGCCGCGTCGCGCTGACCGGCGGGCTGCCCTTCGGCTCGGGCGGGGCGGGGCACGTGCGGCTGAACTTCGGCACGTCGCCGGAGATCGTCACGGAGGCCGTGCACCGGATGGCGAAAGCGCTCGGATAAGCCTGCCGGAATGATCCAACCACCGTGATCTCAGGCGCACTTGGCAGAGGGTGACAGGTGTGTCAGGCTCGGCGCCGTGCCTTCCCGAGCGAACGACCCGACGCTGTACCGCTCTCCGGCGGAGGCCATCGCGGCGCCGCCGGAGAGGCTCGCCTACCTCGTGGGCTTCGACCGGAGCGCACGCCGGCCCGACGCCCTGTTCACCGTCGACACGGACCCCGGCTCGGCGTCGTACGGGCGGGTGCTGAGCCGCGCCGACGTCCCGCACCTGGGCGACGAGCTGCACCACTTCGGCTGGAACGCCTGCTCCAGCGCGCTCGCGCACGCGGGCCACCACCACGCCGAGCGGCGCTATCTGCTCGTACCGGGACTGCGCTCGTCCCGGCTGTACGTCTTCGACACCCACCCCGACCCGGCCCGGCCGCGCCTGGTGCGCACGGTCGAGCCCGGCGAACTGGCCGCGCGGGCGGGCTATTCGCGCCCGCACACCCTGCACTGCGGCCCCGACGGCGTCTTCCTGTCCTGCCTGGGCGGCGCGGACGGCCGGGACGGCCCCGGCGGCGTGGCGCTGCTCTCCCACGACGGCACGGAGGTGCTGCGCGCCTGGGAGACCGACCGCGGCCCGCAGCGGCTGGCCTACGACGTGTGGTGGCACCTGCGCCACAACACCGCGGTCACCAGCGAGTGGGGCACCCCCTCGATGATCGAGGACGGGATCGACCCGGAGCTGCTGCTGGGCCGCGCGTACGGCCACGCCCTGCACTTCTGGGAGCTGGACACCGGCCGCCACCTCCAGCGGGTGGACCTCGGTGACCACCACCAGATGGTGCTGGAGCTGCGGCCCGCGCACGACCCCGAGGCGGCCTGGGGCTTCGCCGGGGTCGTCGTGGACGTGACGGACCTGTCGGCGTCCGTCTGGCTGTGGTACCGGGAGGACAGCGGTGCGTTCGCGGTGCGCAAGGTGATCACCATCCCGGCCGAGCCCGCCAAGGCGGAGGATCTGCCTCCGGCGCTCCGGCCGTTCGGCGCGGTCCCGCCGCTGGTGACCGACATCAATCTGTCGGTGGACGACCGCCTGCTCTACGTCTCGGCGTGGGGCACCGGCGAGCTGTTCCAGTACGACGTCACCGACCCCTTCCGGCCGCGCCGGACGGCCTCGGTCCGGCTGGGCGGGGTCGTCGACCGCGCCCCGCACCCCGGCCGGCCGCGCACCCCGCTCACCGGCGGCCCGCAGATGGTCGAGGTGAGCCGGGACGGGCGCCGCGTGTACCTGACCAATTCGCTGTACGGCTCGTGGGACGACCAGATCTACCCGGAGGGCGTCGACCCCTGGCTGATCAAGCTCGACGCCGACCCGGTCCGGGGCGGGCTCACGGCCGACCCGGACTTCTTCCCGCACGGAGCGGACTTCGAGGGCCTGCGGGTGCACCAGACCCGGCTCCAGGGCGGCGACGCGTCCTCGGACTCGTACTGCCACCGCTCGTAGCCCGCCCGCGGGTCCCCGGCGCGGCTACCGCAGCGGCTTCTCCAGCCACGCCACGTCCCAGAACCGCCCGAACTTCCGCCCCACTTCCCGGTGCACGCCCGCCGCCCCGAAACCGAACCGCTCGTGCAGCCGCATCGACGCCTCGTTCGGCTGCGTCACCCCCGCGTACGCCCGGTGCACGTCCTCGTCCGCGAGCGCCGCGAACAGGGCCTCGTAGAGCAGGCCGCCGACACCGCGCCCGGTGTGCTCGGGGGCGAGGTAGACACTGGTCTCCACCGAGGTCTCGTAGGCCCGCTTCGGGCGCAGCGCGCTGCTGGAGGCATAGCCGAGCACCTCGCCCGTCGGCGTGTCCTCCGCGACCAGGAGCCGGTGCCGGCCCCCGTCCGGGTGGTCCGCCAGCCACTCCGCGCGCTCCTCGACGGAGACGGGCTCGATGTCGAACGTGATCGGGGTGTGCGCCACGTAGTGGTTGTAGATCTCGGTGAGCCGGCCGAGATGGCCGGACGTCCCCGGGCGGGTCCGTATCCCCGCACCGCTGTCTCGCATGGGTAATCCCTCCTGGCGGCGGGACCTTACCCAGTGAGTGTTACAAGCATATTTCCAGCTATTTCGGGGGGTGCGCGCGGCGGACCCGGCAGCCGTACCGGATCACCGGCCGGGCCCGCCCGCCGCGCCGATCAGCTTGTCCGGCGTGACCGGCAGGCCGCGGACGCGGACGCCCGTCGCGTGGTGCACCGCGCTGGCGATCGCCGCGGCGGTCCCGACGATGCCGATCTCCCCGATGCCCTTGCCGCCCAGCGGGTTGAGGTGCGGATCCTCCTCCGTGATCCAGTGTGCCTCCACGTCCCGGACGTCCGCGCAGGCCGGCACGTGGTACGAGGCGAGGTCGCGCTCGGCGAAGTCGCCGAACCGGGGGTCCAGGGTGCTGCCCTCCAGCAGCGCCATGCCCAGGCCCATCACCATCCCGCCGATGAACTGGCTCCGCGCGGTGCGGGCGTTGAGGATCCGGCCCGCGGCGTAGACGCCCAGCAGCCGGCGGACCCTGGTCTCCCCGGTGTCGGCGTCGACCGCCACCTCCGCGAAGTGCGCGCCGAACGCCGCCTTCGCGTGGCGCGGCTCGGCGGGGACGTCGTCCGCGGTGTCGGCGGTGGTGGCGAGGCCCTCCGGCGGCACCGTGCCGCCGTGCTCGGCGAGCAGCCCGCCCAGCGCGCGGCAGGCCTTGTGCACGGCCCAGCCCCACGACGCGGTGCCGGCGGAGCCCCCGGCGAGCGGCGCGGCCGGCAGGTCGGTGCTGCCGATCTCGACGCCGACCCGCTCCAGGGGCACGCCGAGCGCCTCCGCCGCGATCTGGGCGAGGACGGTACGGGCGCCCGTACCGATGTCCGTGGCGTCGGTCCGCACCAGGAAGCGGACCCCGTCCGCGGCCCGCTCCGCCCGCGCCTGCGCCCGCGAGGGCGCCAGGAAGACCGGGTAGCTGGCGGAGGCCACCCCGGTGCCGATCAGCAGCCGGCCCTCGGCCCGGGACCGGGGGCGCGGGTCCCGGGCGTCCCAGCCGAAGCGCCGCGCGCCCTCGCGCAGGCACTCCACGAGGTGCCGGCTGCTGTAGGGCTTCCCGCTGTCCGGCTCGGTCGCGGTGTCGTTGCGGATCCGCAGCTCGACCGGGTCCAGCCCGGCGGCACAGGCCAGCTCGTCCATCGCGCACTCCAGCGCGTACATCCCCGAGGCCTCGCCCGGCGCCCGCATCCACGACGGGCTCGGCACGTCGAGCGCGACGGCCCGGTGCACGGTCCGGCTGTGCGGCGAGACATACATGGTGCGCGCGGGGACGGCGGCCTGCTCCACGAACTCCCGGACGGTGGAGGTCTGGGTGACGATCTCGTGCGCGAGCGCCCGGATCACCCCGTCCTCGCCGGCGCCGAGCCGGACCCGCTGGAGCACCGGCGGCCGGTGGCCGACGACGGCCGCGAGCTGCGCGCGGGGCAGCGCGAGCTTGACGGGCAGCCCGGTGTGCCGGGCCGCCATCGCGGCCAGGACCACCTGCGGGCGCGGGGTGCCCTTCGAGCCGAAGCCGCCGCCCACGTGCTCGGAGACGACGGTGATCAGCCGCTTGTCCATGCCGAACAGCCCGGCCAGCGTCTCCCGCACGGTCGTGGCGCCCTGGCTGGAGTCGTGGGCGAACAGCCGCCCGTCCTCCCAGCGGGCGGTCGTGGCGTGCGGCTCCATGGGGTGGTTGTGCAGGGCCCTCAGGGTGTACGTGGCGTCGACGCGCACGGCGGCGGCCGCGTACGCCGCGTCGAAGTCGCCGCGCTCGCGGCTGCCCGGGAAGCCCGCGTTGACCTCTTCGGGGATGTACAGACCGGGGTGGTCCGGGGTCAGGACGGCGTCGTGGCCCTCGGGTTCGTAGGAGACCACCACCGCCTCGGCCATCGCGCGGGCCGCCTCCAGGGTGCGGGCGACGGTCAGGGCGACGTACCAGCCGCGGTGCGGCACCCGGTCGTCCTGGAGGACGAGGAGGGTGGCGTCGTCGGTCTCCTTCAGGCGCGGCGCGTTCTCGTGGGTGAGCACGGCGAGGGCCCCGGGCTCCGCCATCGCCGGGCCGTCGTCGACCGCGACGACCCGGCCGCGGGCGACGCGGGCCGGGACGGGCCAGGCGTAGACGGTGCCGGGCGGGGTGTGCTCGGCGGCGTAGCGGGCGGCTCCGGTGACCTTCAGCAGGCCTTCCAGACGGACGGGGGCGCCGTCGGCGCCGCCCGGTGTGCCGGCGGGGCTGGCAGGGCTCATCGGCCGGTTCCTCCTGTCGCCGCGTCCTGTTCCGGCAGGCCGGCGAGCCCGGCGAGGACGCGCACGGCGAGGGCACGGGCGAGCGGCACCTTGAAGCCGTTGTCGCGCAGCGGTTCCGCCGCGGCCAGCTCGGTGTCGACGGCCCGAGCGAAAGCCTCCTCGCCGGCGGGGGCGCCGCGCAGAACGTCCTCCGCCGCGCGGGCCCGCCACGGCTTGTGGGCCAGGCCGCCGAAGGCCAGGCGCGCCTCGCGCACCACGCCGTCCCGCACCTCCAGCGCGGCGGCGACGGAGGCGAGCGCGAAGGCGTACGAGGCACGGTCGCGGGCCTTGCGGTAGGCGGACGGGCCGGCCGGCGCGGGCGGCAGGCCGACGGCGGTGACGAGCTCGGCCGGGCCGATGACCGTGTCGCGGTGGGGCTCCTCGCCGGGCAGCCGGTGGAAGTCGGTGAGCGGCACCGCCCGTTCGCCGTCCGGGCCGCGCAGGTGGACGACCGCGTCCAGGGCCGCGAGGGCGACGGCCATGTCGGAGGGGTGGGTCGCCACACAGTGCGGGGAGTGGCCGAGCACGGCCAGGTCGCGGTGCACGCCGTCCCGGGCCGGGCAGCCGCTGCCCGGGAGGCGCTTGTTGCACGGCTTGCCCACGTCCTGGAAGTAGAGGCAGCGGGTGCGCTGGAGGAGGTTCCCGCCCGTGGTGGCCGCGTTGCGGATCTGCCCGGACGCGCCGGCCAGCACGGCCTGCGACAGGGCGGGATAGCGGGTCCGTACGGCCGGGTGGGCGGCCAGGTCGCCGTTGCGGACGTTCGCGCCGATCGTCAGGCCTCCGTCGGGCCGCTCCTCGATCTCCGTGAGCGGCAGCCGGCTGATGTCGACGAGAAGGGCGGGCGTGGTGACGCCCAGCTTCATCAGGTCGACGAGGTTGGTGCCGCCGCCGAGGAACGCGCCGTCCGGGCGGCCGGACAGGGCGGCGATCGCCGCGCCGACGTCGGCGGGTCGGGTGTAGGCGAACTCCTTCACCGCGTCACGTCCTCGATCGCGGCGACGATGTTGACGTACGCGCCGCACCGGCACAGGTTGCCGCTCATCCGCTCGCGGATCTCGTCGGGAGAGAGGGGCACGGGCGCGCCGGGA
Organism: Streptomyces albireticuli; assembly: GCF_002192455.1. Taxonomy (NCBI): domain Bacteria; kingdom Bacillati; phylum Actinomycetota; class Actinomycetes; order Kitasatosporales; family Streptomycetaceae; genus Streptomyces; species Streptomyces albireticuli. The sequence continues at coordinate 6,816,746 of NZ_CP021744.1, forward strand.
GGCGCCGACAGGGGCGTGACATGGGACGGCTGGCCCGCGGCGGCCTCGGCGATCGCGCCGACCGCCGAACAGAGCTGGCCGGGCGTGCAGTAGCCGCACTGGAAGCCGTCGCGGTCGAGGAACGCCCGCTGGAGCGGGTGCGGTGTGCCGCCGCCGGCCAGGCCCTCCACGGTGGTGATCTCCACGCCGTCCTGGGCGACCGCCGGCAGCAGGCAGCTGTTCACGCGCCTCCCGTCGGCCAGCACCGTGCACGCGCCGCACTGGGCGTGGTCGCACCCCTTCTTCGTGCCCGTCAGGTCCAGGTGCTCGCGCAGGGCGTCGAGGACGGTGGTGCGGTTGTCGAGGGTCAGCCGGTGGGCGGTGCCGTTGACATGGAGCGTCACGGCCGAGGACGTCGAGGAGGCCGCGGCCGCCGGGGAGCCGGGGGCGGCGGAGGACGAGGGGACGGGCCTCGGGGGAGGGGGCCCGTCCTGGGCGGAATGCGCTGCCACGGTGCCACGCCTTTCACTCGGGTCCCATCGGCACCGTGACGAGGTCCCCCCTCCCGCCCCGCGCAAACGCCACGGGCGCGCACGGCACCCGTTCGGCCCCGGACCGCCGGGTGCCGGCCGTCACCTGCGCCTTTCCGCGCTTCTCCGCCTCTTTCCGGCCGTACGGCGGGAGCGGCGCCCGCGCCGCACCGCCGGATCGACAGAATGTTCGTATGAATCGATCCTTGTCGGCCGCCCTGGCCGTGGGAGCGCTGCTGCTCCCCCTGACCCTGACGGCCTGTGGCACGGAACGGAGCGCCGCGCGGTCGCACACCGCGGCCGACCGGCGGTCCGAGCGGGCCGGCCGGGCCGACCGGGCCGGGCTGGAGGCCCGCGCGCGGGCCATCGGCACCACGGCCGACATGGTGTACGTGATCGAGGTGCGGGGCTTCGCGCTCGCCGAGCAGTCCGTCGGCGTCTCGGGGGACGACGGTTTCTCCGGCTCGTACGTCGCCGTGGGGGCGGGCCCGGGCAAGGGCGGCCCGCTCACGGTCCGGGCCGAGCGCCGGCCGCGGCAGGACTGCCCGCGTACCCCGGACGCGGCCGGGGCCGCGAAGGAGACGTGCGAGCGCGAGGGCGACCTGGTGTTCCGCACGTCGGGTGAGGGGCAGGAGTACGAACTGGCCGACGACGGCCGCACGGTCACCGTGAGCGCCCGGCCGGGCGACGCGGACCGCGCGATCCTGCGGGAGGCCGTCCGGTCCGTCCACCGCGCAGACGACGAGGAGCTGGACCGCGTCCTGCCGCCGCTGCGGGAACGCCCCGACATGCCCCGGCGCGGCGACCTGCCCCCGCACGGCGACGGCGCGCCGGACAACAGGCCGCCCGGCGCGGGCGGCTGAGGCCGGGGCGAGGCGGGGCTGATGCCAGGGGGCCGAAGCCGGCCGGGGTCAGATGCCCATCCGGGCGGCGATCCCGTCGAGGACGCAGTCCAGCCCCGTCTCGAACTGCCAGAGGGGATCGTCCTTGCGGGTGGACTCACGGGCGTAGCGCAGGTACGCGGGGTACCGGCCGGTGCCCAGGAGCCAGCCCATCTGCGGCGCCAGCCCCTCCCTGGTCTCCTCGCCGTCGGACCAGCCCCGCTCCTCCCGCAGCCGGGCCAGCCGGATCTCGGAGCCGACGGAGCCGCGCACGTAGGCGATGACGGTGTGGAAGACGGCCATCGCCGAGTCGGCGTCCAGGCCCAGGCCGTCGAGGGCGGTCAGCGCGCGCTCCGGCACGGCCAGCAGATTCGGGGTCAGCACGGGCCCCGACGTACGGGCCAGCCACGGGTGGGCCAGGGTCAGGTCCCGGATCCGCGTGGCGAGCGTCCGCATGGCCTCGCGCCAGCCGGCGGCCTCGTCGGGCGGCGGCAGCTCGCCGTGGACGAAGTCGACCATCAGCTCCAGGAGCTCGTCCTTCCCCGTCACATAGCGGTACGCGGCCATGGGGGCGACGCCCAGCTCGGTGGCGAGCCGCCGCATGGTGACGGCGTCGAGCCCCTCCGCGTCGGCGATCCCGACGGCGACCGAGGCGATCCGCTCGGCGGTCAGGGCCGACCGGGGCGCGGGTGCCGGGCGCGCGAGGCGCTCCCAGAGGGGGAGCTGGGCCTTCTCGGCCGACCCGGCCTTCCCTGACGTCTGCTGACCGGCCATGGGATCCGCTCTCCTTCCGGCGGTGGCGGGGCACGTCCCCGAAGTGTGTACAGCGTATCAAGAGTGGACGCTGTACGCGGCGATGTGTACGTTGTATCTCCATCGATACGTTGTACACAGCGAGGGGGTTCCCATGCCGGGAGACAGTGCGGTACGAGCCGGTGAAGCGCGAGCCGTCAAGGTGCCGGCCCGGCAGGCGCGGGCCGGTGAGGTGGCGGCCGGTGGGGCGCCCGCCGGTGACGAAGCCCCCGGGCCCGGCCCCCAGGGCCCTCCCCGCCTGGGCGTCCTCGGGCTCATGCTCGGCATCTTCCTCGCCACGCTCGACGGGCAGATCGTCAGCACCGCGCTGCCCACGGTCGTCGGCGACCTCGGCGGACTCGGCCACCTCTCCTGGGTGGTGACGGCCTACCTGCTCGCCGCCGCGGCCGCCACCCCGATCTGGGGCAAGCTCGGCGACCTCTACGGCCGCAAGGGCGCCTACATGTCCTCGGTCGTCCTCTTCCTGGCCGGCTCCGTCCTCTCCGGCACGGCACAGGACATGAACCAGCTCATCGCCTTCCGCGCCCTCCAGGGCCTGGGGGCCGGCGGCCTGATGGTCGGCGCGCTCTCCGTCCTCGGCGTGCTGGTGCCCGAGCGGGACAGGGCCCGCAGCCAGGGGATGATCGGCGTGCTGCTGCCGGTCGCCTTCGTCGGCGGGCCCCTGCTCGGTGGCTTCCTGACCGACACGCTCAGCTGGCGCTGGGCGTTCTACGTGAACGTGCCCGTCGGCGCGCTCGCGCTGCTGGCCGTCGGCAAGGGCGTCCGGCTGCGCACCGAGCGGACCGGCGGCCGCGTCGACTACCTCGGCGCCGCCCTGCTGACCACCGGCATCCTCGCCCTCACCCTGCTGGGCAGCTGGGGAGGCACCCGCTACGCCTGGACGTCGCCCTGGACCGGCGCCCTCGGCCTGACCGCCGTCCTGGCCCTCGCCTGGTTCGTCCGCGTGGAGCGGCGCGCGGCCGAACCCGTCATCCCGCCCCGGCTGTTCCGCAGCCGCGCCTTCACCCTCGCCCAGATCCTCAGCTTCCTCGTCGGCGCCGTCATGCTCGCCGTGGTGAACTACCTGCCGCAGTACATGCAGTTCGTCCAGGGGGCCTCCTCCACCGCCAGCGGCCTGCTGCTGCTCCCGCTGATGCTCGGCATGCTCACGGCGCAGCTGGCCGCGGGCCGGCGGGGCAGCGCCTCCGCCGTCCTCGGCGGCACCGGCACGGCACTCGGCGCACTTCTGCTCCTCCTGCTCGGCACGGACACCCCGGTCGCCGTCGCCTCGGCCCTCACCCTCGTCATCGGCGTCGGCATCGGTCTCCTCATGCAGAACACCCTCCTCACCACGATGAGCAGCGCGGCCCCCCGCGACATGGGCGCCGCCACGGGGACCGTCACGCTCGTGCGTATGCTCGGCGGCTCGCTGGGGGTCGCCGTGCTCGGTGCCGTGTACGCGCACCGCATGGACGGCGTCCTGGCCGAACGGCTGGGCACCCCCGCCGCGGACCGGCTCACCGCCGGGGGAACGCTGACCCCGGCCCTGCTCGGGGACATGCCGGCCGCCGTCCGGGACACCGTGCGCGAGGCCGTCACCAGCGGCCTGCACGGCGTCCTCGTCGGGGCGGTGCTGCTGTCGGCGGTGGCGCTGGGCGTCACGGCGGCCGTACGGGCGAGGGGGACGGGGGAGCGGCGGGGCGGGGGCGACCGGACGGAGGGCACCGACGGTGGGCCTGCCCGTAACCGCGCCGCCGAGTGACCGCACTCGCCGCCCCCCCGGGAACGCCCACCCCGGCAGCGCCACCCCCGGGAACGAGAACCACACCCCACCCGTCGACCGAAGGACGATGACCCGATGCCCGGCATCAGCGCCAACACCAGCACCAACTCCAGCACCGACCGCACCACATCGGCCGCGCGCGCCACGGACGTGCTCGTCCGCCCCTTCTCCCTAGGGAGCCTCACCGCCCGCAACCGCGTCGTGATGGCGCCCATGACCCGCGAGTTCTCGCCCGGCGGTGTGCCCGGCGCCGACGTGGCGGCGTACTACGCCCGGCGGGCGGCGGGCGGGGTGGGCCTGATCATCACCGAGGGGACCTACGTCGACCACGCCTCCGCGGGGACCAGCGACCGCGTCCCCCGCTTCCACGGCGCGGACGCCCTCGCCGGATGGGGCGCGGTCGCGGACGCCGTGCACCGGGCGGGCGGAAAGATCGTCCCGCAGCTGTGGCACGTGGGAATGGCGCGCACCGCCGGCGCCGGACCGGTGCCCGGCGCCCCCAGGATCGGTCCCTCGGGCATCCCCCTGGACGGGTCGGAGCCCGGCCGGGCGATGACGCCGGAGGACCTCGACGACGTGATCGCCGCCTTCGCCGCCGGGGCCGCGGCCGCCGAGGAGCGCGGCTTCGACGGCATCGAGATCCACGGGGCCCACGGCTACCTCGTCGACCAGTTCCTCTGGGCCCGTACGAACCGCCGCGACGACGCCTACGGGGGCGACCCCGTCTCCCGCACCCGCTTCGCCGCGGAGGTCGTGGCCGCCTGCCGGCGCGCCGTGGCACCGGACTTCCCGATCGTCTTCCGGATGTCCCAGTGGAAGACGGGTGACTACGGGGCGCGGCTCGCCGGGACGCCGCGGGAGCTCGAAGCGCTCCTCACCCCGCTGGCCGAGGCGGGCGCCGACGCCTTCCACTGCTCCACGCGCCGCTACTGGCAACCGGAGTTCGACGGTTCGGACCTCAACCTCGCGGGCTGGGCGAAGAAGCTCTCCGGCAAGGCCACGATCAGCGTCGGCTCGGTCGGCCTCGACAACGAGTTCCTCCGGGCGTTCCAGGGCGAACGGAGCGGCGTCGCGGGCATCGACGCCCTCCTGGAACGGATGGAGCGGGACGAGTTCGACGCCGTCGCGGTCGGCCGGGCCCTGCTGGGCGACCCGGACTGGGCCGCGAAGGTCCTGAGCGGCCGCACGGACGAACTCAGGGCCTTCGACACGGGTGTCCTGGGGAGCCTGTACTGAGGGGCTTTCGGCGAGGGACGACCCGCGCGCACCCGCCGGGGAGAGCGGGCCCCGGGCGGGTGGCCCGCGTCGCGCCTCCTGAGGCACGGGCCCTCGTGACGCGCCTTCGGGGGGTGCGGGGGCGTCACATCACGCCTCCAAGGAGGGCAGGGCCGGACCGGCGGTCTTGCGTCGCGCCATGGGGGAGGTCCGCACCGCAGGACCAGGCCGGAGGTGTCATACCGCGCTCCAAGGAGGGCAGGGCCGGAAACCGGCGGCCTTGCGTCGCGCCTTCGGGGAGGTCCGCAGGGCCAGGCCGGGGGCGCGTCACACCGCCCCTCCGGGGAGGGCCGGGCCGGTGGCCTCAGGCCGCGTCCGACGCCACCCCCGACGCCGCGTACGGTGCCGCCCGGCGGAGCCGCTTCCCGTCGAACTCCACCGCCGCCACCCGCTCCCGCGACGTCCGGTCCAGCAGCACCACCGAGGCCGCCTCCGGGACCGTGGTCACCCGCGCCGCCGTCCCGCCGGTCCTTCCGGCCTCCGCGGTCAGCGCGCGCAACAGCCGGTCGAGGCCCCGCCGGTGCCGGGCGAAGACCCGCTCCGGCGCCCACCGGCCACGCGCCTTCTGGCCGGCCAGGGCCTCGGCGGCCCCGACGTCCAGCAGCACCAGGTGCAGCTCCCGCCCCTGCCGCCCGGCCGTACGGGCCAGCCACCGCCGCATCCACGCCCGGCTCCCGCAGTCGTGCACCAGGAACGGCCCGCCCCCGCGCACCGCCGAGCGCAGCCACCGGAAGTGCTCCAGCCGCGCCCAGGGCCGGTACACCGCGTACGGCAGCCGGGCCGGCATCACGGCCTCGCAGGCGACGTGGACGTCGCGCGGGTCGACGGCGGGCGCCGCCTCGGACCAGCGGCGCAGCAGGGTGCTCTTGCCGCTGCCGGGCAGCCCGGAGACGACGACCACGGCGCCCGCCGGATAGGAGAGGGACAGGCCGGCCGGGACCTCCGCCCGGCCGCGCAGATCCACCAGCCCGCGCGGGCGCAGGGACGGCCCGTGCGGGCCCTCGCCCACGACGGCCGCCGCGGCCGCCGGTATGCCTCCCGCGGAGTCGGCCGCCGGTTCCGCCGTCGCGGCTCCCGCGCCCTGCCCCGCCATGTCCTTCGCGCCGGGCCTGCCCGTCTCGCCCACTACCGCCCCTTGTCCGAACCTGCGTGCCCCACAGCCTCGCACGGTCGAGGGCCCCCGCCGGGGCCGGAGCCGGGGACGGAGTGGGAGACGCGAGGGCGGGGCGTTCGGTTGACCCATGTACGGCTCGGCCGGGCGGTGGCAGGCGGGTGGCTTTGCCCGGGCCCCCGCAAACGCCGGACGGGCTGGATTCGCCCCTGTCCGAGGTCGGTTTCCCTGCGCCGGAAGCCGCTCCTCTGTGCCGTCGGCGACCTTCCCGCCCGGTTCCGGGCAACAAAACAGCCCGTCCGGGGGCACCTCCCGGCGGTAGCCGGGGGAGTTCGAGGACCGGGGTCCGGGGCGGAGCCCCGCACGCGGCGGAGTCGCACATCGGATGCGGCGGGAAGGGGCGGGGCTGGGGAAAAAGCCGCCCGCAGGGCACCCCGCACCACCACTACCCCCCGAGCACCACCCGAAAGAACCTGGGCCGGTAAATACCGGCCCACCGCACCACATCCCCCGGCTCCAGACTGTTCACGTTGTACGACACGACCAGCTCCCCCCGCCGCCCCAACTCCACGTGCTCATGCGGGTTGTACGCGATGACGTTCCCGTTCCGGTACGTCCCGGCGGCACCCGACTCCGGCGCCGTGTACACCGTCCGCGCCGCCCCGAACGGCCCCGCCGGCGAGCGGGACCACGCGAGCCGCGTCTCCGCGCTGAACGGCACGTCCGCCCGTTGCGTCACCAGCGCGTACCAGTGCCCGTGCCGGACGACGCTGAGCTCGTCCGAGGTGAGCAACGCCGCCCCGCCCGGCCCGCAGAGCGGCGCGGACCGCGCCTCGCGGGCCGACCAGCCGCCGCCGGAGGTCCGGTACCGCCAGGGCCGCCGGAGGTCGGAGCCCTCGACACGGGCCAGGTGCAGCCGGTTGCCGCCCGAGGCGAGCCGCTCGGTGCCGTAGACGTAGGTGCGCCCGCCCTGCCGCTCCAGCCAGGCGCCCCAGACGATGCCCGCCGAGGAGGGCAGCGGCGTGAGCGAGCGGGGCCGGCCGGGGAGGCCGGGCCCGAACCGGGCGAGGGCGTTGCCGCGCCAGGCCACGTCCAGCGGGCCCGGCCCGGTGCGGGCGTAGCGCGCGTAGACGACGGAGAAGCCCTTGCCGTCCGGGACGCCGGCCCGTGCCCAGTACCACTCGTCGCGGCCGGGCCCGGCGACGACGGAGGCGGGGCGCCCGGCGCGGTCGCGCCCCGTCACGGTGCGCGGGCCGTGCCGGTTCCAGAGCACGAAGCTGTTGTTGACGAACGGCGTCGTGCCGCCGTCCGCCTCGGCGGGGGAGCGGGAGCCGTCCGGCCGGAGCGTGCCGAGGAAGGTGTCGGAGAAGATCCACAGCTCGCCGGCGGGGGTCGGCACGGAGTACGTGCTGTCGCCGCCCGTCCAGTGGCCCGCCCCGGCCGGGCCGGAACCGGGGCGTCCGGCGTACCGGGCGAACGCCTCGTCCAGCTTCCTGTCGGGGTGGACACCGAGGACGCGGGGCGGCGACGCCGGCTCCGGCCGGGGTGGCGAGGGCGGCAGGAACGCGCAGACCGCCGCGAGGCAGACGACGACGGCCGGCGGCACGCGCGGGCCTGCGGACCGGCGACGGCGCCATGGGCGGAAGGACATCGTCACGACGGGCCAACGAGCGCCCGCGACCCCGGGGCGGGGAGCGACGGGATGTGCGGCCGTTCGCGCAGGGACATCACCCTTTCGCGGGGCGGGTCCTCCACGCCCGGCTCAGCGGGGGTGTCCTCCACACAGGGCTCAGCGCCCGGGCCCTCTACGCCCGGCTCAGCGTCCTCCACGCCCGGCTCAGCGCCCGGGCCCTCTACGCCCGGCTCAGCGTCCTCCACGCCCGGCTCAGCGGCCGGGCCCCGGCTTCGGCGGGGTGAGGACCGCCAGCGCCCGGCGGAGGTCCGCGGGCTCGCGGTAGTGGACGCCCGTCATGCCGAGGGCGACGGCCGCGTCCACGTTCTCCCGCACGTCGTCCACGAACAGGCAGCGGTCCGGGGACACCCCGGCCCGCGCCGCGGCCGTCTCGTAGATCCCGCGGTCCGGCTTGGCGACCCCGAGGCGGGCGCAGCTCACCACGTGGTCCGCGAGGTCGGGCAGGCCGAGCGCGGCGAGGTCGTCGTCCGGCCACGGTGCCGCGTCGCTGACGATCACGACGGGGACGGACGCCCGGACGCGCCGCAGCTGGTCCACGACACACTCGTCGATCCACGAGCCGGCCCCGGCGAACGCCGCGCCCAGCGCGCGGGCCCGCTCCGGTGGCACGCGGGCCGAGAGGTCGCGGGCTATCGCTTCCGCCCACCGCTCCTTGGCGCTCTCCCCGAGCAGCGGCGGAAGGGTGTGACCGGCGGCGGACGCGCTCTCGGCGGTGGCCCCTTCCGGGAGCCCCGCGGCGCGCTCCAGCTCCGTGACCCTGGAGGTGTCGTAACGGCGGATCACACCGTCGAGGTCGCAGAGAACGGCGTCGAAGGGCCGGTCGTCGTGGTGGGCCGGGGTGGTGGTCATCGTCGGCATGGCCACAGTGTCGCGCCGTAACGGCGGGAAACGGCGGTGGGAGTGGCGGGGCTCACGTGCGCTCCCGGTCCGGGCGGAGGCCCGTCCGGCGGGGTGGGCGCGGCCGGTCAGGACACCCGGCAGGCCTCCGGAGCCCCGTCCACGGCCGGTGCCGTGGCCGCGATGACCCGGTCCAGCACCGCACGCGCGGCCAGGAGGCCGGCGACGGCGTCGCTGATCCGCTCACGCTCCCGGTACAGCTCGGGAAGCATGTCCGGACAGGCCGGCGCGGGCAGCTCGCCGACGTCGGCCATGCAGGGCAGGAGCTCGGCGATGGTGGCGGTGCCGAGGCCGGCCGAGAGCAGGGTGCGGATGCCCCGGACGGTGTCCACGTCATCCGCGTCGTACTCGCGGTAGCCGCTCGCCCGTCGCCGGGGCGTCAGCAGGCCCTGCTCCTCGTAGTAACGCAGGAGCCGCTCGCTCACCCCGGTCCGCCGGGACAGTTCACCGATTCGCAAAGCACCGACCGCCATGTCGAGTTGACCGTCACCTTGACTCTCACATCGATGTGAGAGTCTAGCTTGAGCCGCATGACGAATCACCTCTCGGCCGGTATCCCGGCCGATCTCTCAACAGAGCACGATTACGCACCGGTTACCGTTGTCGGCCTCGGTCCCATGGGTGTCGCACTCGCCGAGGCGTTTCTGCGCACGGGGCACCCGACGACCGTCTGGAATCGCTCACCCGAAAAGGCCGACGGCCTTGTCGCCCGAGGCGCGCGGCGCGCCGCCGGCATCACGGAGGCGGTTTCGGCGAGTTCCGTCGTGGTCGTCTGTGTGAAGGATTACGAAGCCCTTTACGGAATCCTCGAACCGGCGGGGGACGCCCTGGCCGGCCGGGCGCTGGTCAATCTCGCCTCCGGCACCCCGGAACAGGCCCACGAGGCGGTCGCCTGGGCGGCCGCGCGCGGGGCCGGCTACCTCGACGGGGCGATCATGGTGCCGACGGCGGGGGTGGGCCGCCCCGGTGCGGTCTTCCTCTACAGCGGTTCGCGGGAGGTGTTCGACGCCCACCGGCCGGCCCTCGCCGCCATGGGCGGCACCACCTATCTGGGTGCCGACCCGAGCCTCGCCGTCCTCCACAACACGGCGCTGCTCGGCCTGATGTACGCGACGATCAACGGTTTCCTGCACGCGGCCGCCCTCGTGGGAACCGCCGGTGTCACCGCGACGGAGTTCTCCCGGATCGCGGCCGACTGGTTCCTGCCGGACGTCGTGACCGGGATGCTGGGTGCCCAGGCCCCGGCACTCGACGAAGGCCGGTACCCGGGTGAGCAGGCCACCATGGAAATGAATCTGACCGCCCTCGACCACATTCATCGCACCAGCGCGGAACGGGGCGTCGACACGGAACTCCCGGGTCTGATGAAGTCCCTCGCGGAACGGGCCGTCGGGGCGGGCTTCGGCGCCGACAGTTACTTCGCCCTCGTCGAACTCCTCAAGAAGCCCGCGCCGCCCCGGTGAATCCGCCGGGTCCGTACGAAGGGCGGTGACCGGCCGGGGGATTTCCGGTCACCGCCCCGAACGGGGTCCCGTCCCCGGCTCTACTCGGTGCCGGGGACCTTGCGGGTGGTGACGTTCATCCGGTTCCAGGCGTTCACCGTGAAGATCAGCGCGATGAGCTGGGCCAGCTCCTTCTCCTCGAAGTGCCGCGCGGCCTCGTCGTAGACGCTGTCCGGCACGCCGGCGGGAAGCAGCGTGACCGCCTCGGTCAGCGCGAGCGCCGCCCGCTCCTTCGCGGTGTAGAGGCTGGACTCCTCCCAAGCGCTGAGCTGGTAGATCCGCTCCTCGGTCTCGCCCGCCTTACGGGCGTCACCCGTGTGGTAATCGATGCAGTACGCGCAACGGTTGACCTGCGAGGCGCGGATCTGGACCAGTTCGAGAAGGACCGGGTCGAGGCCGTCGCGCGCGGCGGCGTCGAGGGCGAGAACGGCCTTGAAGACCTTGGGAGCAACGGTGGTGAAGTTCATGCGCTGGGGAATCTCGATCGCTGTCATGACAGAAACTCTAGGAGCTGAAAAGGTCCGGGGTATGGTGCATTCCCGGGCCGAGATGATGGGTCAATTCCACTGACACCGCCGCGGTGTCCCGCCGCTCCGGCCCCCGGCCCCGGGCGTCTTCCGGGGGTGTCCCGCGAGCCGCTCGGCGGAGGTGCCGCCCGGCCGCTCCCGCCGCCCGGCCGGGGTCGTCCACCAACCGGAACGCATCCCTCCCAAGCGGCTCGAACATGCCGCGTGGGCAGTGCGGTTGGTCCGATCACCACACATGCGAGTGATCGTCCGGCGGACGCCACGGCCCCGCGCGCGCACGGCACCAAGCTTGGCCAGGCGCCCGTGCCGCACCGCGACGTGGAAGGAAGCCACACATGAGCAGCCCGCACATCCTCCTGACCGGCGACCGGCTCGCCCTGGGGGTGCCCCGCGAGGACACGCTGACCGAGTTCCACAAGTGGGAGAACGACCCGGCGACCATCCTCGGCCGGGGCGATCAGTTCCCCCGCCAGGAGGAGGACCGCACCGACGAATGGGAACGCCGGCGCGCGAGCCGGCGGCACGCCCCGTTCGAGATCGTGCGGGTGAAGGACAAACTGCCGGTCGGCCTGACCGTGCTGCACCTCGACCCCGACGCGCAGACCGCCGAGTTCACGATCGTCCTCGCGCCCGCGCAGCGGGGCAAGCGCTACGCCGAGGAGGCCACCCGGCTCACCCTGGACTGGGCGTTCCACCTGGGCGCGCTCCGCACGGCCTGGCTGAAGGTGCTCGAACCCAACCGGGCGGCGATCGCCGCGTTCGCGAGCGCGGGCTTCCGGCCCGCCGGGCGCCTGCGGAAGTCCGGCTTCTGGCTCGGCCAGCGCGTCGACATGCTGCTGATGGACGCCCTTCCCGAGGACTTCCCCGGGCCGTCGGCGATGTGCACCGCCCTGGGGAGCTGAGGCGGCACACCGCTCACCCGGACGCCCCACCCGGCGGAGCCGGGTCGCACGCCAGCCGGGCGTGGGTCTCGACGTCGTAGCGGACACCGTCGTAGCGGAGCTTCTGGCGCTGTAGCCCTTCGACGGCGAAGCCGGCGGCTCCGGCGACCCGGCAGGAGGCGCGGTTGCCGACGCGGTGCCCGAGCTCCAGCCGGAACAGCCCCAGGTCCGCGAACGCCCAGTCCGCCAGCGCCCGGCAGCCGTGGGTCGCCACCCCGCGGCCCCGGGCCGGGGCCGTCGTCCAGTAGGAGACCCAGCCGACGCCGTGCCGGACGTCGACCGAGCCCACCGTGACGCTGCCCAGCACGGTGTCGCGGCGGTCGACGACCGCGAAGGAGAAGTCCGAACCGGTGGCCCACCGCTCCGCCCGGTCCGCCAGCCAGCGCCGCGCGTCCGCGGCGGATTCGACGGGCCACGGCAGCTGCCACCGCATGAGGGGCTCGGCGAACGCCTCCGTCACGGCCGCGACGTCTCCGGCGGCCCAAGGGCGCAACGACAGCCCGGCGGACGCCTCGATGTGTTCCCGCATGGGAGGGAGTCTCTCCGGTCACCGGCCCGCCGCGCCACCGAAATAGAATCCCTGCCATGGCGAAACGCAAGGTCCTCCGGCGGGCGAGGAAAATCCTGGGGGAAGAACCCACCCTCCTGGTGTGGTGCGGAATACGCGGCATTCCCCGGCCCCCGAAGGAGATTCACCGCGCCGCGGGCAAGGGCCGGCTGAAGCCCGGCAGGCACTGGACGTTCTACCTCGGCGCCGTGCTGTTCTGCGTGGTCGTCGTGCCGTACTTGCTGATGGACCTGCTCTCGCAGAAACTGAACGGCAATCTCGACCGGGACACGCGGCCGGACGCACGGACTCCCGACCGGCCTACCGCCCCCGCTCCGCACAACGGAGTGTTCGACGGCGACTGGGACCTGACGGCGGGCCAACTGCTGCTGCGCTGGTACGGAACCTCCCCGAACCGCGCCCGGCTCTTCCTCGCGACCCGCGACCGCGTCTGCTTCGCGGCCTCCCCGCGCCGGCGCGTTCTCCCGCGCAGCGCGGGCGACGTCCGCCTGGTGACCGAATTCCGGTCCGACGAGGTCCGTATCGAAGCGGAAGCGGGCCAGCCGCGCGGATTCGCCGAATTCCGCCTGCGTTTCACCGACGGCTCCTGGCTGAGCCTCGGCAACCTCGCGGACAGCGACGACGCCGACCGCTTCCTCCGCGCGGTGGCCGGCCCGTACCCCGGTCGCCGTCAGGGCGTCGTGTCCGGAGCCTGAGCATCGGGGTCCGGGTGGATGCTCAGCTCTCTCCCAGCACCTCCCGGATCACATGCCTGGCGTTGCCCGCCATCGCCGGGTTCGTCTCCCGGTAGTACGGCAGCGCGATCAGCGCCTGCGAGAGCGTCCGCCCCCGGCCGCGCTTCCAGGTCGCGTCGTCCACGCCGAGCGCCTCGCGGAAGACCTCCCGCGCGTCGGCGGGCAGCAGATTCCACGCCGGGAACAGGTCGCAGGCCGGATCGCCCATGCCCATGCAGCCGAAGTCGATGACCGAGGTCAGCCTTCCGTCCTCCACCAGGATGTTGCCCGGTATCAGGTCGGCGTGCAGCCACACCGGCGGCCCGTCCCAGTCCGGAGTCCGCAGCGCGTCCTCCCAGACGGCCTCCGCCGCGTCGCAGTCGACGCCCTCCCGCGGGATCCCGCGCAGCTGCTCGATCGCCGCCCGGGTCTCCGCGTCGAGCGAGCCGAGCGGCCCGCCGCGGTGGGCCGGCGGCGCCCCCGGCAGGGTGACGCGCCGCATGGCCGCCACGAACCCGGCCAGGTCCCCGGCCAGCGCCACGGGCTCCTCCAACGCCCCCGCCTCGGGGTTCTCCCCCGGCAGCCACCGGTACACCGACCACGGCCACGGACAGCCCTCGGCCGGCTCGCCGGCCCCGAGCGCCTCGGGAACGGCCGTGGGCAGCAGGGGAGCGAGGCGGGACAGCCACTCCCGCTCCAGTGCCACGTCCCCGGCCCCGCCCTCCCGCAGCGGCAGCCGTACGACCATGTCGTCACCCAGCCGGTACATGGCGTTGACCGTGCCGCCGGACGGGAACCGCTCGACCGGGAGCCCCGCCCACCGCGGGAACCGGCCGGCGATCAGCCGCCGTACGAGGTCCTCACCGAGTTCTTCACGGAGAGGCGGGTGGCTGGGGCGCGTCTGTCCTGTGCTCATGGGCCGTCATCCGACCTCCGAAGGCCTCCGGGCGTCAAACGCGTTTCCTGGTGACGCGATACGCCCCGGCTTTACCTCAAGTTATGTAGAGGTTCTAGTGTTTTCCTTGAAGGAAGGGCCGGCCCCGCCGACGGGCCGCCGAATCTCCTGGAGGGCAGCCATGACCGTCTCCACCACCCCCGCCACCGTCTCCGCCGCCGACTTCGCCGCACTGGAGACGCGGGTCCGCCTCCTCTCCGACCGGGCGGACATCACGGGACTCATCGACGGCTACCTCATGAGCCTGGACACGGTGCCCGCCACCGGCGCCCGGTTCGACGACGCGTGGGCGCGGCGCCTGTTCACCGAGGACGTGCGGATCACGACACCCGTCGGTGACCACGTGGGCATCGCGGGGCTGGGCGAGTCTCAGCAGGAGACCATGGTGAAGTTCCGGCGCACACAGCACATCGGCGCCAACTACATGATCGACCTCGACGGGGACCGCGCGGCGGTGCGCTGGAACGCCCTCATGACACACGTCCACCTCGACGAGACCCAGCGCGCCCGGGGTGAGGCCGCCGGTGGCCACTTCGACGTCGGCGGCACGTTCACCGGTGAGGTGGTCCGCACGGACGACGGGTGGCGGTTCCGGCGGCTGGAGGTGCGGATGGCGTGGTCGACGGGCGAGGGGCCGCTGGTGCTCACGCCGAAGGCGGCCGAGACCATGCGGGGGCTCAAGGGCGGTGGCGGCGAGGCGTAGGGAGTTCGCGCGCCACGCGGCGGCGGGGCCACCCCGGCCCCGCCGCACTGGCCGGATCCCATGGGACGCCGTTGCCAGGGGAGTGCGGTGGGCTGGATGATCACCGGACGTAGCGACGGGAACACGCATGCGGATCCCCGTGGCCGCCGCGGCATGCCCGCACGGCCTGCCGTCCCACGCAAGCGCCCCACCTTCCTACCGCCCGACATTGGAGTCTAGGTGTCAGCTCGCACTCTCTTCCGCACCCTCACCGTGGCCGCCGCGACCGCGACCCTCGGCGCCGCGCTGATCACGGGCGCGCAGGCCGCCACCCCCGGTCAGGGCACCGCCGCGCCGGAGCCCGCCCCCTCGGCCGCGGTGAAGCCCGGGGAGGAGAACCCCTTCCTGGGGATCGAACTCCAGGGCCTGAAGGCCGAGCGGCGGATGATGTACCCGGCGGGCCACCCCGTGGCCTTCTGGGCGCTCGTCCTCGACGAGGAGACCGCCGCGCGGCACTACAGGGGCGGCCAGTTCTTCGTCTACGCGCCCGCCACCGGCGAGTTCGGCAGCTTCCTCGACACGGACATCGCGGTGCGCACCGTCCGCGACCCCCACCGGGTCGTCATCGCCGACAGCGGATTCATGCGCTCCCACCCGCGCGTGGAGGTCCGCTACGGCAACCCCGACCGCCCGAAGCGGGCCTTCACCGTGGCCACGGCGACCATCTGGATGTGACCCACGGCCGGGGCCCGGTGCCCCTCGGGCAAGCCTCCCGGCGACGGCCGGGAGGCGCGCGGGGGCACCTCCGGTCACCCCTCACGCATCCGTCATCAGAGCGGGTGCTCGCCCGTGCGAGTGATATATGGCCGACCGGTGACGGCGAACAGCGGCCGCCGCGCCCCGGCGCGCGACGATGCCCGGGTGGGGGTTCGTCCGCATCGGCCCCAGCCCATACCGTTTCTCCTTGCGTGGAGGCGCCGTGTACACCACCGAGCCAGTCGCCCTGACTCTTCGACCGTCCCCCCAGGAAGACCAGCTGGCCGAGGACTACGCCAGCGTCCTCGGCACCGTCTCCCGCATCGACCGGGCCGTCCGCGACGGTGCCTGGAACGCCGTCCGCGACGAACTCGACCAGCTCATCAGCGCCGCCGAGGACATGTGGTCCACCCTCTCCGAGCCGGACGACGGGGAGGAGAACGGCGACCACGAGCTGTACCAGGCGCCCGTGACCGTCACCGCCGACCCCGCCACCGTCTGCCGGCTGATCGGTGTCTACGCCGAGCCGCACTCGATCGGCCATGTGCTCCACCCCGCGGACGGCCCGCGCGGCGCGGAGGGTGACGACCCGTCGCTGCCCGCCCAGGAAGGGGCCCCGGAGGGGCGGTCCGCGAGCTGCCCCTGACCCCCGCGGCCCTTGCCCGGACCCGCCGCCCTTGACCGCCCTTTGGGGGGTTTCGGGCGGACATGTGTGACATGGTGAAGGGGAACGGCGTCCGGCCTCCCGCCGGCACCGGCGGGAGGGGACGACATGAGTGCTGGGACCGCGCGCGAGGGGCGTGAGGGACGTGCGGGCGGGGCGGAGCCGTCCGGGTTCGCCGGCGTCCGCCGCCTGATGCCACCGCACGCGAACGCGGGGGAGAGCGTCGACTGGGCGGCCGCGGAGCGCACCTGGGGCACCGCGTTCCCCCACGACTACGTCACCTTCATGGCCGAGTACGGCGAAGGCACCATCAGCGACTTCCTCTACGTGCTCCAGCCCCTGCCGTCCCCGTACTGGACCGACCCCGACAGCGGCATGCGCGCCGAGACCGGCACCGCCAGAGAGCTCCTCACGGCGCTGCCCCGCCCGCCCGGCCCCGCCCCGGCCCCGGACCGGGTCATCGCCTGGGGGGTCACCTCCGGCCCCGACCTCCTGTGCTGGCTCACCTCGGACCCCGACCCGGACCGCTGGCCCGTCGCCGTCCTCGGCCGGCACACCCCGGCGCGGGTGACGGTGCACGACTGCGGCATGACGGAATTCCTCCGCCGCCTCTTCCTCGCCGCCTTCGACAAGTGCCCGCTGAGCGGCACCCGGCTCTGGGGCGAGACCGCCCCCAAGTTCCTCCACTGCCGCGAGGAACAGCGGATCTGGGACGCGGGCATCGACCCGTGGACCACGGCACCGGACCCCGCGCCCCCACGGCCCGGCACCTGACGGACTGGGCCCCGGCGCATGGCCGTCCCTCCCGCCCCGGAGGCATCCTCGGGCGGCGGCGAGTGACCGGAGCGGCGCGTCGGAGAGAGGCCCAGGGGCATGCTGAACAGACGAACCATCCTGACCGGCACGGCAGCGGCGGCCGGAGCCGCCGGCGCGTCCGCCCTGGGAGCGGGCCCGGCGGCCACCGCCGTCGCCGCGCCCGCCGCCGGAGCGGGCCCCACCGGCCCAGCCGTCGCCGTCCTTCCCGACGACCCGCGCTACGCCGCCCTGACCGTCGGCAACAACACCCGGTGGACCGCACGGCCCGAATCCGTACGCCTCGCGCGCACCACCGAACAGGTCGTCCAGGTGGTCCAGGAGGCCGTGCGCGGCGGCAAGCGGCTGTCCGTGCGCGGCGGCGGCCACTGCTACGCGGACTTCGTCTTCCACCCCGATGTCCGGATCGTCCTCGACATGTCCGCCATGGACCAGGTCTCCTACGACGCCTCGCGCAAGGCCTTCGCCGTCGAGGCCGGTGCCTCCCTCCTGCACGTCTACGAATCCCTCCACCGGGGCTGGGGCGTGGGCCTGCCCGGCGGCTCCTGCTATTCGGTCGGGGTCGGCGGACACATCAGCGGCGGGGGCTACGGGATGCTCTCCCGCCGCCACGGCCTCACCGTCGACCACCTCTACGCCGTCGAGGTCGTCGTGGTGGGCGCGGACGGCACCGTCCGCCCCGTGATCGCCACCCGGGAACCGGACGACCCCCACCGCGACCTCTGGTGGGCGCACACCGGAGGCGGCGGGGGCAACTTCGGCGTGATCACCCGCTACTGGTTCCGCACGCCGGGCGCCACCGGGGACGACCCCGCGCGCCAGCTGATGCGGCCGCCCGGCGAGGTCTATGTGAGCGCGCTCTCGCTGCCGTGGAACAAGCTCGACAAGGCCGGTTTCACCACCCTCGTCAAGAACTTCGGCGGCTGGCACGAGCGGCACAGCGACCCCGGCTCGCCCTACGCCTCGCTGTGCAGCTTCCTGATGCTCAACCACCGTTCCCACGACAGCGTGGGCATGCTCACCCAGATGGACGCCTCCGTGCCCGGCGCCCGGCAGCTCCTCGACGACCACGTCGGGGCGATCACCTCCGGCCTCGGCGTGGAGCCCCTGCCGCTGACCCGGCCGGTGGGCGAACAGGGCCCGCTGCCCGCCTTCTTCACCCCGAGAAGGCTCCCATGGCTCACCTCCGTGAAACTCCTCGGCACCAACAACCCCACCCTCACCAATCCGACGCTCCGCGCCGCCCATAAGTCGGCCTATATGCGCAAGGGTTTCGACGAGGCGCAGACCGTGGCGCTGTACCGGCACCTGACCCGCACCGACCGGCGGAACCCCGACTCCATGGTGGTGCTGCTGTCCTACGGCGGCCGGATCAACACCGTCCGGCCGGCCGACACCGCCGCCGCCCAGCGCGACTCCGTCTTCAAGGCCCTCTTCCAGAGCTTCTGGTCCGATGAGGGCGACGACGCCCCGAACCTGGCCTGGACCCGCGAGGCGTACACCGACGTCTTCTCCGCGACGGGCGGCTACCCCGTACCGGGTCCGGCCACGGACGGCTGCTACATCAACTATCCGGACAGCGACATCACCGACCCGCGGTACAACACGTCGGGGGTGCCCTGGTACACGCTCTACTACAAGGACAACTATCCGCGCCTCCAGAAGGTCAAGGCCGCGTACGACCCCCGGAACGTCTTCCGGCACTCCCAGTCGATAGGGCTGCCCCGGCCCCTTTTCAGCCCGTCCGGCGTCTGAGGACCGGGGTCCGGGGCGGAGCCCCGGTATCGGGAAGGGGCGGGGCTGGGGAAGAGACCGCCTTACCCCGCCCCCAGCCCCCCGCGGACACGGGCGAACAACTCGTCCGTGATCTCGTACGTCGCACTCGCGTGCAGCCCCTGGGCCCGCTTCACCGGGTCGGGGTGCGGATTGCGGTAGAGCCGCTCGGCGAGGTCGCGCAGCTCCAGCATCGTGGGGACGGCGGCCCGCAGGACGGCCGGGTCCTTGGTGAAGGCGTCCTCCAGGACGCACAGCAGGCGGGCGTACACCTCGTTGAAACGGTCGGCGGCCCGCCGCACGGCGCCGCCCGGCGGATAGTGCGCGGCCTTGGCCTCGGGGTCGATGGGGTGGACGGCGGCCCGGTCGATGTCGAGCGCGGGGCCGGTCGGGCCGGAGGCCGGGGTGTCGTGCGGGCCGTAGCGCCGCTCCTGGAGGAGCTCGTCGAACCGGAAGTAGTGGGCGGGCTCCCGGGCCTCCCCGAAGAGCAGGTCGTCCGTGTTGTAGATGGTCCGGCTGACCCCTTCGCCCTGCTCGGTGACGACCCTGAAGGCGGTGAGCGCCGAGGACAGGTCCGAGACCCTGAACACCTCGCCGCCCGAGTTGTAGAAGTGCTCCGGGCCGATCTGCCTCCTCGGGTCGCCGGTGAAGAGCGCCTTCTCACCCAGCTTCTCCGTCAGCCGGACCAGCCCCGCCCGGATGGTGGCGTAGAACTGCCCGATGGACGTCCAGCCCTCGTCGTCCGCCACGGAGGGGTGACCGGGCGGCTCGGCGACGTACTCCGGGCGCTCGATGTGGAGGAAGGTGCGGAGTGCCTCGGTGCCGAAGTGCCGCAGGGCGATGGGGATCTTGTCCCGGCTGTAGGGCAGCCGGGCGGGGTAGCCGGTGACGAACCGGGAGTGGGCGACCAAGGGGGTGCCGCCGACCGCGTTCAGCAGATTGGCGACGAGCGTCATATGGAGCATCTCTTCCAGCACCACGGCCCGGATGGCGTAGAAGGCGGGGCGGTTGGTGCCGGGGCGCAAGGTGTACATCGCCGTGAGGTAGGGCGGGATGGTGAGGTGCTCCAGGGTCAGCGCGGCCTGGAGGAACAGGCGCAGCTCCTCGGGGTTGCGCGGCACGTGGAACGGCGGCTCCACGACGACCGCCAGCTCCGTGGAGAGGCCGGACGGCGACGGCGCGGTGGCCGGTACCCGGGCGGTCGTCACGGTCGTACCTCCTGCTGCGGGTGGCTGTGCGGGGACGGCGCGGGGCCCGGGACGCGGGACGCGGCGGTGCGGTCCCCGCCGCCGGTCCGGACGGTCACCGGCCGGTGCAGCTCGGTCAGATCGCGGTGGATCCGCTCACTGCTGCGCAGGGCGAGCGCGGCCATGGTCAGCGAGGGGTTGGAGGTGCCGACCGAGGGCATGCTGCCGCATCCGACGGCGTAGAGGTTGGGGTGGTCCCAGCAGCGCTGCCAGTGGTCGACCACGGAGGAGTCCCGGGAGTCGCCCATGAGGTGTGTTCCCGCCCCGTGGCCGGCGCCGTTGAAGGCGAAGTCCTGTCCTTCGAAGCGGAAGTGGCCGGGGGAGAAGGGCCCGGGTCCGTACACCGTGCGGTCCTCGGCCTCCAGCAGGCCGAAGACGCGGTCGGAGACGGCCTTGGCCGCGGCCATGCCGCGCTTCACCCGGTCGGAGAGGTCGTAGGTGATGACCGGCCGGGGGTTGCCGAGCCGGTCGCGGTGACGGGGGTCGATCGTGACCCGGTTCCGGCCCTCCGCCTCCTGCTCCAGCTCGAACTGCAAGCTGAACTGGCGGCCGATGCCGCCCCCCAGCCTGCGGCGCAGCTCCTCGCCGAACACGCCTCGCCCGCGCGGCTGTCCGGAGTCTCCCGTGATGCCGAGCAGCCGGGCGACATCGCTCCCTGGGGAGGCCGCGGGCCAGCCCCAGCCCCAGTTGGCGATCTCGATACGGAACGGGGCGCGCCGCTTCCGGGCGGGCCCGGTGCGGAAGCTCTCCACCCCCGACGTCGAGGCGGGTCCGCGGAAGGGGCCCACCGGGTGCTTCATCAGCCCCCAGGTCAGCAGCACCGGGTGGTCCATGAGATTGCGCCCCACCTGGCCGCTGTGCCCGGCGAGCCCTGACACCAGGAGCAGCTTGGCGTTCTCGATCGCGTGGGCGGCGAGGACGACGATGTCGGCCTCGGCGGTGTGCGTGGTGTGCACGGGGGCGGCGGGGTCGTCGTAGGCCTGGTACTCGACGCCGATGGCGCGGCCGTTCCCGTCGGCCAGGACCCGGCTGACGACGGCCCGGGTGACGAGCGTGACCCGGCTGTCCCAGGTGGCCTGGGTCTTGAGGGGGTTGTATTTGGCCTGCACGGGACAGATGGGGACGCAGGAGGCGTTGCCGACGCAGCGCTCACCGTAGTTGGGCAGGCCCGCCGCTCCGGCCGGGCGGTAGCCGCGCCCGCCGTCGTACCGCGCGTCGGGGACGCTGTTGCGGGCGTGCGGGGTGGTGACGACCCGCAGGGTGGTGCCGGGGGAGTCCGCCGACTCCTGGACGGGGACGCCGTCGATCTTCGC
Source organism: Streptomyces albireticuli (assembly GCF_002192455.1). Classification (NCBI taxonomy): domain Bacteria; kingdom Bacillati; phylum Actinomycetota; class Actinomycetes; order Kitasatosporales; family Streptomycetaceae; genus Streptomyces; species Streptomyces albireticuli. Next base: position 6,838,141 of record NZ_CP021744.1, read on the forward strand.
GGCGACGACGTCGTCGAGATAGCTGCGCGGGATCCTGTGCATCGGATAGACGTAGCCCTCCGGGAAGGGCAGGCCGATGGCCTCGGACTGTTCCTGGGCGTCCCCCGCGACGCCCAGTTGCCGCTCGGCCGCGCGGTAGTGACTCTCCAGGTCGGCGTAGCCGAGGGGCCAGTCGCGGCCGTATCCGAATGTCCGGCGGACGGCGAAGTCCTCGGGATGCATACGGGGTGTCAGGCCGAGCCAGTGCATGACCGTGCCGCCGTTGGCGCGGAGATAGTCGGAGCCGTAGGGAAGGGCTCCGTTCTGCACGAAGTAGCCGCTCGCGCGGAATCCGCCGTCCGGGAGGCCCGCGAGGTCGAGGACATCGGGGGAAGGCGCCGCGGCATTGGGGCGGTAGGGGGAATTGGGCACCTTGGCGGCGGCCGCGTAGTAGGTGTTCATGGCGTCGAGATGGCCGGGCCAGGTGTCGAGGGTGCCGGTGCCGGCTTCCAGGACGAGCACGCGCCAGCCCTGGTCGCCCAGCCGCTTGGCGACCAGCGTGCCGGAGAGTCCGGCGCCGACCACGATCACGTCGTACCGCCGCCGGTGGTGGGGCGGGGTGCCACGCCCGCCGCCGGCGGGCTGTCCGTCGGCGCGTGGGGAGGCGCTCATGAGATGTCCCCCTGGAACTCCTCCTCGCGGTCTTCCTCCGGCTTCCCCACGGGCCGCCCCGCTGCGGTGACGCGGGGGACCGGCGGGGCGCCGGGCGGTGGATCGGACCAGGTGCCGAAGCCCGGAGCCTTGGCACCGGCCGGGTGGCCGTGGAAGGTCCGCCACACCAGGCCCTCGGTGTAGGCCTCGGGCGAGACGGTGAACGGGACGTTGGCCTTCTCCCGGCCGAGGGCCGTGTGGACGGACCTGGCGAGCTGCGGCCAGACGCCCAGATACCAGAGGTGGGTGATCGCGCGGGCGATGTCGCGCGAGGTCTCGCCTTCGAGCCGGCCGGGATCGCCGCCCGCCGCGTCGAGCTCGTCGAGGAAGCGCTCGAACGCCTCGGTGCCGACCTGGTCGAGCGCCGTCTCCAGGTACAGCGCCGCCACTCCCGTGGCGTGCAGGTCGAAGGAGTCGAAGCCGGTCAGCCCGACGGAGACGTCGACGAATCCGTCCACCGCCGAGGGAGAGGGGAGAGAAGAGGAAGAAGAGGGCGAAGGGGGAGTGGGGTGCGAGGAGAGAGGTGCTGTTCCGTGCGGCGCCATCCGTGACCACCCGTCTGTGGGACCAGGCGCCTTTTCTATCGGAGACTTCCGGGGCCGGAGAAGGGGGAATGAACTCGCTTCACTCGTAAGAGTGTTCGCAGAATCGATTATCCATGGGGGAGGTAATTCCTCCGGTTTCCGGGGCGGGTCGCCGGGGCGGCTCCCCGCCCTGGAAGCGGTTCAGGTGCCGGGTTTCCGGCCGTAGACGAAGACGTCGTCGCCGTTGCGGAGCAGGGACCAGTACGCCTTGGCGTCGCCGGGGCGCATATTGACGCAGCCGTGCGATCCGGGCTGGGACCGGACGCTGCCCTCGATGGAATGGAAGGCCTGTCCGCCGTCGAAGAACTGGGCGTACGGCATGCGGACGTCGTAGAGCGTCGACCAGTGGTTGATCGAACGCCAGTAGACCCTCTTCGCGCCGGTCCGGGTCTCGTGGCCGTCGCGTCCCGTACGGACCGGCACCGGACCGAACTTCAGGGATTTGCCGTCCTGGATCCAGCTGATCTGGCGGGTGAGGTCGACACAGGCGATGCGGCCTTTGTTCACCGGGCACCTGCCCGCCGCGTTGGGGTCGCGCGCGGTGAGCTCCTCCTGCATGACGCCCCAGGTGACCGGGCCCGCGTAGCCGATGTTCGGGCGGATGCCGCGCTTGGTCTGGTAGTTCTGGATCGCCCGGCAGTCCGCCGTGGACTGCCGGCCGTCCACCCGCAGGCCCAGGAACTTCTCCACGTCTCTCTGATGCGGGCCGGCCTTCGTCGTGCAGGCGGGGGCGGCCTGCGCGGTGCCGCCGATCGCTACGGTGAGCGGGGCCGCGAGCCCCACCGCGCCGAGGAGTACGGACAGTCGGCGTACCGCCGACGAGGTCGTTCTCTTCTTCGCTCGTATGGTCATAGTAAGTAGGACTACGGTGACCGCCCGAGGGTTGCAGCCGCACGTGCCGGTGCCGCCCTCGGCCGGACCGCGGGGCCCGGGCGAGGACGGCGACCGGTCCGGCCTACGACGTGTGGCGCGGGGTGAGCTCGGCCATGGCGGACCAGCCGCTGCCCGGCGCCTCGGTGCTGATGATCTGCGGCGTGGTCGCGATGGCGTCGGCCATCGTGTCCATGGCCTTCTTGAAGTGGGCCGAGTTGACGTGGGCGTCGCCCGCCTCGCGGGAGGCGAAGCCCTCCACCAGCACGAACTGGTTCGGGTTGTCGACGCTGGTCGACCACTCGAAGAAGAGGTTGCCCGGCTCCTCGCGCGTGGCCCGGGTGAAGTCGCCGACGAGCGTGAGCCATTCCTTGGTGTGCTCGGGGCGGACGGTCATCTTGACGACAATGAAGATCATCGATGTCTCCTGGTCTCGGGTGTGGTCTGGGGTACGGCAGGACCGTGTGCACGGCGCCGGTCGTGGTGGGCGGTGCGCCCGGGGCGGTTCCTACGGTGGCCGGGGGCGGAGCACCCGGGTGAAACGCGGACGGTCCGATTCCGGCCCTGCCGGAAAACCGGCGCGTTCCTGGAGCGCTTCCGGGCCCCGCCACCCCGGACCGCTTCCGCGGTCAGGCGGAGCCGGGCGCCGGCCCCGCGGCGGGCTCGGACGGCGTGGGTGCGGGGACGGGCACCGGCGCGGGTACGGGTGCCGGCTCGGGCGCCGGAGGGGCCGCGGGCGCGGGCGTGGCTGCCGGCGGGGGTGACGCGGGTGCGGCCAGCCGTTCCGCGCCCTCGGGGACGGGCACCGAGGTGAAGATCGCCTCCTGCTGCCGGCGCAGCTCCTTGACACGGTCCGGCTGGGTGCCGGGCCGGCGCCGCTCCCCCTGGAGCTTGCGCGCCGCCTCCTGGGCCCACCTGCTGGACGGTGTGTGGAACCGGACCGCGAAGGTGTGCCCGGAGCGCCGGTCGCGCCATGCAGAGTCGATCGCCTTGCGGCTGTTCTTGCGGCCCCAGGTGTTGGACCAGCGGACACTGTCGTTGTCCCAGCCCACGAGCGCGGCGGAGGCGGCTTTGACGCCGTCGGTGTACCTGCCGTCCGGCCACTGCAAGGTGTAGTGGACCGAGTCCTCGATCTTGGCCAGGGCCGCTTCCACGGTCTGCCCGGGCGTCCGCTTCATCAGCGCGGCCACCTTGCGCCTGACCGAGCCGGCGGAACTCAGCCGGTCGTCGAAGCCGACCAGGGTGGCGCGGCTGATCAGGGCGACGGCCTTCAGCTCGGGGCTGACGGCCTGCTCGGTCTCCTTGGCCCGCTCGAGGAATTCGTCGACCTTCTTGGCGTCCGTGGCGTCGAGCACCGGGTCGTCGGCGCCCTCGGCCGCCGCGCCGGGCACCGGGCCGACGCCGAGGACGGCCAGTGCGACGGCTGCTGCGAGGGGGGTGGCGGTGCGGTTGGTGATCATCCCTGCCCTTCGACCTTCTCTCGAGGTTGCCGTGTACGGCGAGAGATATCGCAGGTGGGCGTGTGGACCGGGCACTGAAACGCCGATGGGGCCGGTTGTTTTGACTTGCCCACGTCGTTCCGGGTCGACGCGCCGACCCGTGGTTCATCCGATCCGGTGTGCCTGCCTCCGGTTTCCCCGTGCGAGGGGCGGCGGGGGTGTGGAGTGGGGCCACTCGGCCGATCCATATGCCTTTCGTATCGCCGTATGGGCTGTGCGGGTGGTTGAGCGGACGCATCGAGTGTGAGGGTCCGGCAACTCATGGGTGGATTGTTAGGTTTTTCTGACTGATCTGACGTTATGTCCAGTGTGGGTGTGGGGGAGCGGGTGGTGGCTGTGGTGGGCGGTGCGCGGGTGTCGGAGTGCCGGGTCTCGGGTGCGGCCGGTGTGCCGGGTCCGGCGGCCGAGGCGTCGGTCTCCGGCGGAGCCGGGGACGCCGATGCGGCGAAGGCTTCCGGTGGCTACGACTACGAGCGGTTCAGTCGTCTGACGGGGCCGGTGGAGGAGCCGCCGGAGGGTGAGTACCGGGTGAGCTACCGGCGCCTGAGGGGGCGTCAGGGGGTGCACGGAGGCGGCCCCGAAGGGAAGCTCGGCCGCCTTGCCGTGCTGCGTGTGGGGTTGTTGGTGGGGTTGGCGCCGTTGGTGTCGGTGGGTTTGTTGGTGTGGTTGTTGTGGCCGGTGCATTGGGTGGTGCGGGGTGGGTGGTGGGGGTGTGTGGATGGGTTGATGTTGGTGTCGGTGGGGTTGGTTGAGGTTTTTCGGGTGGTGAATGTGGTGTCGGTGGCGCATGCGTCGTGGGTGGCGTGTGATCCGGTGCCGGTGGTGGCGCAGCCGGGGGGTCGGGTGGCTTTTTGTACGAGTTTTGTGCCGGGGAAGGAGCCGTTGGGGATGGTGGCGGCGACGTTGGAGGGGGCGGTGGGGGTGCGGTATGAGGGGGTGGTGGATGTGTGGTTGCTGGATGAGGGTGATGATCCGGGGGCGCGGGCGTTGTGTGCGCGGTTGGGGGTGCGGCATTTTTCGCGGAAGGGGGTGGCGCGGTGGAATCGTCCGTCGGGTCGTTTTCGGGCGCGGACGAAGCATGGTAATTACAATGCGTGGTTGGATGCGCATGGTGATGGTTATGATTTTTTGGCGTGTGTGGATACGGATCATGTGCCGTTGCCGAATTTTTTGGAGCGGATGCTGGGGTATTTTCGGGATCCGGATGTGGCGTTTGTGGTGGGGCCGCAGGTGTATGGGAATTATGTGTCGCGGGTGACGAAGGGGGCGGAGAGTCAGCAGTTTTTGTTTCATGCGTTGGTGCAGCGGGCGGGGAATCGGTACGGTGCGCCGATGTTTGTGGGGACGTCGAATTGTGTGCGGGTGGGGGTGTTGCGGCAGATCGGTGGGTTTTTTGATTCGATTACGGAGGATATGGCGACGGGGTTGGAGGTGCATCGGCGGCGGAATCCGGTGACGGGTGGGCGGTGGCGGTCGGTGTATACGCCGGATGTGTTGGCGGTGGGGGAGGGGCCGTCGTCGTGGACGGATTTCTTTTCGCAGCAGTTGCGGTGGTCGCGGGGGACGTTTGAGACGTTGTTGTGTCAGTTTGGTCGGGTGGTGTGGTCGTTGTCGCCGGGGAGGTTGTGGAATTATTTGTTGTTGGTGGCGTTTTATCCGATTGCGGGTTTGACGTGGGTGTTGGGTGGGATGTCGTGTGTGTTGTTTTTGGGGTGTGGTGCGGCGGGGGTGAGTGTGCCGTCGGAGGTGTGGTTGATGTTGTATGGGGATGCGGCGGCGTTGCAGGTGGCGTTGTATGTGGTGAATCGTCGTCATAATGTGAGTCCGCATGAGCCGGTGGGTTCGTCGGGGGTGGCGGGGATGGTGATGTCGGCGGTGTCGGCGCCGTTGTATGCGCGGGCGTTGGGGCAGGCGTTGTTGCGGCGGCGGTCGGGTTTTGTGGTGACGCCGAAGGGGGATTCGGCGTCGCCGGATTGTGTGGGGACTTTTCGGACGCATTTGGGGTGGGCGGGTGTGTTCGGGTTGTGTTTGGTGGCGTCGGTGGTGTGGGGGCATGCGTATCCGGCGATGCGGGTGTGGGCGGTGCTGGCGTTGGTGACGGCGGTGGGGCCGGTGGGGGTTTGGTGGGCGGGGATGATGCGGCGGCGGGGGTCTGAACGGGTGGAGGCCGGTGCGGGGGTGGGAGTTCCGGTGTCTGTGGGGGAGTTGGCGGCGGTGTCGGCGGGCGAAGGGGCGTAGGGAGGGGTGCCGCTGCGCGGGGCTTTTTCCCCTACCCGCCCCTTCCCGTAACCGGGGGCTCCGCCCCCGGGCCCCCTTTCCGCGCTGACGCGCGGTGTCCTCAAACTCCCCCAGCTACCGCTGGGGCACCTCCCAGCGGTAGCTGGGGGAGTTTGAGGACCGGGGTCCGGGGCGGAGCCCCGGTTCGGGAAGGGGCGGGGCGGGGAAAATCCCACCCCGCCCAGAGCTATTTCGCCGCCGGCCCAGGCACAGGCTTCGCCGACGGTGTCGTGTTGGCCAGCCGAAGCGCGTAGTCGGCCCACCAGCGGCCGGCCGGTGGGGCGCCCCGGCACGTGCCGTCGGACTCTCCTGGCCGTTTGATCCAGAGGAACGCGTCGATGAGCGGGTTCCCCGTCGCCGTCGTGGGCGGTGTGCCCAGCGCGCGCCCGGGAGGGTTGCACCAGGGTTCCCCGTCGCTCGGGCCCGGTCCCTTCCCGTCGTCGTCACCGGCCGCCGGTCCGTTCAGGCCGGCCGGGGCGGCGGGCGGCCCGTCCCCCGGCTCGGCCGGCTTCGCCGCGTCCGGCGGCGCGCCGCCGCTCAGCAGCGGACCGTTCCCGTTCCGGCTGGTGTCGACGACGTAATGGGCGCCGCCCAGCAGCGCGGACAGCTCGTCACCGTAGGCGCTGGTGACGGAGTTGGTGTGGAAGTTGGAGACGTTGAGCGCGAACCCGTCGGCCCGCGCGACGCCCGCCCTGTTCAGCGCGTCGGCGAGGCGCTTCCGGTCCGGGATCCAGCCGGGGTTGCCCGCGTCGAGGTAGACCGCGGTACCCGGTCGTTCCTTGAAGATCCGCACGGCCTCGGCCAGCAGCGCCAGCCGCTGCTTGGCCGCGGCCTCGGGAACGCAGCCGGAGGCCCACTGGGCGAGCGCGTCGGGTTCGAGGACCACCCAGGCCTGGCGCGAGCCGATGCCCGCGGCCGCGCGGGAGATCCACCGGCGGTAGTGCGCCGCGTCGGGGGCGCCGCCGGAGGAGTACTGCCCGCAGTCGCGCTGCGGGATGTTGTAGGCGACGAGGACGGGGATGCGGCCCGCGCGCTCCGCCCTGCGGGTGATCTGCTCGGCCTGTGCCTTCGGGTCGCGGTCGGTGAGCCACACGGCCGTCGACCGGTCGGAGATGCGCTGGAGCGCGGCGGCGTCCTCCTCCCGCCCCCGCTCCTGCCAGATCCGCTCCTGCCAGACGGCGGGCCCCGTCGGCTCCACCCAGAACGGGGTCGTGGCGTCGTGGTCGTCGTCCGGGGAGGTGAGGGCCCCGGCGGCCGGGCCGGGCAGGCACACCACCCCGGCGCACACCAGCGGGACGGCCCCGCGTCCAAGTGCCGTGCGGGCCCGTCCCGTGGCGGTCCGTCGGATACCGGGTCTCTTCCTCACGTGATCCTCCTGTCCTCGCCCCGGAGTTCGCTCGGGCTCCGGCCCTGTTGCTTTCAGGGTGTCAGGTGTCGGACCGTCAGAACCTGTTGTGCTACGCCGATCGGGAAACGGTGGCCGCCGCCGTCGGCCCGCCCGCGCCGACTCCCTCGGCGAGGTCGAACGCGCCGACCGCGCACCCACCGATCGGGACGCGTGCGGACGAGAGGGGTGCGGACCCCGTGCGTACGGATCCCTTGCGTACGGATCCCGTGCGTACGGATCTCGTGCGTACGGATCCGACGCGTGCGGACCCGACGCCGCGTCCTCCGCGAACACCCCGCCCGCGGAGGACGCCATCCAGCCATGCTTTTGATGCGCTCCTGACAATTCATCCGTCCCGTGGGACCCTCCCTCACGCACCCTCGAATCCGCTCGCAGCCGCTCGTGTCCGCACCGCTCGTCTGCCCGGACCGCGCCCACCGCGGTCCGGCCCCCCACATCGCCGCGCGACTCCCGCGCGGCCTGGGCAGAAGGAGTACGCGTGAGACGTCCCCGCCGTACCGCCGCCGGCATCCTCCTGGCCGCCGGCGCCACGCTCGCCGCAGGGATCCAGCCGATCACCGCCATCGCCGCCCCGGCCGGCCGGGCCGCCCCGGCCGTCGTCCACACCGCCGCGGCCTCGGCCGCCGACCACCAGAAGGTCCGTGACTTCTGGACACCGGAACGGATGCGCTCCGCCACGCCGCTCGACCCCCCGGCCGCCGCGCCGGGTGCCCGCACGGCGCCCCGGCCCCCGGGCCCCCTGTCCCTCGTCTCCACGGTCGCGCCCACCGCCCCGGCCGCGGCGCCGGGGCCGGACACCAAGGCGAACCCCCAGCCGGGCGGGGCGTGGACCGGCGGCGGTGCCGTCGTCAAGACCTCCGGCAGGGTGTTCTTCACCCTGGGGGACCGCACCGCCTCCTGCTCCGGTGACGCCGTCACCAGCCGGAACGGCAGCACCGTGATCACCGCCGGGCACTGCGTCAAGTACCAGGGCGCCTGGCACACCAACTGGACCTTCGTCCCCGCCTACCAGGACGGGCAGGCCCCGTACGGGACGTGGAGCGCCGCCAAGACGGCCTCCACACCCCAGTGGGTGGCCAGTGAGGACATCAACTACGACGTCGGCACCGCCGTCGTCGCCCCGCTCGACGGCAAGCGGCTCGCCGACGTCGTCGGCGCCCAGGGCCTCCAGTTCAACGGCGCCTACAACCAGGAGATGTACGCCTTCGGCTTCCCCGCCGCCGCGCCGTACGACGGCAAGCGGCTCATCTATTGCAGCGGGAAGACCGCCAAGGACTTCCTCTTCAGCAAGGACCACGGCATGGCCTGCAACATGACCGGCGGTTCGAGCGGCGGCCCGTGGTTCGCCTCGTTCGACGAGGCCACCGGCTCCGGCCTCCAGGCCTCGGTGAACAGCTTCGGCTACACCTTCCTGCCGAACCGGATGTTCGGCCCGTTCTTCGGCAACGAGGTCAAGAGCCTCTACGAGCAGTCGGCGGCGCAGAAGGTCTGAGCCCCCGCGCGAAAGCGACCGGCCGGACGCCCGGGACCGACCCGGGCCGGCCGGTCGATCACGTCCTCCCACGGTCCCTTGAGGTCCCTGAAGCCCTTCCGCCGCCCGGTCGCGATGTCACCTGACGGGTCGACACACTCTGGCGGCATTACGGCCCTTCGCGTCAAGGTTGACATCGACAGCGAACACACGGGCAACAGGAGGCACCTGAATGGACACCCCGCGGCCTGACAGCTCCCTCGTCGCACAGCTCAGCGAGCACGCCCTGGCCTACCTCCACTCCGCCGCGCTGCGCACGGCGGCCCGCATCGGCGTCGCCGACCACCTCGCCGAGGGGCCGCGCACCCCCGAACAGCTCGCCGGCCCGCTCGGCGTCAGCGGCCCCTACCTGCGCCGTGTCCTCCGCCTCCTGGCCACCCGCCAGATCTTCCGCGAGGACGCCGAAGGCGCCTTCCACCTGACCCCCGCGGCCGACCTCCTGCGCTCCGACGTCCCCTCCTCGATGAGACGAGGCGTCATCATGCTCACGGACGAGCTCTTCTGGACGCCTGCCGGGCGCCTGGAGGACACCGTGCGCGCGGGGCGCACCACCTTCGAGGACCTCTACGGAGCCCCCTACTTCGACCACCTCGCCCGCAGCCCCGAGGCGGCCGAGTCCTTCCACACGGGCATGGCCAGCGTGTCCGACGGCGACGACGCGGCCACCTGCGCCGCCTACGACTTCCCCGGGACCGGCACGGTCGTCGACGTCGGCGGCGGCCGCGGCGGCCTGCTGCGCCGCGTCCTCCTGGACAACCCCGGCCTCTCCGGCATCCTCTACGACCGCGCGGACGTCCTGCGCGACCACAGCCTCGGCATACCGGAGCTGGCCGGGCGCTGGCGCACCGAACCCGGCGACTTCTTCTCCTCCGTGCCGGCCGGTGCCGACATCTACCTGCTGAAGCGCATCCTGCACGACTGGACCGACGCGGAGTGCCTGACCATCCTGCGCGGCTGCCGCGCCGCCATGAAGGAAGGCGGCAGGCTCCTGGTCGTCGACACCGTCGTCGCACCCGGCAACGAACCCTCCTACGCCAAGGTCCTCGACCTCCTCATGATGGCCTCGCTCAACGGCCGCGAGCGCGGCGAGGAGGACTTCCGGCGGCTGTTCGCCGAGTCCAGGCTGGAACTGGCCGGCATCCGCCCGACGGACTCGTCGCTCTCGGTCGTGGTGGCCACGGCGGTCTGACGCGACGCCGGACCGCGACACCGGGCCCCCTCGCCCGTACGACATATGGCGCGGTGAAGCGGGCGATTCGGGGGAGACCCGGCCGTGCGTACATATCTGCTGGTATGGCCGCGGGGGGAAAGGGGGAAGACACGAGGTCTGGGCCCGGACCGAGGCCGTGGCCTCTACAGTTCCCGGGGATGGGTTGTGGCACCGGCCGGAAGGATGTGCGCTGTGAGTGAGCCTGTTCGGGGTTGCGTGCTGCTGTTGGACGGCACACCCGACCGGTCCCGGGGAGCGGTGCCGAACCCCACGGCGCACGCCCTGGCCGGCGCGGATCCCCGCCGCTTCCTCGCGGCCCCGTCCGTCGACGTGGTGCAGCTGCCCGGCGTCGCCGGCCCGCAGAGCGTGCTCGCCTACCTCCAGCACGCCGCCGCGAGTCCCGGCCCCCTGCTGGTCTGGGTGACCGGCCGGCTGATGGTGCCCTCGCGCCGGGCCAAGGAGCTGCACCTGGGGCTGTCCGGCAGCACTCCGGGCTCGGTCCGCTACACGGGCCTGCCCTGGGCGTGGCTCACCCGGACGCTCGGTGCCCATCAGGGGCCCCTGGTGGTGCTGCTGGACGTGGAGGCGGACGCCGCGGCGTGGCCGGAGGTGACCGCCGCGGCGAGCGGTGGTCAGCTGGCCGACGGGGTGCCCCTGTTCGGCGTCGTGACGCCCGCCCCGGCCACACCCTTCCGCGAAGCCGGCCCGTACACCTCCGCGTTCCTCGACGCCCTGCGTGCCGGGGACCCCGCCGGGGGACCCGTGCTCGACGTGGCGGCGGTGCACCGGCAGGCGCTCGACGTGGCGGCGCCGGGCGACGGGACGCTGACCCTCCAGTACGGCCCCGTGGGCCCCTTGCTGGCCAACCCGGCCGCCAGGCCGGCCCCGGTGGCCGCGCCCGCGCCCGTACCGGCACCGGTGCCCGCGCCCGTACCGGCACGGGAACCCGCCCCGGAGCCGGCGCGCGGTCCCGGGCCGGCGCGGGTCAGGGAGCCCGCGCGGGCCCAGGAACCGGTGTGGGACACGGGCAGGGTGCGGGCCCCCGAGCCCGTACGCGACGCGGAGCCCGTGCACACACCCGACTCCGGACGGGCCGCCGAGCACGTACGGGCCCCCGCGGCGAACCCCGTGCCCACCGCCGCGCCGGTGGGCGGGCAGCCGGCCTCCGTGCCGGCCCGGGACGACCTGCTGCCCGGGATCCTGGCCGCGGCCCACGCCGGCCGGCACAACGAGGCCGCGGCGATGGCCGCGGCCTGGGAGCAGCAGACCCTGCGCCTGTACGGCCCGGACAGCCCCGAGGCCGGATTGTGGACCGAGGTCCGCGCCGACCTCGCCCGGCTCGCGGGCGACCACGGCCGGGCCGCGGGGCTGTGGATGTCCGCCGCGCGGGCCCGCCTGGCGCGCAGCGGCCCGGCGGACGGTGAGGTGCTCGCCGCCGTGAAGCGGGCGCACTACTGCTGGCAGCACAGCGGCGGGCAGGCGCCCGGCCTGGCCACCGACCTGCTCGCGCTCTGGGAGCAGGTCCCCGGTGGCCGGGACGCCGCCGAGGACGTCCGCGCCCGCCTGCGGGCCCTGGGTGACGCGCCGCCCGCCGCCGCCCGCTGACCGGCCCGGCCCCTACTCCGCCGGGTCGCGGACGACCGCGAACGCCTCGACCTCCAGCACGAGTTCGGGGCGGAACAGGGCGGCCACCTGCACCGCCGAGCTCGCCGGCAGCGGGCGCCCGCCCAGGAACTCGTCACGGGCGGTGCGGACGACGGGCAGGTCGGCGATGTCGGTGAGGAAGTAGGTGAGTTTGACGACGTCGTCGAAGGTCGCCCCGGCCGCGGCGAGGCACCGCCGAAGGTTCTCGAAGACCTGCCGGGCCTGCGCGGCCGGGTCGCCGGCGCCGACGAGGGCACCGTTCTCGTCGAGGGCGACCTGGCCGGAAACGGCCATGAAGCGGCCGCTTCCGCCGACGACATGGGTGTACCCGGTGGCCGGGGCGACCCCCTGGGGAGCCGGGATGTGCGTGAGATGCGGGGCTGATGACATGGATGAGGACATGGCGCCATCCTCGTCCGCCACCGCTCCCGGCACCAGGGGGAACCGCCTCCCACCTGCGGCCGGCCGCTACGCCTCGGCCGGTCCGAGGCCGTAGACACGGCGTGCGTTGCCCTCGGCGATCAGGTCCGCCACGCGCCGGGCGTCCCCGGCCGTCCAGGCGCCGTCGCTCACCCAGCCCGACAGCAGACGGCCGAGGGCGTGGCCGAAAAGACGGGTCGCCGTGAGGTACAGCTCGGGCAGGCCGTAGGCGTCGGTGGAGAACAGCAGCTTTCCGAACGGCGCCAGTTCGAGGGTCTCGGCCAGGACGGCGCCGGCCCGCGCCCCGATGTGCGGGACGGCGAGGCCGATGTCGGTGTGGACGTGCGCGTAGGCATGGCTGAGGTAGGCGGCGTTGCGGTGGTAGGGGTAGGTGTGCAGCAGGATCACCGGGCAGCCCGTGGGGCGCACGGCACGCAGGAAGTCGGTGAGGAGCAGAGGGTCGCAGCGGTGCAGCCGTAGGTCGGGGTCGCCGAACCCGGTGTGGAACTGGAGCGGGCGGCCCGTGGCGACGGCGGTCCAGAGCAGGTGGCGCAGGAGCACCGGATCGGTCAGCCGGTCGCCCGGCCGTCTGCCGGCGAGCCAGCGGCCCGCGGCCTGGCGGACCTCGGGGACGGCGGGCGGCCCGGGCGCGAAGTCCAGGCCGTGCCGGTAGGCGATGACCGACTTGAAGGCGACGGCGCGGCGCGCCGCCTCGTGGACGCCGTCGGTCAGCCGGGTGACGAGGTCCTGGGTGCTCCCGGCCGCGTCGGCGGCGGCCTCCGCGACGGTCTCCAGCCGTACGATCTCGTGGGCGCGGGCCCCGGAGACGGTGGCGAGCCGGGCCGGTGTGGTCAGCCCGCCGGCCAGGCCCGTGTCGACGAGGAGGTCCGTGATGCCGGTGGCGCGGAGCAGCCGCCGGGTGGTCTCGTCCGTGCCCAGCTCGGTGCGCCGGGCCAGGTACTCGGCGGGCGGGCAGTGGGCGGGGAGCCCGAGCGCGGGCGGGCACCAGCGGCGCAGCGCGAAGCCCAGCTGGGTGTCGAAGAAGGTGGTGCCGGGGGCCGCGGGAGCGTCGGACTCGGTGAGGTAGGAGGTGAACCGCGCCTCCGTGAGGGCGTGTCGCGCGACCCCGTGGCAGTGGTGGTCCACCAGGCGGGCGGGTGCTTCGACCGGATCCATCGGTGCCGTCCTTTCGCGTCGTGCCGGTTCCCCGTTCCCGGTGGTGCGCCTCAGTAGCGGCCGCGCAGGGCGTCCGCGAGGGCCTGCGGATCCTTGCCCTCGGCCAGTGCGTGCTCGCCCCGGCGGACGGCGAGGAGCGCCTCGAAGAGGGGATCGCCGAGCGCGTCGCGCAGGAGGGCGGAGCGGGTGAAGTGGCCGAGCGCCTCGGGCAGGGAGGCGGGCAGGCGCGGCGCGGAGCCGGTGGTGACGGGGTTCCCGGCGACCGGGGCCGGGAGGGTGAGGCCGTCGTCGAGCCCGGCGAGACCGGCGGCGATGACGGCCCCGACGACCAGATAGGGGTTGGCGGCCGGGTCGAAGCACTTGATCTCGGCGTTGGCCGCGTCGGGGTCGTGCGGCGGGCCGGGGATGAACCGCAGGGCCGCCTCGCGGTTCTCCACGCCCCAGCAGTGGTAGGCGCCGGCCCACCGCGAAGGGGTGAGCCGCAGATAGCTGGCGGGCAGGGGCGCGCCCAGGGCGAGCAGCGCGGGCAGTTCCCGCAGGACCCCGGCGAGGAAGGCCTCGCACACGAGGGTCATCGCCTGGGGGCCCTCGCCGCCCCGGCACAGGTTCACGCCGTCCCGCCACAGGCTCAGGTGCAGATGGGCGCCGTTGCCGACGGCGCCCGCCCGGGTGACGGGCGCGAAGGAGGCCGTCAGCGCGTGCCGGGCGGAGACGGCGCGGACGGTCTCGCGGACGAGGACGGCGTGGTCGGCGGCCGTGACGGGGTCGGTGGGGGCGGTGGAGACCTCGAACTGGCCGGGCGCGTACTCGGGGTGGAGCTGGAGCACCTCGACGTCCTGCGCGGCCAGTGCCTGGAGGATGTCGTCGAGGTAGTCCGAGAGCTCCACCAGCCGCGTCATGCCGTAGGCGGGGCCGGGCCCCGCGAAGGGCTCCTCGGCGCCGGCGGCCGTGCCCGTACGGGTGGTGACGGTCCATTCGGTCTCGACGCCCATCCGCAGGTGCAGGCCGTGGCGGGCCGCGCGGGCGGTCATGCGCCGGGCGAACTGGCGCTGGCACGCGACGTAGGGGGTGCCGTCCTGTTCGTAGCGGTCCGTGGGGGCCCAGGCCCAGCCGGGCTGCGCCGCGAGCGGCGTGAGCAGGGAGAGGTCGGGGAAGATCCGCAGATCGCCGTCGGGGCCGCCGAGATGGGGGCTGGTGACGGCGGAGTCGTCGGAGAGGAAGACGTCGAGGACCGGCGAGGCCCCGGCGCCCCAGCGCGCGGTGTGCGGCAGCCGGGCGGTGGGGATGGTCTTGACGCGGGTGATCCCGGAATTGTCGACCCAGGTGAGGGCGACGCCGTGGATGTTCCGCGCGGTCAGGCGCGCCGCTTCCTGGCGGGCCGCCGAGCCCGCCCGCTCCCTCTCCCGGCGCTGCTCCTCGCCCTGGTCCTGGCTGTCCACCCGGTCCGGTCCGTGCACGACTGCTCCTCGGTGCCCGCGTTCCCGGCCGGGCGGACGGTGCTGTCCGGCACCGTCCGCCCGGCGGCCGTCACTCCTGCTCTCTCACCCTTCCCGCATTCCCGGCTTCCTGATCACCTTCCTGATCAGGGATCCGTACGGCCGGCGGGGAAGCCGGGGCGTACGGGGCGCGGGCGCGGCCGGGCGGCGGGCGGGGCGGGGTGCCGTCAGGTGTGTCCGGGGAGCGGGTGGGGTTGGTGGTGTGCCGTGGTGCAGCAGTCGGGGCACCAGTAGCCGTCGCCGTGGATGTAGGCCCAGCCGAGCTCCTTGATGTGGGGAGTGGCGGTGTGGGCGTGGTGGAGGAGATAGCCCCACAGATCGTCGTCGCGGGAGGGACCTGGGTCGGGGATCACGAGGTCGAAGGTGGTCCGGGCATCGCAGCCGCGGTGGTCGCAAGCCAGGTAGAACCGGACGGGCCCGGGGGTTTTCCCTGCGGTGGTCAAGCTCATGCGGTCAACTCTCGGGGCACTTCCCGGGCGGCAGGGGGGTGATCGGGGAAACTCTCCCCCGCACCGGTGATGCGAGGTGTGAGCGGGGTGCCGGACGGGTAGCCCCATTCGTCCCGGTGCGTGCGGTACGGGGGGTACGGACGGTTTGGTTGGCCATATCGCCTTCCAGCGACCTGAACTGACGAGAGGTCATCTGTTCAGTCGGCGAGGACGAGGTCGCCGTCGAGGGGGACCTGCGGGAGGCGGTTGTTGCTCACCACCGCGAGCCGGTGGCCGTCCCCGGTGGGCTGCCACTGGCCGCCGGCGAGCGGCAGCAGGGCGATGCCGGGGGCGGGGCCGGTGGTGAAGTCCAGGTCCCCGGCGACGGTGGAGAGCTTGGTGCGGCCGAGGGCCTCGGCCACCGCGCGCCGGTCGGTGGGGTCCGCCGCGGTGCCCAGGGCGTGCGCGGCGACCTCCAGCAGGGCGTGGGCCAGGCCGAGCGGCTGGAGCCAGGGGCGGCCGGTCGCCGACCGGTAGGCGTCGGCGAGCTGGGCGGCGGTGCTGCCGTCCAGGGAGGAGCGGTAGGGGTGGCGGGGCGTCCAGTAGACGAGTGTGGCCACTTGATCGGAGGGAGCCGGAGGGACTGGAGGGACCGAGGGTGCCGGGTGGCCCGAGGGAGGTTCCGGGGGCACGGCGCGGGGTGCCGGGGCCGCCCGGCGCGTATCGGGTGGGTAGGCGAGCCAGCGGGAACAGGTCACCAGCCGGGGCCGCAGCCCCGCGGCGTGCGCCCGGCGGAGGAAGAGGGTGAGATCGGCGCCGGTCGCGGCGCTGGTGACGACGTCCGTCCCCGCGTCCTTGAACCGCCGGACGTGCTCCGCGAAGCCGCCGCCCGGCTCGGCGTAGCCGCCGGGGTCGACCAGCGTGTGGCCGCGGGCGGTCGCGGCGGGCGCGAAGCCGTGCCGGGGGTGGCGCAGGAGCCGCCCCTGCCGCCCGTCGTTCCACAGGCAGCCGACCGTCCGCGCGGCCCCGGCGTGCTCCCACATGTCGGCGAAGACGTCCGCGATGTCGTCCAGCCCCCACGCGAAGTGGTACGTCCAGCCCGGCGCCCGGCCCCGGCCGCCGCCCTGGGTGAGGACGTAGGCCTGCCAGGGGAAGGTGGTGGACAGGCAGGGCACTTCGAGGTCCTGGCAGGCGTCGGCCACGGCCGGCAGCACCTGGGTGCCGGCCATGGTCACCACGATGCGGGCCCCCTCCCGCGCGACGAGTTCGGCGACCGCCCGGCGGGCCCGGCCGGGCTCGGAGCGGCTGTCGCGCACGGCGAGCCGCAGGGGGTACCGGCGGCCGTCGTGGGTGAGTCGGGTCAGGCGTGGAGCGAGGTGTTCCAGGGCGAAGGCGAGGGGGTGTCCCAGGCTGCCGAGCCGCCCGGTGAGCGGCACCACCGCCCCGATGCACAGTTCCTTCCCGCCGTGCGGTCCACCCGCCCCGACGCACAGTCCGTCCTTGTCGCGCGGTCCACCCATGGGCGTCAACCTCCCGGTGCCGTAACCTTTTTGCGGTCAGGGTCCACCATGCGGAGGCCGTCGCGCGGGCGCCGGGCGAGACCTTGCTCGTACGAGTGACGGGCGCCGGGAGCCGTGGGACGCGTGGTCACCGAGGGCCGCTCCGGCGGGCCGATTCCACCGGCGCGACGGCCCGACCGGCCGTCGGCGGCGGCCTGGAGGAGGCGCGGGGACGGACGCGGGCGCCCCGGGCCGCCGCGGCCCAGGACGCCCGTCCGCCCGAGAAGGGGTCCGCCGGTTCAGCCGGCGGTCGCGTACACCCGGGACGCGAACTCGGCGATCTGCTCGTCGGTGAGGTTCTTCGCGAGGTCCGCTTCCGTGATCATGCCGCACAAGCGGTGCCCGTTCCGGACGTCGATCACCGGCAGGCGCTTGATCTGGTGCCGTTCCATGGTCTCCAGGGCCTCGTTCGCGTCGGCCTCGGCGTCCACCCAGTGCAGCGCGCCGGCCAGCTCGCCCGCCTGCACCCCGGACGCGTCGCGGCCCTCCGCCACGCACTGTACGACGATGTCGCGGTCGGTGACGACGCCTTTGAGGCGCTGGTCGTCCCCGCAGATGGGCAGGCAGCCGACCTTGAGGTCGCGCATCATCCGCGACGCGTCGAGCAGCGACTCGTGCTCGCCGACGCACTGCACGCCCTTGGTGGACATGATGTCGCGGGCCATGAGCTTCTTCCGCGTAGCCATGATCGCTCCAGTCTTCCGTGCATGGGCTCCCGGTCCTCCTTCCATCGCAACACGGATGGAGCAGCCCCGCCACGCGCGCCCCGGGGCCGGGTGTCCCGGTCAGGCCAGGAGGCCGCGGAGCGCCTCGGTGATCGCCGTGACGGCGGCCGGATGGCTGAGGTGGTGGTGCTCCACGGGGAGGGCGCGGTGGGTGAGGGGGTGGCGCGCCATGGCCTGCCAGCGCCCGGCGGCGGCCGCCGGGATGATGGCGTCGTCGCGCGCGCTCCATACCGTGACGGGGTAGTCCAGCGGGCGGGGCGAGGGCCCGTAGTCGTACGCGTCGACGAGGGCGAGGTCGTGGCGCAGCGCGCGGAGGGCGGCCCGCCGGTCCCCGGGGCGGTCCTCGCGGGGGAGGGGGACGGCCAGCGCGCGGGCCAGGCCGGCGAGAGCGGCGTCGTCCATGGCCCGGGCACCCAGGTCGAGGCTCGCGTAGTCGGGAGGCGGAAGCGCGGCGGAGACGTGGAGGGCGAGGGCCGGGCGGCGGCGCCGGGCGAGCTGCCAGGCGGTCTCGTAGCCGACCGCGGCCCCCAGGCTGTGCCCGAAGACCACGAGCGGTTCCTGGACGTGGTGGGCGAGCCGCTCCGCGAGCGCCGTGCCGAGCAGGTCGCGGCTCGCAGCTGCTCCGGCGGCGGGCGAGGCCGGGTCACGGCCCGGGTACCGCGCGGCCAGCACCCGGATCGGGGGCGCGAGGT
Organism: Streptomyces albireticuli; assembly: GCF_002192455.1. NCBI lineage: Bacteria > Bacillati > Actinomycetota > Actinomycetes > Kitasatosporales > Streptomycetaceae > Streptomyces > Streptomyces albireticuli. Next base: position 6,856,350 of record NZ_CP021744.1, read on the forward strand.
GACGCGGCCACAGCGCGAAGTCGCGGGCGCCGCCGCCCAGACCCGGCAGCAGGAGCACCGCCAGATCGGCACCCGCGCCCGCACCCTCCGGGGAAAGGTCCCACAGCAGGCCGTCGCCCAGCGCTCTCATGACCCCGCCCTCCTCACCACGGGACCGGCCGCCGTCCCGTCCTTCCTCGTTCTTCCTTGTCCTCGCCTCCCGAACCCCCGGCGGGCGGCTGATTACCGGGAACTCCTCCCGCTGTCCGAGGAATCCTTTCGCGTCGTATGAGCGGACAATCGGCCTTACCCGAGCGGCTGTCACTCTTTCGTGGCTACCGACGAGGGGCGCCGATTTCTCGCGGCGGGCAGGGAAGGCTTCTCGTGTCAGTCGGTGACAACGCGGGGGGCGTGCATGGGCCGTTCGGCGGTCGGGAGCAGACGCGAGATCGCGATCACGGGCATCGGCTGCCGCCTCCCCGGCGGCCTCGACAGCCTGGACGCCCTGTGGTCCGCGCTCCTCCAGGGCCGGGACCTGGTCACGCGCATGCCCGCGGAGCGCTTCGACCCCGACGCCTTCACCGACGCCGACCCGCGCCGGCCCGGCCGGACCTACACCACGGCGGCCGGTGTGCTCGACGACATCGCCGCCTTCGACGCCGAGTACTTCTCCCTCTCCCCGCGCGAAGCCGCCCGCATGGACCCGCAGCAGCGGCTGCTGCTGGAGCTGGCGGTGGAGGCCGTCGACGACGCCGGCCTCGACCCCGCCGCCCTGGCCGGCACCGACACGGGCGTATTCGTCGGGGTGTCCAACAACTCCTACGGGAACCTCCAGTTCAGCCGGCTGGAGACCGTCAACCGGCACACCATGACCGGCATCGCGAGCGGCAACACCGCGGGCCGGCTGGCCCACGCCCTCGACCTGCGCGGCCCCGGCGTGGCCGTGGACACCGCCTGCTCCTCCAGCCTGGTCGCCCTCCACCAGGCGTGCGCCCACCTGGAAGCGGGCGGCGAGGCGGCGCTCGCCGCCGGCGTCAACATCCTCGTCGGACCCCATGAGTTCATCGGCTTCGCCAAGGCGTCCATGCTCTCGCCCACCGGCCGCTGCCGCGCCTTCTCCGCGGCCGCCGACGGCTTCGTGCGGGCCGAGGGCGGCGTCGTCCTCGTCCTCAGACCGCTCGCCCGTGCCCTCGCCGACGGCGACCGCGTCCACGCCGTGATCACCGCCACCGGCACCAACAGCGACGGCCGCACCCCCGGCCTCGCCCAGCCCAGCGCCCGGGCCCAGGCCGCGCTGCTGCGCCAGGTCTACGACCGGGCCGGTCTCGACCCCCGCGAGCTGCTCTACATGGAGGCCCACGGCACCGGGACGCCCGTGGGCGATCCGCTGGAGTGCGAGGCCGTCTCCGCGGCGCTGGCGGGGCGGCGGTCCCCCGGGCAGCCGCTGCCGATCGGCTCGGTCAAGACCAACCTCGGCCACCTGGAGTCCGCCTCCGGCCTCGCCGGCCTCCTCAAGGCCCTCCTCGTCCTGCGCCACCGGGTCGTCCCCGCGTCCCTCCACGGCCACCCGGCCAGCCCCGCCATCGACTTCACCCGCCTCCGGCTGACCCCGGTACTCGCCGCCACCCCCCTGGCCACGGCCTCCGGCGGACTGGCCGGCGTCAACTCCTTCGGCTTCGGCGGCGCCAACGCCCACGCCGTCCTCGCGCCCGCTCCCCAGCCCGCCGCACGGCCCGCCCCGCCGGCCGGGCCGCGCCCGGTCCTCGTGTCCGCCCGCACCCCCGCCGCCCTCACCCGGGCGGCCACGGCCCTGGCCGACCGGCTCGACCCCCCGAACGGGACCGGCCCCGGGGATGCGTGGGACTTCTACGACACCGCCCACACCACCCTCACCCGCCGTGGCACCCACCCCTACCGCCTCGCCGTCCTGGCCCCCGACGCGCCCACCGCCGCCGCCCGGCTCCGCGCCCGCGCCGGCACCCCGCCCGCCCCCGCCCTCGCCCGCGGCGACATCGCGTTCGTCTACAGCGGCAACGGCGCCCAGTGGACCGGCATGGGACGCCGCCTGCTCGCCTCCTCACCCGCCTTCCGGGAAGCCGTCGAGGAGGCCGACGCCGCCCTGACGCCCCTGCTCGGCTGGTCCGTGCGCGACGAACTGGCCGCCGGGACGCCCGACCCGGCGCGCCAGGCGCTCACCCAGGTCGCCCAGCCCCTGCTGTTCACCGTCCAGACGGCCCTGACCGCCGCCCTCGCCGCACTCGGCGTACACCCGGAGGCGGTGGCGGGCCACAGCGTCGGCGAGATCGCCGCCGCCCACGCCTGCGGCGCCCTCGGCCTCGCCGCCGCGGCGCGGGTCGTCGCCCACCGCAGCAGCGCCCAGGCCCGTACGGCCGGCTCGGGCCGGATGGCGGCCGTGGGGCTCGCCCCCGACCGGGCGCGTGACGAACTGGTCCGTTACGAGGGACTGCTGGAGCTGGCCGCCGTCAACAGCCCGGCGGACGTCACGATCGCCGGGGACGAGGACGCCCTCGACGACCTCGCCCACACCCTGGCCGGGCGCGGGACCTTCTTCCGGGTGCTGGAGCTCGACCACGCCTTCCACACCTCCCGCATGGACCCCGTGGAGGACGACCTGCGCGCCGCCCTCGCCGGCCTGTGCCCCGAGCCCGGCCGGCTGCCCTTCGCGTCCACCGTCACCGGCACCCTCCACAAGGGGGAGGAGCTGACGGCGGACTACTGGTGGCGCAACGTCCGGCGGCCCGTGCTGCTGCCGGACGCCGTCCTGGCGCTGGCGGAAGCGGGCTGTGACGCCTTCGTCGAGATCGGCCCCCACCCCGTCCTCGCCTCCTACCTGCGCCGCACCCTCGCCACCGCGCGCCCGGACGCGCCCGCCGCCGTGGTGCCCACCCTCGCCCGGGACGCGGACGGCCCCGGCGCCCTCGAACAGACCGTCGCCGCACTGCTGACGGCGGGCGCCCGTACGGACACCGGCCCCCTTCTCCCGGTCCCGGGCCGGGTGCGGGACCTGCCCGCCTACCCGTGGCAGCGCGAACGCCACTGGCACGGCTCCCCGCGGTGGTTCCGGCGCGGCTGCGGCGACGGCCTGCACCACCACCCGCTCCTCGGCGAACGCACAGGCCACACCGACCCCTTGTGGCAGCTCCGCCTCGACCCGTCCCGGCACGGCTGGCTCGCCGACCACGTCGTCGGCGGAGCCGTCGTCCTGCCCGCCGCGGCCTTCGCCGAGACGGCCCTCGCCGCGGGGGCCCTCCACCACAACGCCCCCGTCCAACTGGAGGACCTGGCCGTCGAGCGCGCGCTCGTCCTGCCCTTCGACGACCCCGCCATGGACGTCCGCCTCCAGACCGCCCTCGACCCGGCCGACGGCACCGTACGCCTCTCCAGCCGCGACGGCACCGGACCCTGGCGCCCGCACGCCCGCGGGGCCGTGCGCCGCCTGCTGCGCGAACGCCCCGGCGCCGAGGACGTCCAAGCCCTGCGCGCCCGCCTCACGGAGACCTGGGCGGGCCCCGACTGCTACGCGGCGGCGGCCCGCGCCGGCCTCGCCTACGGGCCCGCCTTCACCGTCCTCACCCACCTGCACACCGGGGACGGCGAGGTCCTGGCCCGCTACGCCCTGCCCGCTCCGGCGGGGCGGCCCGCCACGTCGGACACGGACGAAACAGGCCGCACCGGGCCCGGGGACGGCACCGGGGGCCACCTCCTCCACCCCGCCGTCCTCGACGGCCTCCTCCAGGCCGGACTCCCGCTGCTCGCCCGTGCCGGTGACAGCGCCGCCGGCACGCCGTACCTGCCCGTGGCGATCGAGGCCCTGCGCGTATGGGACGAGGCCCCTGCCGAAGGCTGGGCGCACGTACGGGAGCGCGAGGCCACCCGGCACGAAGTCCGCTGGGACGTCCGCCTCCTCGACGACCGGGGCCGGGTCGTAGCCGAGGCCGACGGCTGCCGCCTGCGCCGCTTCGACACCGGCCGGGCGGCTCCGGCGCGCCTCGCCATGACCCTGCGCGCCGCACCCCGGGACCCCGGCCCGGACCTCCTCCCCGCACCCCGCCTGCCCGCACCCCGCCTGCCCGCTCCCCGCGAGCTCGCCCGCGCGGCCGTCCGGGCACCCCTGCCCGCCTGGGACGCCGGGCGGTACGCGCACGCGGCCCGGCTCAGCGAGGAGCTGAGCGCCCACTTCACCCTCCGGGCCGCCCACACCCTCGCCCCGGACGCCGCCGCGTACACCCCCGACAGCCTGGTCGCCGCCGGAGCCCTCCCCGGCCACCGGCGCCTGCTGCGCGCACTCCTCGGCCAGGCCGAGCGCGCGGGCCTCGCCCGCCGCACCGCCGACGGGGCATGGGCACCGACCGGGCCCGCCGACCCCGCCCAGGTCCTGTCCCACTTGTTCCGCGCCGCGCCGGGCTACGCCACGGAGACGGTCCTGCACAGCCGGTGCGGCACCCGGCTGGCCGAGGTGCTCCTCGGCCGGACCGACCCCATGGCCCTGCTCTTCGCCGACGCCGAACGCCACTGGGTGGAGAACCTGTTCTCCGTCACCGGCGTCACCCGCTACTGCAACGCCCTGGCCGTCGCCCTCGTCCGCGAGACCGTGCGGCACTGGCCGGCCGGCCGCCCCTTACGCGTCCTGGAGGCCGGCGGCGGCACCGGGGCCCTGACCGCGGCCCTTCTCGACGTCCTGCCGGCCGACCGCGCCCACTACACCTTCACCGACGTCTCCGAGGCGTTCTTCCCGCGCGCCCGGCACCGCTTCACCGGCCACGACCACCTCGCCTACCGCACCCTCGACCTCGACAGGGACCTCCAGCGGCAGGGCTTCACCGCCCGGGCGTTCGACCTCGTCGTCGCCGGAAACGTCCTGCACGCCACCACGGACCTCCGCGCGACCCTCACCCGGGTCGCGGGCCTGCTCGACGACGGCGGTCAGCTCCTGGCCGTCGAGACGCACAACCCCGACCGGCTCATGCCGTACTTCGGCCTGCTGCGGAGCTTCTGGAACGACGGCGACCTCGATCTGCGCCCGGACTCACCGCTCCTGGGACACGACCGGTGGCCGGAGCTGCTCACCGCCCACGGCTTCGACGAGACGGCACAGCTCGGCGCGGACCAGGCGGGCGGCGACTACTCCGTCCTCCTGGCCCGGCGGGGACCGGGCGCGGACACGGCCGTACGAGGGGCGGGAACGGCTGTTCCGGACGGCCGGGCCGCGCGGGAGGTGCCGGCAGTTCCGGTCGCCCTGAAGGATCTGACCGCTCCGGCCGTTCCGGATGCCCTGGAGACCCCGGCCGTCCCCGAAAAGCAGGAAGCCCCGGAAGCCTTGGGCGCCCCTGACGTCCTGGATACCCCGGCCGTCCCCCAAACGCGGGACACCCCGGAAGGCCTCGACGCCCCGGGCGCCCCGGCCGCCCTCGACGGGCGGTCCGCGCCCGGCGCACCGGCCGAGCGCGTCGCCCCGGGCCACGCCACGTCCTGGATCCTCGTCACCGAACACCCCGGCCCGGCCGACCCGTTCGCCCGTACCCTGGCGGATGCCCTGCGCGCGGCCGCCGCCGGCAGCCCCGTCACCGTCGTGGGCGCCACCACCGACCCCGCCGTGTGGACGTCCCGGCTCCGCTCCGACGAGGACCGGCCCGCCGTCGTCCTGCTGGCGACCGAGGACGACCCCGACCCCGCCCCCGGCCCCGTTCACGGCCGGGGCGACGACCCCGGTGACGGCCGGGCCGCCCTGACGCGGGCCGTCACCCGCACCGCCGTGCTGCGCGCCCTCGCACAGGCCTGCGCGGGGCTGCCCCGGGGCTCCGCCCCCGAGCTGTGGCTGCTCACCCATCCCTCGGGCGCCCTGCCGGCACCGGAGCCCGGCGCGCCCCTGAGGCCGCACGGCGCCGTCCCCTGGGCCGTGGCCCGTACGCTCGCCAACGAGCAGCCCCGGCTCACCGTCCGACGGCTCTCCTACGAGCCGGGCCCGACGCCCGCGCACGATGCCCGCAGGCTGGTCCGCGAACTGCTCGCCCCGACGGAGGACGACGAGACCGTCCTCACGTCCGCCGGGCGGTTCGTCCCCCGGCTGCGGGAGCTCCCCGCCGTCACCGCCCCGGCCGGTGACCGCCCCTACCGGCTGCGCCTGCGCCGCCCGGGAAGCGGGTTCACCCTGGACTGGGTGCCCGCCGCCCCGCCCGCCCCCGGACCCGGGCAGGTGACCGTCGAGGTGCGAGCGGCCGGTCTCAACTACCGCGACGTCATGCTGGCCGCCGGCTCGCTGCCGCCCGGCGCGGAGAGCCCCGTCCCCGGGGAGCACAGCCTCGGCCTGGAGTGCGCGGGCGTCGTCACCGCCGTCGGCGAGGGCACGTCCCGCACCGTGGGGGAGCGGGTCTTCGCCTACGCGCCCGGGGCGCTGGCCTCGCACGTCGTCGTCCCCGAGCCGGCCACCGGCCGGATCCCCGCCCATCTGGACTTCGCCGAGGCCGCGACCCTGCCCGTCGCCTTCTTCACCGTCCAGCACGCCCTGGAACACCTGGCCCGGCTCGCCGAAGGGGAGACCGTCCTCGTCCACGGCGCCGCCGGCGGGGTGGGCCTCGCGGCCCTCCAGTACGCGCGCCACGTCGGCGCCCGGGTCGTCGCCACCGCCGGCGGCCCCGCCAAGCGCGATCTGCTGGCCCTGCTGGGCGCCGACCACGTCCTGGACTCCCGCACGCTCGCCTTCGCGGACCGGATCATGGAGCTGACCGGGGGTGCCGGTGTCGACGTCGTCCTCAACTCCCTCGCGGGCGAGGCCCTCACGCGCGGCCTCGACGTGCTGCGGCCCGGCGGCCGCTTCGTCGAACTGGGCAAGCGGGACATCCACACGGGCGGCCGGATCCCGCTGCGGGCGTTCCGCGACAACCTCTCCTTCCACGCCGTCGACGCCCACCGGATGCACACCCGTCAGCCGAAGCTGTCGGCCACGCACTTCGCGGAGCTCACCCGCCGCGTCCACCAAGGCGTCTACCGTCCGCTGCCGCACCAGGTCCTCCCCACCGACCGGGTCGGGGACGCCTTCGCCCTGCTGCGCCGCTCCCACCACGTCGGCAAGGTGGTCGTCGGCTTCGAGACCGCCCCGCGCCTGACCCCGCCCCCCGCCCGCCTCGTCTGCGATCCCGCCGCCACCTACCTGATCACCGGGGGCCTCACCGGCCTCGGCGCGAGCACCGCGCACCTCCTCGCCGACCGGGGTGCCCGCCATCTGGCCCTCGTGTCGCGCCGCGGCCCCGCAACCCCGGGCGCCCCGGAGCTGATCGCCGCCTTGGCCCGCAAGGGCGTCACGGCCACCGCCCACGCGGCCGACGCGGCCGAGCCCGGGGAGCTGAGCGCCGTCCTCGACGCGATCGCCGGAACCGGCAGGCCCCTGCGCGGAGTCCTCCATTCCGCCATGGCCCTGGCGGACGCGCTGCTCGTGGAGGCGAGCGACGAGGACATCGAGGCGGTCCTCGCACCGAAGCTCCGCGGCGCCGCCGTCCTGGACGCCCTCACCCGGGGCACCGAGCTCGACTTCTTCGTCACGCACTCCTCCATCTCCGCCTCCGTGGGCCATCGCGCCCAGGCCGCGTACGCCGCCGCCAACCTCTCCATGGAAGCGCTCGTCCGGGCCCGCCGGGCGGCCGGTCTGCCGGGTCTGGCGGTCGGGTGGGGGCTGCTCGGCGAGGTCGGATCCGGGGCCGGGGAGGAGATCGGCCAGGCCCTGGAGCGCATGGGCCTCGCCCCGATGCGCACCGACCACGTCCTCACGGCACTCGAAGAGCTCATGACGCGCCCCGGCGCCGGCGGTACCGGCGATGCGGCGGTCGTACAGGTGGGGCACTTCGACTTCGCCCGCATGGCGACGCTGCTGCCCACGCTCCGGGCGCCCCGGTTCGCCGCCGTGCTGCCACCCGAGGACGCCGCCGACCTGGGCCCCGGCGCCCACCCGTCCCGCGCCGAAGGCGGACCGCCCCCCGGCCGCGCCGAGCTCGCCGGCCTCCTCGTCCGGCTCGTCGCCCGCGTCACCCACCGCGCCCCCGAGAAGGTCGACCGGGACAGGCGGCTGGACGCGCTCGGCCTCGACTCCCTCATGGCCACCGAGCTGGTCGTCGCCCTCCAGCGCGAACTCGGCTGCGAGGTCCCCGCCATGGACGTCGTCAACGCCGACAGCATCGACGATCTCGCCGGCCGCGTCCTGACCCTGCTCGACGCGCGCACCGGCGGTCCGTGACCTCCATGGACCCAGAGCGCCCGGCGCCCCGCGACGCCCCGCCCGGCGGCGGACACCGGTGGCCACGCGCGGCCACCGCCGTCCTCTGCCTGGGATTCTTCGTCCTCGGCATGGACGTGACCGTGCTCAACGTCGCCGTCCCCGCCCTCCAGCGCGACCTGGGCGCCGACCTCGCCCAGATCCAGTGGATCGTCGACGGCTACGCCCTCACCCTCGGCGCGGCCGTCCTCGCGGCCGGGGGCGTGACCGACCGGATCGGCCGGCGGCGGTCCTTCGTCGCCGGCCTCGCCGTCTGCGGAGCCGTCTCCGCCCTCGGCGCCCTCGCCGGGAGCGCCGGCCAACTCGTCGCCGCCCGCTGCGGCATGGGCCTCGGCGCCGCCCTGCTGATGCCCGCGACGCTCTCGCTCATCAGCAACCTCCACCCCGCCGCCGCGTCCCGGCGCCGGGCCATCGCCGCCTGGGCCGCGGCCGGCGCCGTCGGCGGCCTGACCGGCCCGGTCGTCGGGGGCTTCCTGGTCGAGGAGTTCTCCTGGCGCGCCGGCTTCTGGGTCAATGTTCCGCTGACGGCCGTCATCATCGCCCTCGCGCCCGTCCTCGTCCCCGAATCCCGTACGGCCCCCGGCGCGGCGCGCACGGACGCCGCCGGACTCGTCCTGTCCGCGGCCGGGTTCCTCGCCCTCATCTGGTCGGTCATCGAGAGCCCCTCCCGGGGGTGGACCGACCCGGTGGTCCTGACCGGTTACGGCGCCGCGGCCGTCCTGCTGACCTGCTTCGTCGGGTGGGAGCGGCGGAGCCGGCACCCCATGCTCCCGCTGTCCCTGCTGCGGGACGCCCGGGTGAGCACGGGCGCGGCGTGCCTGGCCCTGATGTCCCTGGCCCTGTTCGGCGCGCTGTTCGTCCTGACCCTCTATCTGCAAGGGGTGCAGGGCTGCTCGCCCTGGCAGGCGGGGGTGCGCGTGCTGCCCCTGCCCGCCGCCCTGGCCGTGGGAGCGGGCGCCGCGCTGCCGCTCCTCGCCCGGTTCGGCGAACGCCTCCCCGTGGTCCTCGGCCTCACCCTCGTCACGTGTGCTTTCGCCGTCCAGGCCGGCACCCGCGCCGGATCGGGCTACGGCCGGGTCGTCGTCTTCGAGATCGTGGCGGGCCTCGGCGCGGGCCTGGTCGCCTGCGCGGCCACCGAGGCGGTCATGGGCGCGGTCCCCCGCGAGCGGGCCGGCCTCGGCTCGGCCGTCAACGACGCCACGCGTCAGCTGGGCGCGGCGCTGGGCGTCGCGGTGCAGGGGTCGGTGCTGTCCACGGTCTACACGTCGCGGCTGGGGGAGGGGGCCGGCGGCGCGGTGCCGTTGCCCGTCGCGGCGGCGTCCGCGCGAGGGGGAGGAGGCCTGCCGGCCGTCGCCCGCGAGGCGTTCGTGGCAGCCGTGGCGACGACGGCGGTGACCGCCGCGGTGGTCACCCTGGTCGCGACCACGGCGGCCTGGTACTGGCTCCCGGCGGGGGCGCCGGCCGTCGCGGACGGCGCGGACTGAGGGACGGCCACCGCCTCGCCGGGGCGGCTACGACACGGCCCGCCGCTCCACCAGCGAATCCCGGTACGCCCGTGCCGTCGGTGAGCGGTACGCCGCCGCCACCCGCAGCAGTCCGTTGATCTCCTCCGCCAGGTCGTCCGCCCCGGCGCCCGCCAGGTCCGCCGTCTGGGCCCGGGGTTCCTCGCCCGAGCGCCGGGCGTGGATCGCGGCCATCAGCCAGCAGGCCGTCACATGCGCCTCGACGAGCGGCTCGGGCACCGCCCGGTCGCGGACGTGGCGGCGTACGACGCCGAGCGTGGCGGGCGGGACGTAGTTGCGGAGCACGATCATCGCGTCCCGGATCTCGATCACCCGCCGGTACAGCAGCAGTTGCAGCGGCACGGCCACCGCGCCCAGCCGGTGGCCCGGCCGGAGGACGACGTCGGGCGTCGCCGCCGTCAGGTCCTGCCAGAGCGGGTCCAGGCCGTGGTACGACCTGCGGTCGGCGAGGTGGGCCCGCAGGCGCGCCGCCGCCGGCAGGGCGACGCCGACCGCCATGAACGCCGCCTCCACGCCCGTCACCGGGGAGAACAGCGGGGCGAACACCGAGGAACGGGTGTGCAGATAGAAGAGCTTGAGCACCCAGAGCAGCGACGCCAGGAGTATGCCCGTCCCGAACAGCCGCAGTCCGTAGCGCAGCAGCCGCGGTGTCCCCGTCCTGCCGTAGCTCCAGCACACGAACCCGCAGGTCGTGTCGGCGGCGAGGTGGAAGGCGAAGAAGACCCACCAGTAGGTGTCCGGCACGCCGGGGACGTCGGGCGACGGGGCGATCCGGTTGCGGGAGTGGGCGGGCGCGCCGAGGTCCAGCAGGACGAGGGCCACCATCACCGCCGCGGCCGCGCCGAAGACCACGCCCCCGTGCCGCCGCCGGCCCGCCGCCCCGAAGATGAACCACAGCACCGCCGCGGCGTCGACGATGCTGAACAGGTGCTTGGTCAGGTCGACCCAGTGCGGTCCCGGCACGATCCGTCCCAGGGCGGCGGTGACCGGTTCCAGGTGCAGCGACATCGCGAGCGCGATCATCACCACCGCGAACCACAGCGGCCGTTGCTCGCGGTGGCGTATCCCCTGGGGCGCGCGGACGACGGCCGCCGTCCACAGCGCGGCGATCCCCACGTCCTCTAGCCACGTGAACATGGTCTCCCCGCCGTCCGGGCCTGCCGCAGTCCCATAGCGGACTCCAGGCCGCCGAGCATCCCCGACAGCGGCGTCGGCCCCGGCACCCGCCCGGCGGCCTCCAGGATCAGGGTCGCGATCATCTCGGCCTCCCGCTCCTGTTCGTCGCCGTAGCGGATGCGGGGCAGGACGGTCCGGACCGACCGGGGGTCGGCGAGGTCGAGGTGCCGCTCCAGCTGGACGTCCTCGGCCACCGAGCGGTGGCCGCAGACCAGATGTCCGATTTCGTGGACGATGATGTGCTCCTGATGCAGGGGGCTGGTCCGCGCGTCGTAGAGGATGAAGTCCTCCCGCTCCACCGACAGCAGCAGCCCCGACGGAGTACCGGGGACGGTCGGCGTGGGCAGCGCGAGCAGCCGTAACGGCCGGTCGCGGCGCTCCGCGAGGCGGGCGCAGAGGGCGGGGGCGGAGAAAGGATCCGGCACGGGGATCGAGCCGATGACCTTCCGGCACCGGCGGCGCAGGTTCCGCCAGCGCATCTCGGTCGTCCCCGCACGGGGCGCGGATACCGGCGGGCACCTCACAAGGAAGCCGCGCGCGGTCATCGGACCACCCCGGATACGTCGACCGGCAGCATCGCGTGCCCCCTCGTACACAGTCCTGAGCCGGATGTGATCGTAGATCGTTCCGCCTGGTCCGGCTAGGGTGCCCGACACCCCGCGCGACCACCGCTCCTGAAGGCCTATCACCCCCTATGAGGGGTTGGTGACGGTGGTGGGCGAGTGGGTGCGAGGATTCGTGTTCTGTCTGTGATTGGGAGGGTTTTCTATGTCACGTGTGGGTGCCGGCATGGGCGCGGGCGTGGGTGCGGGGACGGGTTCGGGCGCGGGTCTGCTCGCGGGGAGGACGGTGCTGGTGTCGGGGGCGTCGAGCGGCATCGGCGCCGCGTCGGCGAGGGTCTTCGCGCGGGAGGGCGCCCGTGTGGTCCTGGCCGCGCGCCGGGAGGAGCGGCTGGCCGCGCTCGTCACCGAGCTGCGCGAGGCAGGCGGCGAGGCGGAGTACGTGGTGACGGACGTGTCGCGCGGTGACGACGCCCGGCGCGCGGTCGACTTCGCGGTGGACCGTTTCGGCCGCCTGGACGCCGCCTTCAACAACGCGGGCATCGGCTGGGACCAGTCGCCGCTGCACCTGATGGAGGACTCCGCCTATGACGCGATCATGGACACGAACGTGCGCGGCGTATGGAACCTGATGCGGTACGAACTCGCCGCCATGCTGGAGAACGGCGGGGGATCCATCGTCAACAACAGCAGCGTCGGGGGCTTCCAGGCGATCCCGGCCGCCGCGCCCTACGTGGCGTCGAAGCACGCCGTGCTGGGCCTGACCAAGGCCGCCGCCGCCGAGTACGCGTCGAAGGGCGTCCGGGTCAACGCCGTGGCGCCGGGGACGACGCGCAGCGAGATCATCGAGGGGTGGTTCGAGCGGAACCCGCACCTGGAGAAGGAGCTGCACCGGGCGACGCCGCAGGGGCGTACGGCCGAGCCGGAGGAGATAGCGGAGGCCGCGGCGTGGCTGTGCAGTGACCGGTCGTCCTTCGTGACGGGGGTGACGCTGCCGGTGGACGGCGGGTACACGACCGTCTGAGCCCGCGTTCGCAGAGGCCCGTCGCCGGTCCGGCCGGGATCCGGCACCGCCTGAGCCGATCGGCCGTGCCGGGAATCGCCGTTCCCCTGGAGCGAATCATTCCGCTTCTGGGGAACGGCGCCCGGCGGCCCTTGCCGGGATCCCTTACGGCCGCACCGAGTCCATCCCCGGCCGCGCCTTCCGCCACAGCCCGCGGGTGAAGTCCGGGATCTCCTGCGGCACCCCCTTCGCCTTGATGGAGGCGGTGCTCAGCGGGACCGGCGCGGTCCAGGTGGCCGCGTCGTACACGTCGAAGTCGGGCACCAGGCCCAGCCGCATGCACTGCACCAGCCGGAACAGCATGATGTAGTCCATCCCGCCGTGCCCGCCGGGCGGGTTCGCGTGCTCCTTCCACAGCCAGTGGTCCCACTTCGCGTACTTCTGGAAGTCGCCCCACTCGTCGTTCGACATGTCCGGCTCCAGATAGATCCGGGCCGGATAGTCCTCGAAGACGCCCTTCGTGCCGCCCAGGATGTTCACCCTGCTGTAGGGGTGGGGGTTGGACACCGCGTGCTCCAGCCGGATCACCCGGCCCTTCGCCGTCTGGACCAGACTGATCGACATGTCGCTCTCGACGTACGTCTCCTTCCAGCTCGGGTCGCCCGCCGGCATGTGCTCCGCGCGGTACGCGGCCAGCCCGAGGGAGGGGGAGCCGAAGGTGGTGATCCGTACGGCGCGGTCACCGCGGTTGACGTCCAGGTAGTTGGCGGCCGGGCCGAAGCCGTGGTTGGGGTAGAGGTCCCCCTTGAGCCGGGTGTGCCAGAGCCGCCGCCACGGGCCCGTGTAGTAGGTGGGGGAGAACATCAGGCCGCGCAGGTCGTGGATGTAGGCCCCCGCCGCGTGCAGCAGGTCCCCGAACAGGCCCTCGTGGGCCATGCGCAGCACCCGCATCTCGTTCTTGCCGTAACAGCAGTTCTCCAGCTGGACGCAGTGCCGCCGGTGGCGCTCGGAGAGGTCCACCAGCCGCCACAGCTGGTCCAGTTCCATGGCGACCGGGCACTCGACGCCGACGTGCTTGCCGTTCGTCAGCGCCGCCTCGGCCATCGGGAAGTGCCACTCCCAGGGCGTCGCGACATAGACGAGGTCCACGTCGCCGCGCCCGCACAACTGCTCGTAGTCGTCCTCGCCGTTGGTGTAGAGCGCGGGCGCGGGCTGTCCCGCGGCCTTGACCTTGGCGGCGTTCTTCGCCGCCTTCTCCCGGACCGTGTCGCACAGCGCGACGATCCGGACGCCGGGGAGGGAGAGGAAGAGCTCGGTCATGTAGTCGCCCCGGTTGCCCAGGCCGACGATCCCGACCCGGAGCGTGTCCCGCCGCTCGAACGGCACACCGATCATGGTCCTGCCCTGCCGCGCCGGCCAGGCGGCCGCCTCCTCCGGCCGTGCCGCGCCACCGGTCGCGGCGCTCGCCGCCGCCGGCCCGCCGAGCCCCAGCCCCAGCCCGGCTCCGGCGACCCCCGCCGTCCTCAGTACGGAGCGGCGGCTGATCCCGGAATCCTCACGCTGGTCCTGCGGAGCTGACTCGTGCATCAATCCTCCAAGGGAGCTGATGGTGAGCTACGCGTGCGTGAACCTCGGCAAGGACCTTTACGGGTGGGGCACACGGAACGCAAGAGGCAGGGAGAAGACTTCCGGGTTCGGGCGGACGCGAAACCCCGGGTGCCGCGCGTGCGGGCGTGCGGACACGGGAACGTCCGCGCCCCTGGAGGAGGGGGCGCGGACGTCCGGTTCGGAGGGCGGCCTACCGGCGGTCCCGTGAGGGCGGTGGCAGCACGCACTTCGGGGGGCACCTGCGGGCCTCGGCGCGGTCGCGCCGGAGCGCCGCCCTGGCCGAGGCGGCCACGGCCTTGGCGCTCGCGGCCGTCGCGGTCAGACGCTCACGTATGCGGGACATCTGGGGGCTCCTTCCGTTCGTGGTCCATGGCCCCAAGCCTCCCGCCGCCCGTGTCCCGGGCGCATGGGTCCCCGGTCCCCTCCGCCTCCCGTTTCCCCGGGATCAGCGGCGCGGCGGCGCGGGCGGCGGCGAGCAGGTGGGGAAGGACGCCTCGACGGTGGTGCCGTCGGTGGTGCTGGTGAGGGCGAACCGGCCGCCGAGCTCCTCGGAGCGGTCGGCCATGGACCGGAGCCCGAGCCCCGGCCCGTGCTCATGGGCGGGGAAGCCGCCGCCGTCGTCGGTGACGCTCACCGTGACCTCGTCGGACGTCACCGCCACGCGCGCGCGGGCGTGACCCGCGTGGGAGTGGCGGACGGCGTTGTTCAGCGCCTCGGCGGTGATGCGGTAGACGGCGACCTCCATGGCCGCGGGCAGCGGCGGCAGCGGGCAGGGGCTGAGGTCGACGGCGATGCGCAGGTCCCGGGTGCCGAGCAGCGACGCGAGGTGCTGGAGGGCCTGGGTGAGATCGCCCCCGGCGAGGGCGGCGGGGGCGAGCCCGTCGGTGATGTGCCGCAGCTCCGTGATGGCCTGGCCGATGCCCTCGGAGACGGTCCGCAGGGGCCGCGCGGCGGGCGCGCCCGGCGGTACGGCCGCGCGGACCGCGTCGACCTGGAGGCGCAGCCCGGACAGGGCGGGGCCGAGGCCGTCGTGGAGGTCGTGGCGCAGCCTGCGGCGCTCCTCCTCCCGGGCGAGGACCACCCGCTCACGGCTGGACCGGAGGTCCTGGTACAGGCGCAGCGAGGCGATGGCGGGGGCGGCGTGGTCGGCGAGGATCCGCAGGGCCTCCCGGTCCTGGTTGTCGAGGGCCAGTTCGCCGGAGCGGGGCGACGCGTACAGGTGGCCGACGGCCTCTCCCCGGTACACGAGCGGGAAGAGCTCGTCGTCGGGGTGCGAGCAGCCGAGGCCGGCGAGTTGCCGGGCGCCGTCCCGGGTGCGGACGAGCAGCCGGGCGCCGGGGAGGCCCACGGTCTCGGTGACGGTCGTGCACAGCAGGCGGGGGGCGTCCTCGGGCTCCACGGCCCGGCCCAGTCGCTCCGCCAGCTCCTGTACGGCCTGGTAGGGCTGGGCGCGCTCCCCGTAGTACCAGTGGTCGACCAGGCGTGCCGCCCGGCGGGCGAGGGGCCGCAGCGAGGTGCCGAGCAGCAGGAGCAGGGAGCCCACGAGGAGGGAGCCGGGGGCGAGCGGGCCGAGGGTGAAGTGGGACAGCACGAGCGCGCCCGCGGCGTAGACGACGACGAGGCCGCAGGTGAGGAGGAAGGCGGTCAGCACCCGGCGCGCGGCCCGGTCCAGGTACCAGGACCGGTTCCGGGTGTGCACATACCCCAGGGCCACCGGCCACACGGCGCCGCCGACGATGTAGACGAGGTGCCACAGCCGCTCGGGCAGCAGGTCGTAGCCGCCGGCGTAGACCATCGTCAGCCACAGCAGGTAGGGCAGGACGAGGAGCAGGTAGCCCGGGTGCGGCCCGGGGGAGCGGTACCAGCGCACCGCCATCACCGCCAGGGGAAGGGCGATGAGGACCGGGCCCCATTCGAGCAGCCAGCCGGCCCAGGAGAGCAGCCAGGACTCCAGGCCGGCCCAGACGCCGCGGCGCAGCGGGTTCACCGCCCCGAACCGGGAGGACTCCACGGCCGCGAAGTCGTACCGCTGGATCAGGGAGACCAGGGCCAGTGCGGCCGCCAGCGCCTTGCCCCCGGGCCGGGGCAGCCGCTCGTCCGGGAGCCACAGCGGCAGCGCGTAGATCACGAACACGGACAGGGCGTCGCAGACCACCGCGACCAGCGCGGCGGCGGTGCCGGCCGGTGGCCCGGGGCGGGTGACGCCGATGACCACCCACACGGCCTCGGTGACGGCCGAGGCGCAGCCGCCCGAGAGCAGCAGCCACCCCAGCGCCCGCCCCGGGCCGCGGGCGAGGAGGAAGGTGCCGGACAGGGCCAGACCGAGGCCCAGCAGGAGATTGCCGACCACGAAGTGGACCTTGACGTCCGCGAGCCCGGGGGCGTCGAGGTGGGTCAGCGTCATCGCGACCCACAGCAGGCCGCTGAGCAGGGTGAGCGCGCACACGCCGTAGGCCGGCAGCATGTCGGGGCCGACCCGGGGTGTCCGGTCGCGTCCGGTCATGGCGGCCCCTCCTCACGGTGGACGGCGTCCTTTCCAGGGTCCGTCGCGCAGGTCCCGGGCGCATGGGGCAGCGGTCTCGTCCGTGCCCCGGATCCGCCCGGTTCCCCGCCGGGAGCCCCGGCCGCGCGCGGGACGCGGCCGGTGGGCCGCCGCCGTCAGGGGTGGAACGGGCCGGTGACGGTCGTTTGGAAGACGCGCTCGCCGTCCTGGTGGCCGGTGACCTCGACCGTGAGGGTGCCGGGGGTCCCGGTCGTGCGGGCGGTGAGGTGGCAGGGCCGGTCGAACTCCACGTAGCGGTCGAACGTGGTCCGGGTGTCGGCGGGCAGAAAGGTGTGCGGGGCGGTGACGAGGGCGGCCGCCTGCTGGGCGGCCTCGATGAGGGCGAGCCCGGGGACGTGGTCGACCGGGTGGTCGTAGAGGACGGTGTCCGAGAAGTCGGTGCGCAGCACCCAGCGGTCCGGCCGGTCCGTGGGGCCGAGGGTGATCTGGTGCGGGCCGGTGCGGCCGAGAGCCGCGGGGTCCACCGGTACGGGCGCCGGGAGCGGTGGCTGGACGTCCACGGCACTGGCGTGATCGCCGCGCAGCCGGCGGTAGACCGCGGGGGGGATCCAGTCGAAGGCGGTGTCGGCGGTGCCGACGGCGCGGCCGGCGCTGCTGACGGTCATCCGGAGGTGGACGCCGGTCGGGCGGCCGGCGCGGTGGCCGGTCTCCTCGGCGGTCACCTCGATGTCCAGCGCCGTGGGCCGGTCCGGGGACCCCGGCCAGGCGGGGTCGACAGCGAAGTCGAAGGTGCGGAGCAGCACGGCGTGGGCGAGCGGCGCGCCGTATTCGGCGTGGGCGATGAGCAGCGCCGCCTGGCGTATGGTCTGGGCGACGACGCGGGTGTCGTGACGTGTGCCGTGGCCGGGACGGGGGACGCTGGTCCCCGCGGGCCAGGCGGCGGTGACGGCGAAGCGGTGGGCGCCGAGGCGCTGCCGGCTGGTGCACAGGACGGCGTCGTCGTAGCTGAGGTGGACCAGTTCCTTGGCGACCCCGAGGTGCACGGGGGCGAGGACGCGGTCCGGGACGCGAGGGGTGCCGGAGACGTGGGTGCCGGTGGTGCCGGGGGCCTCGGGGGCGCCGGTGCGGTGGGTCAGGCCGGGGTTGGGGCTGAGGAGTGCGTAGGACACGGAGTTATCCCCTTCGAGACAAGCGGTACCTGGGCCACCGGTCGTCGTGCCGACCGGTGATAAGATACGTACTATCCGGTTTGGTTTTCAATCGGTTGATGGAGAGACGAACGGCGGCCCGCCCGCGCTGGTGGCCGGGGCGGTGTGCCCAGTGACAGCGACACAGGAGGTGTCCCGGTGGCGAAACAGGCACGGGCGATCCAGACCCGCCGCATGATTCTGGAAGCGGCCGGTGCCGTCTTCGACGAGTTCGGGTACGAGTCGGCGACGATCGCCGAGATCCTCGCGCGGGCCGGCGTGACCAAGGGCGCGCTGTACTTCCACTTCGCGTCCAAGGAGGAGCTGGCCCGTGGAGTGCTGGACGAGGCGCTGACCACGGAGGGCGTGCTGCCGCAGGAGTCCAGGCTCCAGGAGTGGGTGGACGTCGGGATGGTGCTGGCCCACCGACTGCCCGGGGAGCCGCTGCTGAGCGCGTCGATCAGGCTGTCGGCGGACCGCAAGGCCCGGGACCTGTTCGGCACTTCGTGGGAGGGCTGGATCGACTTCATCGCGGGCCAGCTCGCCGGGGCCAAGGACCAGGGGGAGCTGCTGCCGCACGTCGACGTCCGGCAGGGCGCGAAGCTGTTCGTGGGCGCGTGGACGGGCATCGAGATCGTCTCCACCGCGCTGGAGGACGGCGAGAGCCTGGAGTCGAAGATCGCCGGCCTCTACGACTACTTCCTGCCGGCGATCGCCGTGCCCGGCGCGCTGCGCGGCCTGGACACCGCCCCGGACCGGGGCGCCCGGGTCTGGGAGGCCTACCAGGCCCAGCGCGCCGACGAGGCGGCCGAGGAACCGGCCGAAAGGGCGGCGGGGAACAAGAAGTAGGCGGTTCCGCCCCCGGCGGCCGTCGTTCCCGCCGTGTGTGTCTCCGGAGGCCCGGTGTCGCGTTCCGCGCCGCCGGTCCCGTCGGTGTTCCGCGCTGTCTTCCGTCCCGCGTGTCATCTGCCCCCCTGCTGCTCCGCCCCGGCCCACCCCGTGCCCCGCGCGTTCCCCGGGCGGCGCGCCGCCCGGAGCCCCCGTCAGGGGTGGGGCTGCGGGCGGACGGCCAGCGGTACGTGGATGTTGACGCGCGTGCCCTCGCCCGGCGCGGTCTCCAGGGTCAGCCGGCCGCCGATGTCCTCGATCCGCTCGGTCATCGAGCGCAGCCCCTGACCCCGCCGGTCGTCGGTGGCCGTGAGGTCGAACCCCGTGCCGTGGTCCTCGACGCGGGCGTGCGCCCAGCGGCGGGTGACCCGGGTGGTGACCTCGATCCGGCCGGGACCGGCGTGCGCGAGGCTGTTGGCCAGGCATTCGCGCAGGGCCAGGAAGAGCTCCCGGCGCGAGGCGTCCGAGACCAGGCCCTCGTCCCCCGTGCTGGTGACCGTCACCTCGGTGTGCGCGGGCGCGTTCTCGGCGGCGAACTCCCGCAGGGCCTCGGCCAGCGGCGGCAGCGTGGTCCGCTCCCGCAGGTCACCCGCGAGGGTGCGGCTGTGTCCCAGGGCCTCGCGCACCAGCCGGCGCGCCTGTGCCAGGTCCCGCCGGCTCCCCTCGTCCGCGGCACCGTCCGGCGCGTCCCCGGCCACGGCCGGCTCGCCCGCGGCGCGCGGTTCGAGGTGGCGCAGGGCCCGGGAGAGGGGCGCCGCGAGCTGGTCGTGCAACTCGCGGGCGAGACGGCGCCGTTCGCGCCAGAGCTGTTCGGCCTCCGCCGCGGGGTACGGGTGGGCGGCTCCGGTGCCGTCCGCCGCGCCCAGGACGCGTATCACCCAGGAGGCGCGGCGCGCCGCGAGCGCGCTGTCGCCGTGGGCGCCCTCACGGGCCTCGCGCAGGGCGCACTCCAGCAGCACGGCCCAGGCCTCCTCGGCCGTCGGGCCCTCTTCCCCGGCGTCCTCCCGCCCGGTCCCCCCGGACCGCCAGGTGGCCGGCGGGCGTGAGCCCGCCAGGGTGAGGCGCGCCCAGTCCAGGAGCGCGGTCCGCAGACCGGGCCGGGTGGCCGGCGAGCCGGCCAGGGCCGTCGGCAGGGCGACCGTGAAGCGGCGCAGGACGGCCTCGGTGTCCACGCACTCCGGGTCCTTGGTGTTCCCGGCCTTCGCCGGTACGGCCGCCGGGCGCCGCTGGGCGGGAACCCGCGCCGCGCCGCCCATGTGCCGTGCCGGGTGCGCGGGGTGCTGGGTGACGGGCAGGGACCTGCTGAGTCCGTCCCGTAGCGCCGCCATGAAGCCTTCCCCCACCATGGCTTCCAGCAGTCCGGCCCCCGACTGACTTGTGGGGCGGATAAAGGTGTCCACGATTCCCCCTCGTGAATGTGCCCGGACCCGGCTACGGGAGCCGGGTCTTCTAGGGCGCGAGCGCACGCCTGCCGGAAGGTTTCGCCGCACCGGGCGGTGCTCGGTGCGACGCTGTCCGACGCCTCGGACGTTAACAAACCGGCCAGCCTGTTTGTCAAGGGTGGCCGACGTCCCCGTGACGTACGGAGATGTGCTAATGGGCGTCGAGTGCCCGATTTTGGGCATTGACGGAAACCGGTGCGTCGGTTTTGCTTGGGTGTGCCACCGCGAGGAATCCGGCCGGGTGGGCCGGTGGACGCGGGAATCAGCCAGCCTCCGCCACGCGCCGGACGCGACGGGGCCCCAGGGTCACGGGTCCGACTTCCCGTGGCCCTGGGGCCGTTGTGCGCTTCTCGTGTGCGGTGTCGCCCGCGCCCCTCGGGGCGTCACGGGCGGGACGGTCCGTGGCGGCCCTTCCTCTCGTACGCGCCTGCGCGCACGCCACCCCCGGAAAGAGGAAGGACCGGCGGATCAGGTGGTCGTGGGCAGTGCCAGGCGCGCGCCGGACTCCGGCGCGCCCCCGTCCCCGGCTGCCTCGGTGACCGCCTCCGTCCCGGCCGGCTGGAGGCGGGTGAGCGCCTCGGGCGTGGCCAGGGAGGGCAGCAGCGCCTGCCACAGCCCGGTGACGGTGGGCCGGGAGAGCCAGGCGCGGTCGTGCCGGGCGAGCGCCTCGAAGCCCGTGGTGGCTCCCACGATCGTGGCGGTCATGTCCTCCTGGGCCGCTCCCGGCAGGAGCGCGCCTTCGTCCGCGGCCTGTTGCAGGGCCCGGCGCACGCAGGCCGCCCACTGCCCCCGCAGATCGGCGTCGGGTGCCTGCGGGGTGCGGCCGTTGAGGCGGAAGCCCGCCCGCACCACGATGTCCCAGCGCAGTTGCTGGGCGAAGAGGTGGGAGGCGTCGATCAGGGCTTGCAGGGCGCCCGTGCTCCGGCGGTGCACGGTGCGGGCGACCGCGTGCAGGGTGCGGGCGGCCTCCGCCTCGACGGCCGCGGCCATGGCCGCCTTGGTGTCGAAGTGGAAGTGCAGCGCGCCCGAACTGACCCCCGCTCCCGCGCTGATGCCCGACAGCTTCGCCCGGGTGTACCCGTGCTGGTCGAACGCCTGGGCCGCGGAGCGGATCAGCGCGTGCCGGGTGTTGATGGCCCTTTCCTGTTTGGTCACCGGGGGCTCCTGCGGCAGCTCATGACAACGATGGCAGGCCGCGCGGAGGCGGCGGCCCGTGACCCACGCGTCCGGCGTGGGGGGAGGTGTGAGGGGTGGCACAACATCATGGGAGACATGAAACCAACTAACTGGTTTTATTTCTAGTTGTGCGGACCGACGAAAACGACTGTGTGTGGGTCGCGTGTCGCGTACCGTGCCCGCTTCGGATGTTCGGCGCCCCCCGCGGCGACGCCTCCGTGACGTGCGACAACGTGGTCGAGCGAGCGTCACGGCCGGGCCGTTGGGGGCTTGTGACCCCCCGGTGCGGGCGCCGGGGAGAGTGTCTGAAATACCTCTTGTGTGTCCGGAGGGCGCAGAAGCTCAAAGCTTTGACAAACCGACAAGCCGGTTTGTAATCTCAGGTTGAACGGTCGACTCGCGGCCCACCGCCGCGCGGACGTGCAGGAGCAGCGGATGAACCAGCAAGCCACCAGCCTTCTCGACCCCCACATACGCGCATCAAGAGTCCCCAGGCCGCGGACGGCGTCCCCGGCCGCGCCCGCGCCCCTCCCTCAGCCCCGCCCGGGGGAAGCGCTCCGGGTGCTGGTCATCGAGAGCGACGTCCGGGCCGCCGAGTCCCTCACCCAGGGGCTCCGCCGCCACGGCTACGAGACCGACACGGTCGGCACCGGCAGCAAGGCCCTCCAGGCCTACCGCGGCGCGGACCTGGTCCTCCTCGACCTGGAACTGCCCGACCTGGACGGGCTGGAGGTCTGCCGCGCGATCCGGGTCGCCAGCGACATCCCGCTGATCGCCGTCACGGCCCGCGCCAGCGAGCTCGACCGGGTCCTCGGCCTCCAGGCCGGCGCCGACGACTACGTCGTCAAGCCCTACGGCTTCCGCGAACTGATGGCCCGGATCGAGGCGGTCATGCGCCGGGTCCGCCCGGAGGCCCCGGCCGCCCAGGTCATCACCAGCGGCCCGCTGACGATCGACGCCGGCACCCGCGAGATCCGCCTGGACGGGCGGCCCGTCGAGGTGACCCGCAAGGAGTTCGACCTGCTCCACCTCCTCGCGTCCCGGCCCGAGAAGGTCGTCTCGCGCAAGCAGCTCATGACCCAGGTCTGGGACGACTCCTGGTCGCGGCCCGGCCGCACCATCGACACCCACGTCAGCAGCCTGCGCGGAAAGCTCGGCTCCGCCAGCTGGATCATCACCGTCCGCGGTGTCGGATTCCGCTTCGGGCACGCCTGACAGAACGCTCACGGCGGCCCGGCCGCCGCAATCGGAAATCGCGCGTTGACGCGATTCTGACGAAGTTTCACCAAGGTCTGATGGGGGATACCTTGACGTTTCGTTTCGCGCTGAAGAAGCTCTTCGTACAGCCACGAATTCCACGACCGCGACCGCCGTCCGCCGGTGACCGGCAGGAAATGCCGCCGGTATCCCGCCCCGCACGGCAGGGCCGCCCACGCCACCGCGCCTAGATCCGCGCGATCGCCGCACCGGGCCGCCGCCGTCGACGTGCGCGCCGCCGGCCCGCATCCGGAATTCTCCGACAAACCTCCGCGAGGCGAAACTTCCATGAACGCCACCACCGCCACGGCCTCCGCCGCCGCGACCGAAGAGACTCCCGCCGAAGAAGCCGCCGCCACCCCGCTCAGCGGGCCGCTGGTGCTGTCCGCCGACGGCGAGCAGGCGCTGCGGGACCGCGCCGGCCGGCTGCGCGAGCACCTCCTGCGCACCGGAGAGGCACCCGCCCCGGACGCGCCCGGCGCGCACCGCGCCGTCGTCCTCGCCGCCGACCGGGACGAGGCCGTCCGCGCCCTGGACGCCCTGATCGAGGGCGCCCCCGCCGCCGGCACCGTCACCGGCCGCGCCGGCACCGGCCGCCTGGCCTACCTCTTCACCGGCCAGGGCGCCCAGCGCCCCGGCATGGGCGCCGAACTCCACCGCGCCTTCCCCGCCTACGCCGACGCCTTCGAGGAGGTCTGCGCCGCCCTCGACGCGCACCTGCCGCACCCGCTGCGCGAGATCGTCGACGACCCGGACCCGGCCCGCCTGGCCCGCACCGAGTACACCCAGCCCGCCACCTTCGCCGTCGAGGTGGCCCTCTTCCGGCTGCTGGAGAGCTTCGGACTGCGCCCCGACGTCCTGGCCGGGCACTCCATCGGCGAGATCGCCGCCGCGCACGCCGCCGGCGTGCTGACCCTGGACGACGCCGCCCGCCTGGTGGCCGGCCGCGGCCGGCTGATGCAGGCCCTGCCCGAGGGCGGGGTCATGGTCGCCGTCCTCGCCTCCGAGGCGGACGTCCTCCCCCTGCTCGAAGGCCGCACCGCCACCGTGGGTGTCGCCGCCGTCAACGGACCCAACTCCGTCGTCCTGGCCGGCGAGCGCGCGGCCGTCGAGGAGATCGCCGCCCTGCTCAAGGCCGAGGGCCGCAAGACCCGTGCGCTGCCCGTCAGCCACGCCTTCCACTCCCCGCTGATGGAGGACGTCCTCGCGCCCTTCCACGCCCTGATCGAGGACACCGCCTTCGGCGAGCCGGAGATCCCGCTCGTCTCCACCCTGACCGGCCTCCCGGCGGGCGACGACATCCGCACCCCCGGCTACTGGGTGCGCCACGTCCGCGGCGCCGTCCGCTTCGCGGACGCCGTGCGCACGCTGGAGGACCAGGGCGTGACCACCTTCGTGGAGATCGGCCCCGATGCCCCGCTGACGGGGCTCGCGAAGTCCTGCCTGACCACCCCCGAGGACGCCGCCCTCGTCCCCACCCTGCGCCGCGCCCGCCCCGAGGTCCGCACGCTCACGGCCGCCCTGGCCCAGGCCCACGTCCGCGGCGCGGACGTCGACTGGCAGGCGTTCCGGGACGGCGGCGCCGGCCTCGCGCGGAGTTGACGCGCCCCGGTGGAAATTCACCAAAGCCTGAACCGCAACACCTTGATCCGTGGGGTCCAGGGCGAGGAACCTTTATGTCGGTGTCCCTCGAGTGCCTCTTGAGTCGCTGACCCCATCATCCGAATCCAATCCCCGTATTCGTTGTGCCTGTGCCCACCGACGGATCACCTCTGGAGAAGAGAAACATCGTGCGTAAGGTGCTCATCGCCAACCGAGGCGAAATCGCTGTCCGCGTCGCTCGTGCGTGCCGGGACGCCGGGATCGAAAGTGTGGCGGTCTACGCCGACCCGGACCGTGACGCGTTGCACGTCCGTGCGGCCGACGAGGCGTACGCGCTGGGCGGTGACACCCCGGCGACGAGTTACCTGGACGTGGCCAAGGTCCTCGCCGCGGCCGCGGAGTCGGGTGCGGACGCCGTTCACCCGGGGTACGGATTCCTGTCCGAGAACGCCGAATTCGCGCAGGCGGTGCTGGATGCGGGGCTGACGTGGATCGGTCCGCCGCCACAGGCGATCCGGGATCTGGGTGACAAGGTGGCGGCCCGTCATATCGCGCAGCGGGCGGGTGCTCCTTTGGTGGCCGGTACGCCGGATCCGGTGTCGGGTGCGGAGGAGGTCGTGGCGTTCGCGCGGGAGCATGGTCTGCCGATCGCGATCAAGGCGGCGTTCGGTGGTGGCGGGCGTGGTCTGAAGGTGGCCCGCACGCTGGAGGAGGTGCCCGAGCTCTACGACTCGGCGGTGCGTGAGGCGGTGGCCGCGTTCGGGCGGGGCGAGTGCTTCGTGGAGCGTTACCTGGACCGTCCGCGGCATGTGGAGACGCAGTGCCTGGCGGACAAGCACGGCAATGTGGTGGTGGTCTCCACGCGTGACTGCTCGCTCCAGCGCCGGCACCAGAAGCTGGTGGAGGAGGCCCCGGCCCCGTTCCTGTCGGATGAGCAGAACGCGGAGCTCTACCGTGCGTCGAAGGCCATTTTGAAGGAGGCCGGGTACGAGGGTGCGGGGACGTGTGAGTTCCTGGTGGGGCAGGACGGGACGATCTCGTTCCTGGAGGTCAACACGCGTCTTCAGGTCGAGCACCCGGTGACCGAGGAGGTCACGGGTATCGATCTGGTGCGGGAGATGTTCCGGATCGCCGATGGTGAGGAGCTGGGGTACGGGGATCCGGCGGTGCGCGGGCACTCGTTCGAGTTCCGTATCAATGGTGAGGACCCGGGGCGTAACTTCCTGCCGGCTCCGGGGACGGTGACGCGTTTCGACGCGCCGTCGGGTCCGGGTGTGCGGCTGGACGCGGGGGTGGAGTCGGGTTCGGTGATCGGTCCGGCGTGGGACTCGCTGCTGGCGAAGCTGATCGTGACGGGTGCCAGCCGTGAGCAGGCCCTCCAGCGGGCGGCGCGTGCGCTGGGTGAGTTCACGGTCGAGGGCATGGCGACCGCGATCCCCTTCCACCGTGCCGTGGTGACGGACGAGGCGTTCGCTTCGGATCCGTTCAAGGTCCACACGCGGTGGATCGAGACGGAGTTCGAGAACACGATTCCTCCGTTCGCGGGTGCGGTGGTGGAGGACGAGGAGGAGGCCCCGGGCCGCGAGACGGTGGTGGTCGAGGTCGGTGGCAAGCGCCTGGAGGTGTCGCTGCCGTCCTCGCTGGGGATGACGATCGCGCGGACGGCTGCGGCGGGTGGGGCGAAGCCGAAGCGGCGTGCGGCGAAGAAGGCGGGTTCGGCGGCGTCGGGTGACGCGCTGGCCTCGCCGATGCAGGGCACGATCGTGAAGGTCGCGGTCGAGGAGGGCCAGGAGGTCGCCGAGGGTGATCTGATCGTGGTCCTGGAAGCGATGAAGATGGAGCAGCCGCTGAACGCGCACCGCGCGGGCACGGTCAAGGGCATCACCGCCGAGGTCGGTGCCTCCGTCTCTTCCGGCGCCGTCATCTGCGAGATCAAGGACTGACCGGTCATGCCCGCCCCCACGCTCCCGGCCCCCTCGGCCCCGGTGCCCGTGGCCACCGCGCCGCCCGGCTCCCCGTACGCACCTCAGGCCACGGCTCTCCTGGCGGACACGGTGCACGGCACGGTCGCGCGGCAGGCGGCCGCCTTCCCGCACCGCACCGCCGTCCGCGCCCATGACGCCACGCTCACCTACACGGCGCTCGACCGGCGGGCCAACCACCTGGCGCACCGCCTGCGCGCCCTCGGCGTCCGCGAGGGCGACACGGTCGCGGTGTGCCTCGAACCCTCCGCCCGGCAGGTCACCGCGCTGCTGGCCGTCCTCAAGGCCGGCGGCGCCTACCTCGCCCTCGGCCCCGGGGAACACCCCCGGGGCGGCGACCGCGCGGCGCTGCTGCGCAACACCGGCGCCCGCGCCGTCGTCACCCAGGAGCTGTTCGCCGGCGACTGGAACGAGACGATCCCCACCCTGCTCCTGGGCCCCACCACGGTGCCCGCCCCGCTCGGGGCCGTGCCGCCGGCGACCGGCGTCCCGGCGCACGGGCCGGCCTACCTGCTGCCCGTCACCGGCCCCGCCTCCGCGCCCTGGGGGGTGTGCGTGCCGCACAAGGCGCTCACCGCCCTGGCCGAGGACGCCCGCTTCCTGCCCGCACGCCCCGGCGACGTCGCCCTCAGCGCGTACGGCCCGGACGGCGGGTCGGCGCTGGGCCTGTGGGCGCCGCTGATGGCCGGCGCGCAGCTGCTCATCGCCCCGCGGGGCCTCGGGCCGCGTGAACTGGCCACGCTGATACGGGAGGAGAGGGTCACGGTGGCGCGCCTGGGCGCGCCGGCCTTCCGTGAGATGGCGGGGGAGGGGCTCGCGGCTCTGAAGGGGCTGCGGTGCCTGGTGGTGACGACGGCTTCGCTGTCGAGTGAGGAACTGAGTCTGGTGCGGCGGGAGTTGCCGAGGACTTTGCTGGTGGAGACCGTGACTCTGTGACCTTGTGGTCCGCTGTCCGCCCCGGTGCCCTGTGCGGGTGCCGGGGCGGATTCTTTTTCCCCTGCCCGCCCCTTCCCGAACCGGGGGCCGACGCCCCCGCGCCCCCTTCCGCGCTCCGCGCGGTGGCCTCAAGCGCCGGCCGGGCTGGATCTCAGCCCGGCCGGCGCTTGAGCTCAGCCCGCCTTCGCCGTCCCCGCCCGTGACTCCAGCGTCTCCTGGACGTCCGCCTCGTGGTAGTACGTACGGCCCGACCGGCTCAGCCTGCGCCAGCCGCGCTCGCTCGCGTAGCGGTAGACGCTGCCCGGCGCGATGTCCCACAGCCGGGCGATGTCCCCCGCGCCCAGCCAGCGCACCCGGGCCGCTCCCTCCTCCCGCCGGGCCGCCGCGATGCGGCGGCCGAGCCCGAGCCACTGGCTGCCGGGCCAGTGGTGCGCGGGGTCGGTGTCACAGGTGATGGCGGTGGGGCTGGTGTCCCCGGGGCGGAGCGTCGCCGTCAGACCGCCCCGGCAGCCCGCCTCCACACAGGGGCCGACCGCGACCCGGCGCGGCGCCGCCGGCTCGATCACATGACGCGCGCGCCGCACCGCCTTGGCGACCTCCCGGGAGAGGGCGTCGGCCGCCGGGTGGCCGGTCAGCCAGCCCGCGTGCAGCAGGAGGAAGCGCGCCAGCGGCGCGGCCTCCCGCGGCGGGGTCGCGCGCAGCCGCCGCTCGTCCGCCACCAGCCCCGACCAGGAGCCCAGCACGCCCAGGATCGCCGAACGGGCCTCGGACGCCGCCGCGTTGAAGGGCATGCCGGGCAGCGGCCCGCCCGAGACCTTCTCCTGGGACCGCTCCGAGCCGCCCAGCAGCCGGCCGCACTCCTCGTACAGCCCCGGCAGCC
Source organism: Streptomyces albireticuli (assembly GCF_002192455.1). Lineage (NCBI taxonomy): Bacteria > Bacillati > Actinomycetota > Actinomycetes > Kitasatosporales > Streptomycetaceae > Streptomyces > Streptomyces albireticuli. Next base: position 6,884,336 of record NZ_CP021744.1, read on the forward strand.
CGGCCAGCTCACGCACCAGGCGCTCCCGGCAGACCTCGCACAGCACCGCTCCGGCCGTGGCCGGCCGGGCCGCGGGCCCGCCGGCCTCCGTGGCGCCGCGCCGGGCGCAGCCCGCCCCTCGGCACAGCGCGCGGACCGGTTCCCGATTCATGTTCATCTTCGTGTCCCCCATGGCTCGTGTTCGTCCGCCCGTCCCCTTCGAAAAGGAAATGGCGGTACCGGCGAAACATAATTACGCCGGGTCGTACGGGCAAGGAAGACGGGGCCCCTTTGTATGTACCTGATGGAATTTTCGCTTCCTTGACACAGCTTCACACTCCCCTGAACATCAGCCCCTTGACGGGTGGGGGTGCGGGCGAAGAAGCTGTTGTCCAGTATCCGCAGAGCTGTCGAAAAGCCGGTGGCCGCAGGGCCAAGAAACGCTTCTCACCTGCTGATATGTCCCCGTCACCCATCCCTGGTGCGGATCTTGCAAGGCTCTGACATTTCCTCACGAAAACCTGGATCAAGGCACCTTGACTCCGGACGAGGAAAACGAAGAAGCTCTTTACCAGCGTCACCGAACTGTTTGCGCGGCCGGTTGCACCGGCCTTCGGGCGCTGCATTTTCATCCGGCCGCCGACGCGGCCCCCTCGAAGGAATATTCACACCCAAGGAGAGGTCCATGGACGCTGCCGTGATAATCGCGGGCGCCGGTCCGGCCGGGCTCATGCTCGCCGGTGAACTGCGGCTCGCGGGAGTGGAGGTCATCGTCCTGGAGAAGCTGCCGAAGCGCACGGGGGAGTCCCGTGGACTGGGCTTCACCGCCCGCACCATGGAGATCTTCGACCAGCGCGGGCTGCTCTCCCGCTTCGGTGACATCGAGACCAGCAACCAGGGCCACTTCGGCGGCCTGCCGGTCGACTTCGCGGTGCTGGAGGGCGCGCAGCAGGCGGCCAAGTCCATCCCGCAGTCGCACACCGAGACCGTGCTGGAGGAGTGGGTCACCGAGCTGGGCACCGACCTGCGGCGCAGCCACGAGGTGCTCTCCTTCACCGACGAGGGCGACCACGTCGCCGTCGAGGTCCGCGGCCCCGAGGGCGTCCACACCCTCACCGCCCGCTACCTGATCGGCTGTGACGGCGGCCGCAGCCTCATCCGCAAGGCGGCCGGCTTCGACTTCCCGGGCACCGGGGCCACCCTGGAGATGTTCCTCGCCGACATCCGCGGCGTCGACCTCGAACCGCGCATGATCGGTGAGACCCTGCCCGGCGGCATGGTGATGGTCGGCCCGCTGCCCGGCGGCACCACCCGCATCATCGTCTGCGAGCGCGGCACCCCGCCGCAGCGGCGCACCACGCCGCCCTCCTTCGAGGAGGTCGCCGCCGCCTGGCAGCGCCTGACCGGCACCGACATCTCGCACGCCGAGGCGGAGTGGGTCTCCTCCTTCGGCGACGCGACCCGCCAGGTCACCGAGTACCGGCGCGGCCGGGTCATCCTGGCCGGCGACGCCGCCCACATCCACCTGCCCGCCGGCGGCCAGGGCATGAACACCAGCATCCAGGACGCGGTCAACCTCGGCTGGAAGCTCGCCGCGGTCGTGAGCGGCCGGTCCCCGGAGTCGCTGCTCGACACCTACCACGACGAGCGCCACCCGGTGGGCCGGCGCCTGCTGATGAACACCCGCGCCCAGGGCCTGCTCTTCCTCTCCGGCCCGGAGGTCCAGCCGCTGCGCGACGTGCTCAACGAGCTCATCGCCTACGAGCCGGTCAGCCGTCACCTGGCCGGCATGGTCAGCGGCCTGGAGATCAGCTACAACGTCGGCCGCGGCGACCACCCGCTCCTGGGCAAGCGCATGCCGCGCCTGGAGCTGGTCACGCCCGACCGCAAGACCTCCAGCACCGAGCTCCTGCACGCCGGCCGCGGCCTGCTGCTGGACCTGGAGGACAACGCCACGCTGCGCGCCCGCGCCGCCGGCTTCTCCGACCGCATCGACATCGTCACCGCCGCGCCGCACGGCGTGCCGGCCGGCCACCCGCTGGAGGGCACCGCCGCCGTCCTGGTGCGCCCCGACGGCTACGTCGCCTGGGCCGCGCCGGGCAGCCACCACGACCTGCCCATGGCCCTGGAGCGCTGGTTCGGCGAGGCCCGCGTCTGACGCGCCCGAGACCCGAGCACCCCGCCCCGTACCCCCGGAGACCGCCATGACGTCCACCCCCGACGCCGCACCCGACACGACCGCCGCCGTGCCCACGGCAGCGGAGCGGCAGGCCGTCGCACGGGCCGCCCGCGCCCTCCTCGCCCGCCAGGGCTGGCAGCGCACCACGGCCGAGGCGATCGCCGCGTCCGCGGGCGTGAGCCAGGACGAGGTACGCGCCTGTGCCGGGGACACCGGGCAGCTGCTGCTGTCCGTCCTCCTGGACTCCTCGGCCTCCGTCGCCGCCCATCTGGCCGACGTGGCCGTCGCCAGGCCCGGCCCGGGGGAGTCGGTCGACCTGGGCACGGAGCTCACCGACCTCGCCCACGCCTGGCTGTCCGCCCTGGACGCCTTCCCCGAGCACTTCGCGATCGTCCGGCACCTCGCCGCGGAGATCACCGAACTGCCCGCCGGAGTGCCCGAGAAGTGGCAGACGGCGGGCCCCCGCCAGGCGCAGTCCGACCTCGCCCACCGCCTGCGCGCGGTGGCCGACTCCGGCCTGCTGGACATCGACGACGCCGACCGCGCCGCCGTCCGCTTCGTCCAGCTGACCACCCTCGCGGTCGTCCAGGCGTCCTTCCACGGCGCCCTGCCGCTGGCCGAGGAGCACACCGCCGTGCTCGTCGCCCAGGGCGTCGAGGACTTCCTGCGTCTCTACCGCACCGGCCGCTGACCGGCCGGTCCCACGCTTCTTCTTCCCGAAACCGCTTCCCGAAGAGAGAGAACCACCATGCACAGCACCCTGATCGTGGCCCGTATGGACCCCGGCCACAGCGTCGACGTAGCCAAGCTCTTCGGTGACTTCGACGCCACCGAGATGCCGCACCGCATGGGCACCAGGCGCCGTCAGCTGTTCTCCTACCGCGGCCTGTACTTCCACCTCCAGGACTTCGACACGGACAACGGCGGCGAGCTCATCGAGGAGGCCAAGTCCGACCCGCGCTTCGTCGGGATCAGCGAGGACCTCAAGCCGTTCATCCAGGCCTACGACCCGGCGACCTGGCGGTCGCCGAAGGACGCCATGGCCACCCGCTTCTACGACTGGACGGCAGCCAAGTGAAGCCGACCGACCACCTGACGGACGACACGAGGGGAGGCGACCTCTAGTGGGGCGCCGGGTAGTAATCACTGGAATCGGAGTGCTGGCACCGGGTGGTATCGGTACCAAGAACTTCTGGAGCCTGCTGAGCGAGGGCCGCACGGCCACGCGGGGGATCACGTTCTTCGACCCCTCGCCGTTCCGCTCCAAGGTCGCCGCCGAGGCGGACTTCGACCCCGAGCTGCACGGTCTGAGCCCGCAGGAGATCCGGCGGATGGACCGCGCCGCACAGTTCGGCGTCGTCACCGCCCGCGAGGCCCTGGCCGACAGCGGCCTGGACCTGGCCGGCCTCGACCCGTACCGCACCGGTGTCACCATCGGCAGCGCGGTCGGCGCCACCACCGGCCTGGACAACGAGTACCGCGTCGTCAGCGACGGCGGCCGGCTGGACCTCGTCGACCACAAGTACACCCCGCAGCACCTCTACAACCACTTCGTGCCCAGCTCGTTCGCCGCCGAGGTCGCCTGGGCGACCGGCGCCGAGGGCCCGGCCACCGTGGTCTCCACGGGCTGCACCTCCGGCATCGACTCCGTCGGCCACGCCGTCGAGCTCATCCGCGAGGGCACCGCCGATGTGATGATCACCGGCGCGACGGACGCCCCGATCTCGCCGATCACCATGGCCTGCTTCGACGCGATCAAGGCCACCACGCCGCGCAACGACGACCCCGAGCACGCCTCGCGGCCGTTCGACGGCACCCGCAACGGCTTCGTCCTGGGCGAGGGCTCCGCCTGCTTCGTCCTGGAGGAGCTGGAGAGCGCCCGCAAGCGCGGCGCCCGCATCTACGCCGAGATCGCCGGCTACGCCTCGCGCTGCAACGCCTTCCACATGACGGGCCTGCGCCCCGACGGCCGGGAGATGGCCGAGGCCATCAAGGTCGCCCTGGACGAGGCCCGGATGAACCCCGAGGGCATCGACTACATCAACGCGCACGGCTCGGGCACCAAGCAGAACGACCGCCACGAGACGGCCGCGTTCAAGCTGAGCCTCGGCGACCACGCGTACCGCACCCCGGTCAGCTCCATCAAGTCCATGGTCGGCCACTCGCTCGGCGCCATCGGCTCGATCGAGATCGCCGCCTCCGTGCTGGCGATGGAGAACAACGTGGTGCCGCCCACCGCGAACCTGCACACCCCGGACCCCGAGTGCGACCTGGACTACGTCCCGCTCACCGCCCGGGAGCACACCACCGACGCCGTACTGACCGTGGGCAGCGGCTTCGGCGGATTCCAGAGCGCCATGGTCCTGGCCCGTCCCGAAAGGAGCCTGGCGTGACCGCCAAGGTAGTCATCACCGGCATCGGCGTCGCCACCCCCAACGGCCTGGGCGTGGACGACTACTGGGCCGCCACCCGCGTCGGCAAGAACGCGATCGGCCCCGTCACCCGCTTCGACGCCGCGCAGTACCCGTCCAAGCTGGCCGGTGAGATCCACGACTTCACCGCCGAGGACCACCTGCCCAGCAGGCTGATCCCGCAGACCGACCGCATGACGCGGCTCGCGCTCGTCGCCGCCGACTGCGCCTTCGAGGACGCCGGCGTCAAGCCCGGCGACATCCCCGAGTTCGACATGGGCGTCGTCACCGCCAGCGCCTCCGGCGGCTTCGAGTTCGGCCAGAACGAGCTCAAGAAGCTGTGGGGCCAGGGCAGCCAGTACGTCTCCGCCTACCAGTCCTTCGCCTGGTTCTACGCGGTCAACAGCGGCCAGATCTCCATCCGCAACGGCATGCGGGGCCCCAGCGGCGTCGTCGTCAGCGACCAGGCGGGCGGCCTCGACGCCATCGCCCAGGCCCGCCGGCAGATCCGCAAGGGCAGCAAGCTCATCTTCTCCGGCGGCTTCGACGCCTCCATCTGCCCCTGGGGCTGGGTCGCCCAGCTCGCCGGCGGCCTGATGAGCACGGACGAGAACCCGGAGCGGGCCTACCTCCCCTTCGACCCCGACGCCAACGGCTACGTGCCCGGCGAGGGCGGCGCCCTGCTCATCCTGGAGGACGCGGAGGCCGCCCGCGGCCGCGGCGCCACCAACATCTACGGTGAGATCGCCGGTTACGGCGCGACCTTCGACCCGAAGCCCGGCAGCGGCCGTGAGCCCGGCCTGCGCCGCGCCATCGAGGCAGCGCTGGCCGACGCGGGCCTGGAGGCGGGCGACATCGACGTCGTCTTCGCCGACGCCGCCGGCACCCCGGAGCTGGACCGCATCGAGGCCGACGCCATCAGCGCCGTCTTCGGCCCCGGCCGGGTCCCGGTCACCGCCCCCAAGACGATGACCGGCCGCCTGTACTCCGGCGCCGCGCCGGTGGACGTCGTCGCCGCGGTGCTGGCCATGCGCGAGGGCCTGATCCCGCCCACCACCAACGTCACGCTCTCTCCCGAGTACGACATCGACCTGGTCACCGGTACGGCCCGCCCGGCTCCCGTGCGCGCCGCCCTGGTCCTCGCCCGCGGCTACGGCGGCTTCAACTCCGCCGTCGTCGTCCGCGCCGCGGACTAGCCCGGCGGACCCGCGTCCGCCGCGGCCCTCGTACCCCCGCTCGGAGGGCCGCGGCGGGCGCACCCCCCTTCTTTTCCGGACCGCCGCCCGGCGGCACCGAAACATCTGTGAAAGGACCGGCATGTCCCAGGAATTCACCATCGACGACCTCAAGCGCATCCTCCTCGAGGGCGCCGGCGCCGACGAGGGCGTCGACCTCGACAGCGACATCCTCGACACCGACTTCGAGGAGCTCGGCTACGAGTCGCTGGCGCTGCTGGAGACCGGCGGCCGCATCGAGCGCGAGTACGGCGTCTCCTTCGACGACGACACCCTCGCCGAGAACCGCACCCCGCGCGCCCTCGTCGCCACCGTCAACGCCCTGCTGAAGGACGCCGTCGGCGTCTGACCCCCCCCGGCGGGGCCGTACGCAGGCCGCCCTTCCCGGCCGGCGTACGGCCCCTCCCCGCGGGCGCCGTGGCCACGGGCCACCCCCGGACCACGGCGCCCGCCCCTCCCGGGCACACCACCCGGCACCCACGACTTCGACACCTCAGGAGCAGCACCCCATGACCAGCACCCCTCGCGTCGCTCTCGTTACCGGCGGCACCAGCGGCATCGGCCTCGCCGTCGCCCGCCTGCTGGCCTCGCAGAACCACCAGGTCTTCATCGGCGCCCGCAACGCCGACAACGTCGCCGAGACCGTCAAGCAGCTCCAGGCCGAGGGCCTCGACGTCGACGGCACCACCCTCGACGTCCGTTCCACCGAGGACGCCCGCGCCTTCGTCCAGGCCGCCGTCGACCGCTTCGGCACCGTCGACGTCCTGGTCAACAACGCCGGCCGCAGCGGCGGCGGCGTCACGGCCGACATCGACGACGAGCTGTGGCACGACGTCATCGACACCAACCTCAACAGCGTCTTCCGCCTCACCCGCGAGGTTCTCACCACCGGTGGCCTGCGCAACAAGGACCGCGGCCGCATCATCAACATCGCCTCGACCGCCGGCAAGCAGGGTGTCGTCCTGGGCGCCCCGTACTCCGCCTCCAAGCACGGCGTCGTCGGCTTCACCAAGGCCCTGGGCAACGAGCTCGCCCCGACCGGCATCACCGTGAACGCCGTCTGCCCCGGCTACGTCGAGACGCCGATGGCCCAGCGCGTCCGCCAGGGCTACGCCGCCGCCTACGACGCCACCGAGGACGCGATCCTCCAGAAGTTCCAGTCGAAGATCCCGCTCGGCCGCTACTCCACCCCGGAGGAGGTCGCCGGCCTGGTCGGTTACCTCGCCTCCGACACCGCGGCCTCCATCACCGCGCAGGCCCTCAACGTCTGCGGCGGCCTCGGCAACTTCTAGAGCCACGCCGCTCCGCAAACACCGTTCCGACCGACCCGCCACCGACTGGCACACACCAAGGAGTTCCGGACATGCCGCAGTCCCCGCTGCGTGAGGTGGAGCACGAGATCACCGTCTCGGCCCCGGCCGCCGCCGTCTACCGCCTGATCGCCGACGTCGCGAACTGGCCGCGCATCTTCCCGCCCACCATCTACGTCGACCACCTGGAGCAGGGCGAGAACACCGAGCGCATCCGCATCTGGGCCACCGCCAACGGCGAGCCCAAGAACTGGACCAGCCGCCGCACGCTGGACCCCGAGGCCCTGCGCATCACCTTCCGCCAGGAGGTCTCCACCCCGCCGGTCGCCACCATGGGCGGCACCTGGATCATCGAGCCGCTCTCCGAGGGCACCTCCCGGGTCCGGCTGCTGCACGACTACACCGCCGTCGACGAGGCCCCCGAGTCGCTGGCGTGGATCGACGAGGCCGTCGACCGCAACTCGCGCTCCGAGCTCGCCGCGCTGAAGAGCAACGTCGAACTCGCCCACGCCGCCGAGGAGGTGACCTTCTCCTTCGAGGACACCGTCCAGATCAACGGCTCGGCCAAGGACGTCTACGACTTCATCAACGAGGCGCACCTGTGGTCCGAGCGCCTCCCGCACGTGGCCACCGTCCGGCTGGAGGAGGACACCCCCGGGCTCCAGAGCCTGGAGATGGACACCCGCGCCAAGGACGGCTCGACCCACACCACCAAGTCCTACCGGGTCACCTTCCCCAGCCACAAGATCGCCTACAAGCAGGTCACCCTGCCGGCGCTCATGACGCTGCACACCGGCTACTGGACGTTCGCCGAGAACGAGGACGGCGTCGCGGCCTCCTCCCAGCACACCGTCACCCTCAACACCGAGAACATCACCAAGATCCTCGGTCCGGACGCCGGTGTCGCCGAGGCCAGGGCCTACGTCCACACCGCCCTGAGCACCAACAGCACCGCGACGCTGAACCACGCCAAGGCCCACGCCGAGCAGCAGCGCTGACCATGGCCGACCACCCCTTCACCGAAACCCAGGTGATCGTGGTCGGTGCGGGGCCCGTGGGACTGATGCTCGCCGGCGAGCTCCGGCTCGCCGGCGCGGACGTCATCGTCGTCGAGCAGCGCACCGAGCCCAGCACCGCATCGCGGGCCACCACCCTGCACGCCCGCACCATGGAGATCCTCGACAGCCGGGGCCTGCTGGAGAAGCTCGGCACCGTACCCGGCGAGACCATGGGCCACTTCGGCGGCATCCCCCTCGACCTCACCCTTCCCAGCCCTCACCCGGGGCAGTGGAAGGTCCCGCAGATCCGCACCGAGGAACTGCTCCAGGAGTGGGCGACCGGCCTCGGCGCGGTCGTCCTGCGCGGCCACCGGCTGCGTGCCCTGGACATCACCGGGGACTACGCCGGCGCCGAGGTCGAGGGCCCCGACGGCACCGTCCACCTGCGCGCCAAGTGCCTGGTCGGCTGTGACGGCGAGGACAGCGCGGTCCGCGCCCTGGGCGGCTTCGACTTCCCCGGCACCGTCGCCACCCGTGAGCTGCTGCGCGCCGACGTCGCGGGCATCGACATCCCCGCGCGCCGCTTCCAGCGGCTGCCCGGGGGCCTCGCCATCGCCGCCCGCCGGCCCGACGGCGTCACCCGCGTCATGGTCTGCGAGTTCGACCGCGAGGACGGGCCCCGCACCGGCGACCTCGACTTCGCCGAGATCGTCGGCGCCTGGCGGCGCGTCACCGGCGAGGACATCGGCTCGGGCACCCCGCTGTGGGTCAACGCCTTCACCGACGGCTCCCGTCAGGCGGCGACCTACCGGGACTACCGGCTCTTCCTCGCCGGCGACGCCGCCCACCAGCAGATGCCGATCGGCGGGCAGGCCCTCAACCTCGGCCTCCAGGACGCCGTCAACCTCGGCTGGAAGCTGGCCGCCCAGGTCGCCGGCCGGGGCCCCGACGGGCTCCTGGACAGCTACCACAGCGAGCGCCACGCCGTCGGCCGCCGCACCCTGAGCAACATCCAGGCACAGGCCCTGCTGCTGCTCGGCGGCGGCGAGGTCGAGGCCGCCCGCGAGGTGCTGGCCGAGCTGATCGCGGACGAAGGCGTCCGCACCCACCTCGCCGGCATGGTCTCCGGGCTCGACGTCCGCTACGACGTGGCGGAGGGCACCCACCCGCTGCTCGGCGCCCGGCTGCCGCACCGGCCGCTGGAGACCGCCGGCGGACCCGCCACCACCACCTCCCTGCTGCGCACCGGCAAGGGCCTGCTCCTGGACCTCACGGGCGGGGCCCGGTTCGCCGCCACCGCGGAGCCCTGGTCCTCGCTCGTCCGCACCGTCGGCGCCACCGTGGTGGCCGGCGAACGGGCGACCGTGCGCCCGGAGGAGTGGCCCGAGGGGACCGACGCGCTCCTGGTGCGCCCCGACGGACACGTGGTCTGGGCGGCCACCGACGGCCACGCGGACCTCACCGGCCTCACCACGGCCCTCACCCGCTGGTTCGGCGACCCGGCGCTGCTCGCCGCGGCACCCACCGCCGCACCCGCACCCGCATCAGCACCCTCAGCTTCAGTGACCGAAGCTTCAGTGACCGACAGGAGTACCGCCATGGGCAGGCTCAACGGCAAGACCGCGCTCGTCACCGGTTCCAGCCGCGGCATGGGCCGCGCCACCGCGATCCGGCTGGCACGGGAAGGCGCGCTCGTCGCCGTCCACTACACCAACGGCAAGGAGGCGGCCGAGGACGTCGTCGCCACCATCGAGAAGGACGGCGGCCGCGCCTTCGCGATCCGTGCCGAACTGGGCGTCACCGGCGACGTCCACGAGCTGTTCCTCGGCCTGGAGCAGGGCCTGAAGGACCGCACCGGCTCCACCGAGCTGAACATCCTCGTCAACAACGCCGGCGTCATGGGCGGCGTCGCGGCCGAGGACACCACCCCGGAGCAGTTCGACCGCCTCTACGCGGTCAACGCCAAGGCGCCGTTCTTCATCATCCAGCGCGCCCTGAAGAACATGCCGAGCGGCGGCCGCATCATCAACATCTCCTCCGGCCTCACCAAGGTGGCCAACCCCGAGGAGATCGCCTACGCGATGACCAAGGGCGCCGTCGAGCAGCTCGCCCTGCACTTCGCCAAGCTCCTGGGCCCGCGCAACATCACCATCAACAGCGTCGCCCCGGGCATCACCCGCAACGGCAACCCGGCGTTCGACATCCCCGAGGTCGTCGACCAGATGGCGGCCCTGTCCGCCTTCAACCGGGTCGGCGAGCCGCAGGACGTCGCCGACGTCGTCGCCTTCCTGGCCACCGACGACGCCCGCTGGATCACCGGCGCCTTCCTCGACGCCACCGGCGGCACGCTCCTCGGCTGAGCCGTCACCCCAGGGCACGCCAGGGCGCTCCCCGGCCCCTCGGGCGCCCGCGCGCCCGGCGCGCAACCGGCGGGGCCGGCCGCATCCCCCTGCGGCCGGCCCCCCGCCCGTTCCCCCGCCCCGCCCTCTTTCCTTCTTTCCCACAGGGTTTCGGAAAAGGACCATGAACCGCTCGTCGACCCTCCCCTTCCCCGTCGCCGCGGCGCCCTCCGACCGGTGGAGCCCCCGCCTGTGGGGCCTCCTGCTGGTCCTCGCCGGCAACATGCTCATCGACGCCCTCGAGGTGTCCGTGGCCGTCGTGGCCCTGCCCTCGATCGGTGACGACCTCGGCCTGGCCGCCACCACCGCGCAGTGGACGATGAGCGGCTTCGCCCTCGGCTTCGGCGCCCTGATGCTCTTCGGCGCCCGCGTCGTCACCCACCTCGGCCGGCGCCGCATGTACCTCGTCGCGCTGCTCGCCTTCGCGGCCGCCTCCCTCGTCGCCGCCCTGACCGGCGACCCGGCGGTGCTGATCGCCACCCGGTTCGTCAAGGGCTTCTGCGCCGCCCTGACGGCACCCACCGGCCTGGCCATCCTCGCCACCGCCTTCCCCGAGGGCCGCGAACGCGACCGCGCCGTCTCCGTCTACACCCTGGCCGGGGCCAGCGGCTTCACCGCCGGGCTGCTCCTCTCCGGCGCCCTGACCACCGTCAGCTGGCGCCTGACCTTCCTCTTCCCGGCCCCCGTGGTCCTGCTCCTCTTCGTCTTCTGCCTGCGCCTCGTGCCCGCCGACCCGCCCGCGGACACCACCACGCCGCGCCGCTACGACCTCGCGGGCGCCACCACCCTGCTGGCCGCCCTGAGCTCCCTGGTGTACGCCCTCTCCGGCCTGCCCCACCACGGACTCGGCGACGCGCGCACCCTCGTGCCGCTGGCCGCGACCGCGGTGCTCCTCGGCGCGTTCCTCTGGATCGAGCGCACCACCGACCGGCCCCTGATCCGCCCCGCCGTCCTGACGGAGCGCACCATGCTGCGCTCGGCGCTCGGCGCCGCCTGCCTCAACGGCTCCTACCTGGGCCTGCTGTTCGTCGTCACCTTCCAGACCCGCACCGTGCTGGACTACGGGCCGATGCGGACGGCGCTGGCCATCCTCCCGGCGAGCCTGCCCCTGGCCGTCACCGCGCTGGCCTCCGGACGGCTCGTACGCCGCTTCGGCACCCCCCGGCTGATCGCCGCCGGCGCCCTCGCCCCGCTGGCCGGCTACGCCCTCTACCTGCGGCTGCCCGCCTCCCCGGACTACGTCACCGACATCCTGCCGACCATGCTGCTGGTCGGGGCGGGCTTCGTCGCCTCCTTCGCGGCCCTCAACATGCAGGCCGTCTCGGGCTTCCCGCCCGAGCGGCGCGGTGAGGCGGGCGGCGCCTACCAGACGGCCGTCCAGCTCGGCGCCGCCCTGATGGTCGCCGCGACCGCCGCCCTCCTCGCGGCGAACGAGGCGCCCGCCGGCGCCTCCCCGCAGGAGGCCATGGCCGCCTACCGGCCCGCGATGTGGCTGGTGACCGCCGTCGGCCTGGCCGGCCTGCTGGTCGCCCTCACCGGAGTGGCGCGCCGGTCCCGGCCCACCCGCTGAGGCATCCGCCACCGGCCCTGCCGGCCCCCTTCGCCATGTCCGTTCCGCCCCTTCCGCAGTTTGGGAGACCCATGAGCACGTACCAGAACACCTACGACTGGGACTCGTTCGCCCTCGGCCTCGACTACGATCCGGAGTTCGACGTCGACTTCGACGAGGCCTTCGCGTTCGACCTGGAGGCCGCCGAGGACGCCCCGGTGACCGTGCCGGACCTCGCCGTCCTGGCCCGCTCCGACTACGCCGAGCGCTCCCGGATCCTGGACGCCTACGTGCGCCAGGAGATCGGCCGGGTGCTGGGCGTCGCCCCCGAGAGCGTCGACACCACCGGGCGGCCCATGAACAGCCTGGGCGTGGGCTCCATCAACGGCATGGAGCTCCAGGCCCGGATGGAGGCGGCCCTCGGCGTGGAGCTCAGGCTCCAGTCGCTGCTGCGCGCCAACAGCGCCGCCGAGCTCGTCGACTGCCTGGCCCGGCAGCTCGGCCCCGGGGACGGCCCCTCCCAGCGGTCCGCGGCGCCCGCGGCCACGGTATGACGGCCACCGCCACCGCCCCCGCCCCGACGGTGGTCGGACAGGACCGGCTCGACCTGTGGCTGATCGCCACCCCGGGGCCGGACACGGTGCGCGACCGGCTGGACACCTCCGAGCTGGACGCGGCCGAGCGCAAGCGCACCGCCTCCTTCATCCGGCCCTCCGACGCGGCCACCTACGCCACCGCGCACATCGCGCTGCGCCGGCTGCTCGGGGCCTATCTGGGCCGGCCGCCCCAGGACGTGACCTTCGTCCGCGAACCCTGCCCCGGCTGCCAGGGGACGCACGGCAGACCCGCCGTCGCCCACCCGGATCCGCCGCTGCACTTCTCCCTCTCCCACAGCCACGGCATGGTCCTGGTGGGCGTGGCCGGCCGTACGGTCGGCGTGGACGTGGAGCGGCTGCCCCGGCCCCAGACGGTCGCGGTCTGCACCCCCGCCCTGCACGCGCAGGAGCGCGAGGAGCTCGACGCGCTGCCCCCGCCGGACCGCCAGGCCGCCTTCGGGCAGCTGTGGACCCGTAAGGAGGCCTTCCTCAAGGGCCTCGGCACCGGCCTCGGCCGCAGCCCCGCCGCCGACTACCTCGGCGCCGACCCGGCCCGCCGCCCGGCGGGCTGGACCCTCCTGGACATCCCCGGCGGCCCCCGCCACCACGCGGCCGCCGCCCTCCTGGGCGACCCGCCCGTCACCACCACCGTGCGCCGGCTGCCGGCCCGGGCCCTCCTGCCGGGCGCCGCCGCCCCGGACGTACGGGCCGACGCCGGCCCGGCCCTCTGACCACCTCCTCCGGAAGCGAGATCCCATGCCTGTCGCAGGAAAGACCACGCCGAACCAGGTGGACCACCCGCGCGAGTGGACCCTGCGCGAACGCGTCGAGGAACTGAACCTCATCAGGGACGAGGTCCACGAGGGCCCCGACCCCGCCGCCACCGAACGCCAGCACGCCAAGGGCAAGCTGACGGCCCGTGAGCGCATCGCCCTCCTCCTGGACGAGGGCTCCTTCACCGAGGTGGAGCCGCTCCGCCGGCACCGCGCCAGCGGCTTCGGCCTGGAGAACAAGAAGCCCTACACCGACGGTGTGATCACCGGCTGGGGCACGGTCCACGGCCGGACCGTGTTCGTCTACGCCCATGACTTCCGGATCTTCGGCGGCGCGCTGGGCGAGGCCCACGCCACCAAGATCCACAAGATCATGGACATGGCGCTCGCCGCCGGGGCGCCGCTCGTCTCGCTCAACGACGGTGCCGGCGCCCGTATCCAGGAGGGCGTCTCGGCGCTCGCCGGTTACGGCGGCATCTTCCAGCGCAACACCAAGGCCTCCGGCGTCATCCCGCAGATCTCCGTGATGCTCGGCCCCTGCGCGGGCGGCGCGGCCTACAGCCCGGCGCTGACCGACTTCGTCTTCATGGTCCGCGAGACCTCCCAGATGTTCATCACCGGCCCCGACGTCGTCCGCGCCGTCACCGGTGAGGAGATCAGCCAGAACGGCCTCGGCGGCGCCGACGTCCACTCCGCGACCTCGGGTGTCTCCCACTTCGCCTACGACGACGAGGAGAGCTGCCTGGAGGACGTGCGCTTCCTGCTCTCCCTGCTGCCCGCCAACAACCGCGAGCTGCCGCCCGCGACGCCCGGCCAGGACCCGGCCGACCGGCGCACCGAGGCGCTCCTCGACCTCGTCCCCGACGACCCGGGCCGCAGCTACGACATCCGCTCGGTCATCGAGGAGATCGTCGACGACGCCGAGTACTTCGAGATCCACCCGGCCTGGGCCACCAACATCGTCTGCGCCCTGGCCCGCCTCGACGGCCACGTCGTCGGCATCGTCGCCAACCAGCCCGCCTCGTACGCCGGTGTGCTGGACATCGAGTCCAGCGAGAAGGCGGCCCGCTTCGTCCAGTTCTGCGACGCCTTCAACATCCCGCTGGTCACCCTCGTCGACGTGCCCGGTTTCCTGCCCGGCGTCGACCAGGAGCACAACGGCATCATCCGCCGCGGCGCCAAGCTGCTCTACGCCTACTGCAACGCCACCGTCCCGCGGATCTCCCTGGTCCTGCGCAAGGCCTACGGCGGCGCCTACATCGTCATGGACTCCCGTTCCATCGGCGCCGACCTGGCCCTCGCCTGGCCCAGCAACGAGATCGCCGTCATGGGCGCCGAGGGCGCCGCCAACGTCATCTTCCGGCGCGAGATCAACGGCTCCGACGACCCCGAGGCGGTCCGGCAGCAGAAGATCAAGGAGTACAAGGCCGAGCTGATGCACCCGTACTACGCCGCCGAGCGCGGCCTGGTCGACGACGTCATCGACCCCGGCGAGACCCGCCAGGTGCTCATCCGCTCGCTGGCCATGCTGCGCGGCAAGCACGCCGACCTGCCCTCGCGCAAGCACGGCAACCCGCCGCAGTGACCGTACCGACCGCGCCCTGACCGCAGTGCCGGAGGCACCCATGAGCATCACCGATCCCCTCATCCGCGTCGAGAAGGGCCACGCCGGCCCCGAGGAGCTGGCCGCGCTCACGGCCGTGCTCCTCGCGGTCACGGCCACGGCCGGCACCGAGCCCGACGACCTGGCCCGGCACTACCGGGCCACCGCCCGCTGGGGGCGCCACGAGCGCACCGACCGGTCCCCGGGCCCGCGCAGCTGGCGCACCCGGCCGACCGGCCCGGGGGAGCGGTCCTGAACCGGCGCCCCTCCGGCGCCGCCTGACCGCCTCACCCGCACCACCGCCCTGGACGGCGACGAGGCCGACGTCCGGCTGGACCTGATCGCCGTCCACGTCCACCACGCCACCACCCCGGCGCGCGCCCCCTTCGACATCGGCGGGCACTACGCGGGCAGGGCGGTGCGCACCGCCGCCGGCCGGCGGTTCCGGACCTGGAGATTCCATCTGGACCGGAGCACCGGCCCGGCCCGGACGGCACGCCCCCGACCGATCCCCGGCGCCGGACGGCGGGAAATCCGGGATCGCCACAGGAAGAAGTGAAACCTCTGTCCGATCCGCGACAAATCCGGGGTGACCGGCCGAACGGACCGAAAAGTTCCGCGAATATGGTCCGCAGGCGGCCCGGCGCCCGGGCAATTCCCTTTCCCGGAGGCGCGGCCGGCCGCTCCGCAACACCGATGAAAAGAAACAGGCGTCGACCCGACCCCGGCCACCGGCCGGCCGCCGAGAACCGTCCGGGCGACGCGGCAGCCGGCCGGCCGGGGGAGCGCGGGCGCGGCGGGAAACACAGAGGAGACCAACCGTGGTGACCCATACGAACGACACCGTGCGAGCGGAGCGGCCACGGCAGCCGGCCGGTTCGCGCCCGCTCCTGATCACCCTGCTGCTGTCCAGCATGCTCACGACCATGGCCGGCGCCATCATCGCGCCGTCCCTGCCCGCGATGGAGAAGCACTTCTCCTCCGTGGACAACGCCGACTTCCTGGTCCGCATGGTCCTCACCGTCCCCGCGCTGATGATCGCCCTGGGCGCGCCCCTGGTGGGCACGCTGGTGGACCGGGTGGGCCGCAAGCCCGTACTGTCCGCCTCCGTCGGCCTGTTCGGCTTCGCCGGCGGCTCCGGCCTGGTGCTCGACAACCTCTACGCGATACTCGCCGGCCGGCTCCTGCTGGGCGTCGCGGTGGCCGGCATCATGACCGCCACCACCACACTCGTCACCGACCACTACCCCGGGGAGTCCCGCTCGCGGGTGCTGGGCCTCCAGGCCGGCTTCATGGGCTTCGGCGGCGTGGCCTTCCTCTCGCTGGGCGGCGTGCTGGCCGACATCGACTGGCGCGGCCCGTTCGCGATCTACCTGGTGGCCATGCCGCTGACCCTGCTCGTCCTGCGCTTCGTCGTCGAACCGCCCCGGACGGCGACGGCCCCCGGCGCGGCCGGCGACGCCGCCGGCGCCCGCTTCCCGAAGCTGGCCTACGGCATCTACGCCCTGGTCCTGATCTCCCAGGTCATGTTCTACCTGGTCCCCTCCCAGCTGCCCTTCTACCTGGAGGACATCGGCGGCATCGGGGCCAGCGGCGCCGGCCTCGCGATCGCCCTGATGAGCCTGGCCAACGCCCTGGTCGGGCTCAACTACGGGAAGATCAACAAGCGGTTCGGCTTCAAGCAGGTGGCCGTGGCCACCTTCGCCCTGCTCGCCACCGGCTTCCTCGCCATCGGCGCGACCTCGGCCGTCCCGCTGGTCCTCGTGGGCCTGGTGGTCCTCGGCTCCGGCGTCGGACTGCTGATCCCCAACTTCAACACCTGGCTGGCCTCCCGCACCCCCGTCGCCCTCCGCGGCCGGGTCATGGGCGGCGTCACCTCCTGCATGTTCCTGGGCCAGTTCCTCTCCCCGGCCCTGAGCCAGCCCGTCACCGGCCCGCTCGGCATCGACGGCGTCTACCTCGCCGCGGGCGCGCTGGGCGTCACCGTGGCCGTCGTCCTGCTGCTCCTGCGCACGGGATCCAAGGACACCGGCACCGCCCCCGCGGCCCCGCAGGCCGCCCCCCGGGCCACGGCCGGGCGTCCCTGACGCCCCCGCCGGGACCGGCCCGTACCGTCACACCCCCAAGGCCCTAAGGAACCATGACCACCGTGAGCGACCGTCCCACGCCCCGCCGCGTCGACATCGTCCTCGACATCATCTGCGCCCACTCCTACATCGGCTACACGCGCTTCGCCCGGGCCGCGCGCCGCTTCCGCGACGAGGGCGGTGAGCTGGAGGTCCGCTTCCACCCCTACCAGCTCGACCCGGACGCGTCGCCCGCGGGCGAGCCGCTCCTCGCCGCCCTGGAGCGCAAGTTCGGCGGCGGCGTGCGCGCCGAGACCGCCCGGGTGGCGGCACACGCCGCGCACGACGGGCTGGTCCTGGACTACGAGAACGCCGTGCACACCGCCACCCTCGAAGCCCACCGCCACCTCGTCCTGGCCGCCGGCCAGGGGAAGGCCGAGGAGCTCGCCGAGCGGCTGTTCCGGGCCTACTTCACGGACGCCGTGAACATCAGCGACCCCGCCGTCCTCGCCCGCCTCGCCGACGAGACGGGCGTGCGGACCGGCGAGGACCCCGCGGAGGGCGCCGACGAGGTGCGGGCCGGCCTGGAGCGCGTACGCCGCGGCAACGTCCGCGCGATACCGGTCCTCCTCTTCGAGAACGGCCCCACCTTCACCGGCGCGCAGTCGGAGGAGGCCTACCTGGCCGCTCTCCGCACCACCGCGTGAAACACACGGTAACGACAATTCCCTGTCAACTCTTCCCTCCTGGCTTGACCTGACCGGGGGGCGGCGGTGGAGGCTTTATCCCACCTCCACCGAATCCCCCCGGCCATGGCCTTTCCGCTTTTCCGTCACCCGCATTTCCGCACCACCCGAAGGAGCACATCTTGTCCGCTAGCACCGCGCCCCTGAAGCTCGCCGTCATCGTGGCCAGCGTCCGCGAAGGCCGCTTCGGCCCGACGGTGGCGAACTGGTTCGTCAAGCAGGCCGGTCTGCGCGACGACTTCGAGGTCGACGTCATCGACCTCGCCGACCACGAGCTGCCCTACGTCCTCTCGCAGCAGCCCTCCGCCGAGGTCGTCGAGGCCCTCTCGAAGGTCACGCCGCGACTGGAGCAGGCCGACGCCTTCGTCGTCGTCACGCCGGAGTACAACCACAGCTTCCCGGCCTCGCTCAAGAGCCTGATCGACTGGCACTACACGCAGTGGCAGGGCAAGCCGGTCGGCTTCGTCTCCTACGGCGGCCTCGCCGGCGGCCTGCGCTCCGCCGAGCAGCTGCGCCCGATCTTCGCCGAGCTGCACGCGGTCACCATCCGCGACGCCGTCAGCTTCCACATGGCCTGGGAGCAGTTCGACGAGAACGGCGAGCCCAAGGACCAGTCCGGCCCGGCCGGCGCCGCCAAGGCGCTGCTGGACCAGCTCGGCTGGTGGGCCGACGGCCTGCGCGAGCAGCGCGCCCGCCGCCCCTACGGCAAGTAAGCCGCACGGCCGGCGGGAACAGCACTCCCGCGGGCCGAAGGCTCACACCGCGCACCCGCGCGGACCACACCCCCGGTGACGGACCCGGCGGCCCCCTCGGCCGCCGGGTCCGCGGCGTTCGGGGCGCCCTTCCGGGGCCGCCACCGACGCGCCGCCCCACAACCGAACAGCACAGCGGACAGCGGCGGGAGCCCGGACCGGTAGACCGGCCAGGGCTCCCGCCGCTGTCCGCGCGTGCCCACCGCCCGACCAGCGTCCGACCCGGCCCGCCCGTCACGCGTCCGAACCGAGGAGACACCGTGCCCGCACCCGACCAGCACGCCGCGCACCCGCGCGTCCGCCGCAAGGAACGCCCCGCCCGCCGCGCCACCCTGCGCGCCCGCGCCCGCCGCGCCGCGCTGCGCCTGGTCACCCACCCCACGCCGGCCACGAACCTCCCCGGGAGCGCCCAGTGACGATCACCGACACCGCCACCCGACCCGCCGACACCGCCGACCGCGTCCTGTTCCACGAGGCCGCCGGCCGGGTGCTCCTCGCCGGTGAGGACGAGGACACCACACCGGAGCCGCACATCTTCCGCGGCATCGACTGACGGACCGCCGGACCGCCGGACCCCGAGACCGTTCCCGCACGCCGCCCCGATGCCGTCATCCGGGCGCTGGACCAACTGGAGTACGCACCACATGACACAGCTGATCCAATCCACCGTCCCGGACGTGCGCGACATCGTCCTGGACGCGGCCGGCACCTCACTGTCGGGCCTGCTCATCGAGCCCCGGCACACGCCCCCGCGGGCCCTCGTCGTGGCGGTGCACGGCGGCGGCATGCGCGCCGGCTACTTCCACGGCCAGACCCACCCCACCCAGTCGCTGATGACCCTCGGCGCCCGGCTGGGCTTCACCGTCCTCGCCGTCGACCGCCCCGGCTACGGGCTCTCCGCGGCCCGCTTCCCCGAGGGCCAGACCCTCGCCGAGCAGTCCCACATCCTGCACGCGGCCCTGGACGGGTTCGCCGCCGCCCACGACACCGGCGCGGGCACCTTCCTCATGGCCCACTCCTACGGCGGCAAGCTCGCCCTGCACGCCGCCGCCGACGACCGCGGGGCCGGCCTCATCGGCCTGGACATCTCCGGCATCAGCCACCGCTACGCCGTCGACGTACGCCAGTTCCAGGACTTCCACGGGCTGAAGACCTGGCCCCTGCACTGGGGCAAGCTCGGCCTCTACCCGCCGGGCACCTTCCGCCACGCCAAGCCGCTGGTGACGCCCATGCCGCCGCGCGAGGCCGGCGAGGCCCGCCGCTGGGCGGAGGAGTTCCCCCGCCTCGCCGCCCGGGTGAGGGTGCCGGTCCGCTTCACCTTCGCCGAGCACGAGGGGTGGTGGCACCACGACGACGAGACCCTCGCCTCCATGCGCCGCCTGCTGAGCGCCGCGCCGCGGGCCGTCTTCGACCGCCAGCCCAACGCCGGGCACAACATCAGCCTCGGCTGGGCGGCGCGCTCGTACCACCTGCGCGCCCTGGCCTTCGTGGAGGAGTGCCTCATGGAACGCGAGGTGCCGGTCCCGGCCGGCCGCGTCACCGCCCTCGCCGCCGCCCGCGCGGCCTCCCGGGCGGGTACGGGCGAAGGGCCCGCCGCCCCGCTGCCGCCCGTCGTCCCCGGCCCGCGCCGGCCCGCCGGAGCGGCCTGACGGACGCCGCCGGCCCGCCCGTTCCGGCCGGCCGGCACCGCGTCCGCACCACGTACCGACGCCGCCCGTACCCCGCCCGCGCCCCGCCCGGACCCCGCCCGGACGGGAGCGGGCCGGCACCGGCGGGACCCGGCGCGGCGGGCGGGGCCGCGCTCCCCGGCCACCCCACCGCCCGGCGCCGGCCGGACCCCTCGGACCCGCCCCGACCCCGACCCCACTCCCACCCACCGGAAGCCCATGCAGCCCTTCATCGAGCACGCCCGCACCCTCGGACGCCGCATCGCCCAGCACGGCCACCACCGCGCCGAGTTCGGCCGGCTGGCCGCCGGGCAGTCACCCGCGGCCCTCTTCGTGACCTGCTCCGACTCCCGGGTGATCCCCTCGCTGATCACCGGCGCCCGCCCCGGCGACCTCTTCGAACTCCGCACCGCGGGCAACGCCGTGCCCGCCTACACCGGGCACCCCACCGGCGAGTGCGCCACCATCGAGTACGCCCTCGACGTCCTCGGCGTCCCCGACATCATCGTCTGCGGCCACTCGCACTGCGGAGCCGTCGGCGCCCGCGCCCGCGGCGAGGACCTCAGCGCCCTCCCCGCCGTCGCGGGCTGGCTCGCCACCCAGCTGCCCGACGGCCTCGGCGCCCACGGCCACGACCAGGACCCCGGCGCGCACGCCGCCGCCCAGCGCAACGTCCGCGCCCAGCTGGAGCGGCTGCGCGCCTACCCGGGCGTCGCCGAGCGGGTGGCCGCCGGGACCCTGCGCCTGCACGGCTGGTTCTACGAAGTGCACACCGGCCTCGTCCTCGCCCACGACCCGGAGCTGGACGCCTTCCTCCCGCTCTGACGCCCGGCTTCCGGCCACGGCCCGCCCCCTCACCGCCTCCCCACCCCAAGGAGCTCCCCATGACCGACCTCGCCCACGAGATCGCCGAACTGCGCCGCGACACGCGGACCCTCACCGACCACGCCGCGCTCACCACCCTCCTCGACCGCTTCGCCGCGGGCCTCGACAGCACCGACCCCGGCCGGAACGACGAGACGTGGTACCGCTCGCTGTTCACCGAGGACGTCCGCCTGGAACTGCCCAACGGCGTCCACCGGGGCACGGCGGGCCTGTCCGAGTTCCTCGGCGCGCCCAAGCGGGCCTGGGCCCGCACCCACCACCTCGTCACCAACCCCGTCGTCACCGTCGACGGCGACCGGGCCGCCGGGCGCGCCAACGCCCACGCCACCCACGTCCCGCACCCCGCCGAGGACGGCACCACCGGAGCGCTCTTCGTCGGCGGCGCCCACTACGACTACACCGCCGTGCGGACCGCCGACGGCTGGCGCGTCGACGGCCTGACCGCCTCCGTCATCTGGGTCGAGGGCGCCCCCGGGGCCTGACCACCCGCACCGCGCCCGCCCCGGCCGGACCGGATCAGCCCCGGCCGGGCGCGGGCGCGGGCACCGGCGGTGCCTTCGGCAGATGGCTGCGGGTGCGCAGCCCGAAGGCCGCCGTCGCCGCCAGCCACATCACCGCGAACCACAGCGGCCCCAGCAGCAGATGCCCGTACGGCACCGTCCCCGAGAAGCCCGCGGCCACGCTCACCTGCGTCGGCCCGTACTCCGGCAGCAACTGCACACCGTCCTTGCTCGCCCCCGGATTGCTGACCGGGTTCTGGAGCATCGTGTCCAGCAGGCTCGTCATGATGATGACGAACATCCCCTCCAGCTCATGGCGCAGGAACGCCCCGAGCAGGATCCCGATCCCGCCGTAGCCGACCGCCGCGCTGAACAGCCCCGCCGCCAGCAGCACGGGCCGCACGGGATCCCAGTACCAGCAGATCACCGCGGTCGCGTACGCCGCGGTGGCCGCCGACGCCAGCACCAGCGCGGCCACCTTCGCCACCAGCAGCGGGACCCGGGGGAAGCCGGCCAGGGCCAGCCGCCGGTCGAAGGCCAGCGACTTGAACGTGCTCATGAACATCATGAAGCCGACGATCAGCGTGACGGCGTTGAGCGCCCCGGAGATCATGGTCAGCCGGCCGGCGTCGACCGTCACCGTCCGCCCGGTGGCGCGCAGCAGGAAGCGGCTGGGCGCCGAATCGACGAACCAGTGCACCATCGACAGCCAGAACGGGATGTAGAAGACCACCAGGACCAGCGCGAACCGGTTCCGCGCGTGCTCCAGCAGCGCGAAGCCCACCGCCGTCGTGAGCCGCCGCCACGCCCGCCTCACCGGCCCGCACCCACCGCCACCGCCGGGTCCCCGCACGAGGGTTCGGGCACCGGGGCAGGCCGCCACGGCCCCGCCGCGCCGTCGCGCAGCCGGTACAGCACGTCCAGCCGCCCGGTGTCCCAGGCGAGGTGCGACACCACCAGCACGCACCGCCCCCGCTCCCGCAGCCGCCCCGCCACCTGCCAGAACCGCAGGTACGTCTCCCAGTCGAAGCCCTGGTACGGCTCGTCCAGCAGCAGCACGTCGGGGTCGTGCATCAGGGCCAGCGTCAGGTTCAGCTTCTGCCGGGTGCCGCCGCTCAGTTCACCCGTCCGGGTGTTCCGGTACTCCCCGAACCGCAGCTCCTCCAGCAGCTCCTCCGCCCGGCGGGTGTCCGGCAGACCGTAGGCGACCTGGAAGTACCGCAGGTGCTGTGCCACGGTCAGGAAGTCGTTCAGCACCGCCTCCTGGGGACAGTGCCCCAGCGTCCCCCGGACCACCGCCTCGCCGCGGTCCGCCGCCAGCTGCCCGGACAGGATCCGCAGCAGCGTGGTCTTGCCCGCCCCGTTCTCGCCGACGACCCCCGCCAGCGTGCCGGGTTCGAGGGCCAGGGAGACGCCGCGCAGCACGGGGCGGGCGCGGTAGGACTTGTGCACGTCGCGCACGTGCAGAACGGGTGGACGAGCAGGCATGGCGCACACCCTAGCCACGCCCCGGGCCCCCGGCCGTCCAGCACGGCCGCGGTGTGTCCGCTCCCGCGCCCCGTCACCGGAACGCGTCAAAAACCGGGCGGCACCCGTGTTGGAGGCGTGGGCCCGCGCCCGGAGCTGGAAGGGTGGAGCGCCGGGCACGCCTCCCGGTGCCCGCTTCCGCACCGCACCTCGCGAGGATCCGTGAACCTCGATCCAACCCCCACGACCGGCAGGACCCCGGCCGTCGTGTTCTCCGGTTACTACACCAGCCGCGTCCAGGACCTCTGGCCCCGGGACGACGACGCCCTGGACGGCCTCGCGCGCTACGCCCTGCTGCCGCACGGCAAGCTGCTCCGCCCCCGCCTGTTCCTGCTGTGCGTGGCGGCGCTCGACGGCGACCTCGCGCAGGCGGCGGCGGTCGCCGCCGCGCTGGAGAGCCACCACACCGCGAGCCTGGTCCACGACGACCTCATCGACGGCGACGCCGAGCGCCGCGGCCGCCCCTCCGTGCACGCCCGTTACGGCACCGGACAGGCGCTGCTGGCCGGGGACGCCCTGCTGTGCCGCTCGTTCGCCGAGGTCGCCGAGTGCCACCGGCACGACATCGCCCCGCGCCTGCTGCTGGACATCATCGCCCTCGCGGGCCACACGGGGGTGGAGATCTGCCGGGGCCAGCTCCTGGAGGAGCGGCTGCGCCGCGACCTCGGCTGCGGGCTCGACGCCTACCTCGCCATGGTGACCATGAAGACCGCCGCCCTGCTCAGCGCCACCTGCCGCACCGCGGCGCTGCTCTCCGGCGCGGACGAGAAGACCACCGCCGCCCTCACGGTCTACGGCGAGACCCTGGGCGTCGCCTTCCAGATGCGCGACGACCTGCTGCCCTACCGGGACGCCGAGACCGTGCGCGGCGCGGGCAAACCGCTCTCCAGCGACCTCCGCAACGGCCGCCCGACGCTACCGCTGCTGCTGGCCGTGGACCGGGCCGTCCCCCGCCAGGCCCGGCGGCTGCGCCGGCTCTTCGCCCGCGCCGCCCACAGCGCGCGGGCGCGCGGCCGGCTGACCGCCCTGCTCCACGAGCTCGGCGCGGTCGAGGCGGCCACCGGGGTCCTGGAGTCCTACGTGGAGAAGGCCCGCGCGCACCTGGATCACCTCCCCGCCACCCCCCACCGCGAACAACTGCACCGCCTCACCTACGCGATGGGCACGGGCTGATTCCAGCCCGTCCGGCGGGTGAGGACACCACGCGGAGCGCGGAAAAAGGGGGGACCGGGGCGAAGCCCCCGGTTACGGGAGGGGGCCGGCAGGGGAAGAAGCCCCCGCCCCGAATTCCCGCACCGCGCCCTCGACGATCGCCTCCAGCCGCGCGTGGTGCGCCCCGCGCCAGTACACGCGGTCGCAGACGGAGCACTGCGCGAACACGTCGTACGTGGCGCGCGTCCCGTCCTCCAGGTGCTCGCCCACCGCCTCCTTCTCCGCGTCGCGCAGCGGCCCGTTGCAGTTGGTGCAGCGGGTCCACGGCGCGAGGCGGGGCGCGAAGCGGCCCAGGACGTCCCGCAGCTGCTCGTCCGGCTTGTCGCTGTAGACGTACGCGCCCGCCCAGATCTCCCGGCGCCGCAGCAGCCCGCGGTCGCGCGAGAGCATCACCCGGCGCTCGGCGGCCGACAGCGCGGCCAGCGCCGCGTCCCCGATGTCCTCGCTCTCGTAGGCGGCGTCCACGCCCAGCAGCCGGAGCCGGCGCGCGAGCGTGCCCAGGTGCACGTCGAGCAGGAAGCGCAGCGGCGCGCCCGGCACCTCCTGCGGCCGGGCCACCGCCCGCACCTCGACGGACTCCCCGGCCGCGGGGATGTGCGAGACCGTCACGGGGCGGCCGTCGACGAGGATCTCGCCCGCCTCCGTGAGCGGGACGCCGAAGGACTCGACGACGTGGCCGAGCGTGGAGGAGCCGTCCGTGACGAGCGGCACGCGTGCGCCGCGCCGGTCGGCGGGGGCGAAGAGGCGCAGCTCAGGGGCGAGGGTCAGATCGATACGAGGGCCGTTCACGCTGCACAGCATGCCATCGGCCCGACGCGCCCCTCACGGCGCGGTGGGGTCTTCCCCCGCCTCCGCCGCCCGGCCCCTCAGCACTCTTACGCGGCCGCCGACTTCGACGCTTCCGTCGGCGAGCGGACGGGTGCGGATCCGCGAGCCACGGCCCTGGCGGATGTCCAGGGCGCGGCCGAGCTCATGGGTGAGGGCCAGCGCCGCGGCGCCCGTGGCCTCGTCCTCGGCGATGCCGTCGCCGCGGCGCGGGAAGCCGCGGGCCCGTACCTTCCCGGCGGCCTCGTCCTCCCACGCCCACGCGTACAGCCAGCCCTCGCCGTCCGGGGGTGCCGGCAGCGCGTCGACGGCGGCCGGTGACCCGTACCGGTGGGTGCGCCGCCCGGTCGCCCACGCGGGATCGGCGCGCACCCAGGTGAACTCGCCGTCCCGGCGCACCGGGACGGCTCCGGCGGGCGGGTGGAGCACCTGGACGTCCAGCAGCCGGCCGGTGCCGACGAGCGGGTGCCCGGCGAAGGGGAGCCGGGCGCTGGGCGTCCAGATGTCGACGACGCCGCGCCGGGCGTCGTCGACGAACACGGTCTCGCTGTGACCGAGCGCGGCGGCGAGCTCCCGCCGCGCGCGCCCGCCGGGCACCGCCGCGCCGTCGCGCACCACGGCGAGGGTGTTGCCGCCCTGTCCGCCGGGTCCGCAGAAGACGCTGAGCACCTCGATGCCGATCATGTGGGCATTCAACATCACCCGCTGCCGGGGCCCGCCCGCCGGGTGCCCGGGGAGGGCGCGGGGGAGGCGGGAGCCACGGCCGGGGCGACGGGGGCCTTCTGCCGCAGGAGCCGCAGGAGCCGGGTGAGCGCTCCCGGCGGGCGGCGGACGACCTGGACGGGCCGCGCCGCCGTGGCGTCCGGCGTCCGCGCGGCGGCGGTCTCCGCGGTCGCGGCTGCGGTGGGCACGGCGGTCTTCGCGGGCGCCGCGGGGCGGCGGGCCGGGGCAGGGGGCTCGGGGCTGTGTTCGCGGTAGGCCTGGGCGCGCAGGTAGGCGCTCAGGGCACGTGCGGGGTCGAGTGGCATGGTGGCCTCTCTCTGGTCTCGTCCAGCTGGTGTGCGAGGGGCGCGAGGGACAGGCCGGGAGTGGCCTGGCCCGGCCGGAGGCAGCCCGCGGCACGGCCCCGCACGGGCCGGTGGACGGGCTGGCTCCGGGGGCGCTCCTCAGCAGCGCAGGACGGTGTGCAGCGCGGGGGTGCCGGACGGCGGGGGAGCCCCAGGCCGCGGCGCGGACGACGCGCGGGGGCAGGGCCCCGCGCGGCCGCCGGGCGGCCGCGCGGGCGGGCGGCCCCGCCTGCCGGGACGCCTCCCCTCCCGCGTCGCGGCCGCGGCGGAGACATCGGTCTCGGAGGCGTATTCGTCGGCGGGCGCGAACTCCCGGGACACCGAGCCCGCTTCACGCTCGCCGCCGCCCGCGGCGGTGGCGGCCTCCCCGCCGGGGGTCAGCAGGAGCAGGGCGATCAGCACGGCGGTCGCGCCGCGCGAGACGGACTGCGACAGAGCGCGACCCCACTCAGGCATGCACCTAGGGTAATTTGGCCATTACTTTGCGTGCATTCCCGCATTCGGGTGATATTTCGACGAATCGCCCACCGGGGAGTCGAGTGTTTGTCGAGGCCCTGACAATCCGGCGGCGGTGATGGCACGCTCGGAGGCGCCCCTCCCCGCGCCCCCGCCCCTCGCTCAGCCGCCCGCCGTCCCCACGGCCGAAGCCGACATGGAGCCGTCATGGCCCGCACCCCCACCCGCAGCCCGCTCCGCGACCCCTTCCGGCGAGCCCCAAGAACCCCAAGAGTCCCGCGAGCGCCGCGCCGCCGCGCCCGTCACTCACCGGCGGCCCTCGCGTGCGCCGTCGTCCTCGCGGTGGCCGTGCTCGCCGGCCCGTACGCCGCCCCGGCGGACGCCGCCGCCCGCCCCGCCGGCATACCCGCCACGGGCACCGGCTGCGGCTCCACCGTCGGCAAGGTCACGCTCGACACCACCTACGACCCCGCCACCGGCCGCTATCTGCTGGCCGACACCCGGCGCGGCGACCACCGGACGTACGACCTCGCGGGCGCCACCACCGGCACCGGCACCCTGGTGACCGACGACGACAACGTCTGGTGCGAGGGCGGCCCGCAGGCCGCCGCGGTCGACGCCCACTACGTCAACGCCGTGGTGTGGGACTACTACCTCACCGTCCACGGCCGGAAGGGCGGGGTCCGCCCCGACGGGCGGGGCGGGTGCAGCCGTGTCCACTACGGCGACCGCTACCAGAACGTCATCTGGCGCGACTCCTGCCTGGCCTACGGCGACGGCGCCGACCCCGCCTGGCCGCCGACCAGGATCGACGCCGCCGGGTACATGCTGACCCAGGTGCTCGTCGCCGCCACGGCCGGCCTCAGCCCGTACAGCGGTGAGTCCGCCGCCCTCGCCGTGGCCACGAGCGACATCTTCGGCGTCTCGGCGGAGTTCTTCGCGGACAACGCGGCCGACCCGGGCGACTACCTCGTCGCCGAGCGCACCGGACCCGACGGCACCCTGACGGCGGCGCGCCACCTGGACCGGCCCTCCAAGGACGGCCACGCCAAGGACTCCTGGTACCCCGGCATCGGCTCGACGTTCCCCCGCGACGCCGCGGGCCCCGCCGAGCACTTCTTCTACCTGCTGTCCGAGGGCAGCGGCCCCAAGGTGATCGGCGGCGTGGCCTACGACAGCCCGACCCACGACGGCAGACCGGTCGCGGGCATCGGGCGGGCCGCCGCGGAGCGGATCTGGTTCCGGGCGCTGACCGTGTACATGACCTCCACGACCAACTACAAGGCGGCCCGGGCAGCCACCCTCAGGGCCGCCGCCGACCTCTACGGCACCGGCGGCGCCCCGTACCGCGCGGTGGAGGCCGCCTGGACCGCCGTCAACGTGGTGTGACCGGCCCGGCGGGCGCGGATCGGCCGCGCCCGCCGGTGGACGGCCGGACGGGTCACGCGCTCCAGTGCGGCGGACGCGTCAGCGAGGACGGCAGCCGGGTGGCGGCGTCGCCCCGGGCCGCGTTCACCTGCATCTGGGTGAGGAAGATGCTGCCGGTCAGGTCGGCGCCCGACAGGTCGGCGTCGCGCAGGTCGGCCCCGATGAGGTCGGCCAGCCGCAGATCGGCGCCCTTGAGATCGGCGGCTATCAGATAGGCGCCGCGCAGGCTGGCGCCCTGGAGGTTCGCGCCCCGCAGCCGGGCGCCCATGAGATCGGCGCCCCGGTGGTTCTTCTTCTTGCCCTTGACCCCGGCCCGGACGAGCTCGCTCGTCCGCAGCAGCAGCGTGTTCACGCCGTGCCGGTGCTCCGCGACGTCGACCTCCCGCAGGGCGGCGGGGTTGTGCAGGGTGAGGCGCTCGGTCTCCGCGAGCGCCCGGCGCAGGTCGCCGTGGACCGGGCGGGCCGGTGCCAGGGCGAGCGCCTCGGTCAGGTACCAGAGCAGCTCGTGGAGCTGCCGCATCACGGGGAAGGACTCGAACATCTCCCGGGCGGTGTCCCGGTCCGCGCGCCAGTCCCGGCCGCCGAAGGTGACCTGGGAGACCTTCTGCCCGGCGCCGAAGCAGTCGTAGACGGTGCAGCCGGTGTAGCCGCTGGTGCGCAGCTTCGCGTGGATGCCGCAGCGGAAGTCCTGCTGGAGGTTGCCGCACGGCTGCCCGGCGGGCTTGGTCGCCGCGAAGTCCGAGGACGCCGAGAAGGGCAGGGCGACGCAGCACAGGCCGAAGCAGCTCCCGCAGTCGGCCCGCAGCCCGAGGCGGGCCCGGTCGGCTTCGGCGGCGTCGTGGTGTCTCGCGGTCACGATGAAAGGTTTCCTTTGACTCCGGAGGGGCGGTCCGGAGTGAGTCCATCCCTGTGCTTCTGCGCAGGTCCGGCCATTTTACGGGCTCGGGCGCGGACCTCGGCGGCGGGCGGGCCCCACCGGGCGGGCCCCGGGGGAGGGGCCGCCCGGCGGGGTTGCGCTGATCACCAAGGGTGCGCCGGGGCGGGGGAGCGGCGGGCCGGGGTCAGCGCACGGCGACCGGGGCCTCGGCGGCCCGGCCGGCGCGCCCGTGGTGGCGGCTGATGTTGCGCTCCAGCAGGGCCAGGCACTCCGCGACCCCGACGCTTGCCTCCGTGTGCACGGGCAGCCGGCCCTCGTCGGCCTTCAGCTCCGCGAGGGCGGTGTCCATCGCGGACTGCGCGGCGAACAGGCAGGGCGTGCTGTAGATCGCCACGTCCACGCCGAGCGCGCCGAGCTCCGGCAGCGAGAGCCGCGGCGACTTGCCGCCGGCGATCTGGTTGAACAGCAGCGGCTTGTCGCCGATGACGTCGCGGACCTTGCGGATCCAGTCGGTGCTGCGCACGCCGTCGACCAGCAGGACGTCCGCGTCGGTCGCCGCGAGTGCCTTGGCCCGGCGGAGGATCTCCGCCTCCTCCGTGGCGTCGGTGCGGGCGACGACCACGAGGTCGCGGCGGGAGTCGAGGACCATGTCGAGCTTGTCCAGGTACTCGGACAGGGGCAGGATCCGCTTGCCGTCCACGTGCCCGCAGCGCCGGGGCCGCTGCTGGTCCTCCAGGATCACGCCGGACGCCCCGGCGGCCTCCAGCTGCTGCACGGTGTGGCAGGCGGTCTCGGGGTCCACGTAGCCGTCGTCGATGTCGACCAGGAGGTGCTGGGCCGGGAAGGCCAGGCGCAGCCGCTGGACGAAGGCGACGATGTCCGGCCAGGCGATGAAGCCGATGTCCGGCAGGCCGTAGTGGGACGCGGCGAAGCCGAAGCCGGAGACGAACATCCCGTCGTAGTGCCGGGCCGCGACGGAGGCGGAGAACATGTCGAAGACGCCGATGAGCGGTGTGGTGCCGTCCGCAGCTATGGCGGTGCGTAGCCGAGCGGGGTGGTTCACGGTACCCTCCGGGAAACTGGGTTGCGTGGGTACGCCGTTGCGGCCGCTGTCGTCGAAGTCCGTGGCCGGCACCGGCGTTTCATGACCTGGTGTCCCCGGGTGCGGCGCCGCTCGCGACGGCGTCCCCCGGGGTCTTCCCTTGCCTGGGTGCTGCGTGTGTGCTGCCGTGCTGACTGCCCGTCCGTTCTGCGGCGAGGCTAGTCAAGAGATGGTCATGGAGCAATATAGGCAAGGTAAAGCGGATGGTCAGGTCGATGCTTTCACGCCGCCCCCATCCGTCCCTCCGGCCCCGTTCGTCGCGGTCGGTCGCCACCCTTCCGCGCCCCCTCCGCACCCTCGGCCCCGCACGCCCCGTGACCGGTATCCGGAACAACGGCCTCCTGCCAGGGGCGTAGGGCGTGAACGCTCCTGAAGCCCGCCCGCCGTACGGCTCCGCCCGCACCGGCCGGGGCCGCGTACGGGGCGCCGCTCCGCATATGCCGCGGATAGGCCGGATCTCGCTCAGCCGGACTCCGGTCCACCCCTGCCCGTTCTCGGTCCGCCCCGGCCGGGCGCCGCCGGAACGCCACCGGCCCGACGAGGGGCGCCGCCCGGAAAATCGCATGATCGTTGCAGGTGGGAGCGGGTTGCGGCCATCATGCCCCCATGCATAGCGACCTCTTCGCCACCGAGAACATGGTCATGCCCGCCACCACGGCGGGCATGAGCCTCCAGAACGCCAAGTCCATCGTCTACGCCGTGAACGGCGAGTGCTACGCCCGCCAGGGGTCGATGATCGCCTTCCGCGGCAACCTCCAGTTCGAGAAGCTGGGCCAGGGCGTGGGCAAGTTCCTCAAGCGCGCCATGACCGGTGAGGGCCTGGCCCTGATGGCGGTGCGGGGCCAGGGCGAGGTGTGGTTGGCGCACGAGGCGGCCAACTGCTTCATCATCGACATCGCGCCCGGCGAGAGCCTGACCGTCAACGGCCGCAACGTGCTGTGCTTCGACCCCACGCTCTCCTACGAGATCAAGGTCGTGAAGGGCGCGGGCATGACCGGCGGCGGCCTCTTCAACAGCGTCTTCACCGGCCACGGCAAGCTCGGTGTGATGTGCGAGGGCAACCCCATCGTCATCCCCGTCTCCGCGCACGCCCCGGTGTTCGTCGACACCGACGCCGTCGTCGGCTGGTCCGCCCACCTCCAGACGTCCCTGCACCGCTCGCAGAGCCTGGGCTCCATGCTGCGCGGCGGCTCCGGCGAGGCCGTCCAGCTCAAGCTGGAGGGCGAGGGCTTCGTGATCGTCCGGCCGAGCGAGGCGAAGCCGCAGCCGGCGAGCAACGGCTGACGTCACGTCCGCGCCGCCGCCGGCCCGGCCGGGGGCCGCGGCCGGTGCGGCACCGGCGCGGTACCGAGGCGTGGCGCCGGACGCCGCGCGCCGGTCACCGCGCCCTCACCGCACGATCGGCGGCGCGACGGTCGTGGCCCCGGGCATTCTGGGTGAACATGTGCTGGTACGGCCTGATACCTGACTGAGGAGGGGCCGAGATGGCCTTCATGACGACGGTGCTCGCCGCGTCGCTGGCCCTGACGCCGGGCATGAGCACCCTGAGCACCACCGACAGCACCGGCCCCGTGGGCACCCAGCACGGCGCGGTGACCGTGGTCGAGACCTTCCGGGCGACCGCCGGTTCCGGGCAGGGAGCCGTGACGTACGACCCCAGGTCCGTACCGATCGGCAGCCATGTGGAAGTGCGGGAGCGGACGAGCGACCACGGCAGCTGGTTCGAACTCCGGCTGAAGGGGGTCCAGGCCAAACGGACCTTCGGCGCCCACGTCCACCAGAAAGCCTGCGGCACCGACTCGGCGACCTCCGGCGGCGGGCACTACCAGAACGTCAAGGACCCGGTGCAGCCCTCCGTCGACCCCGCCTACGCCAACGCGCGCAACGAGGCGTGGCTGGACCAGACCACGGACGCGCGCGGCAACGGCCGCTCGGCGACGTCCGTGCGCTGGCGGGTCCGGGCCGGCGAGGCCCGCTCCGTCGTCGTGCACGAGCGCGCGACCGACACCGCCCCCGGCAAGGCGGGGACCGCCGGCGCCCGACTCGCCTGCGTCAACGTGCCGTTCGTGTAGGTGCGCCATGTCGATGCGCGACAGGATCAAGGGCGCGTTCGCGGGCCACCACGGCCGCGAGGAAGGGGCGAAGGCCCGCGCGGAACCGGGCGGGCACGGCGGGACCGCCGCCTCCCCGCCCGGCCGGACACCCGGCCGGACGGGGGAGCGGGAGACCCGCGCGCGCCTGGAAGAGGTGCGCCGCAAGGCCGACGACGACGTCGACCCGCACGAGTGGCCCGACCAGGGCGACGGCACCGGAACCCCCGTATGAGCCCCTGAGGCCGGTACGGGCGCCCCGGCGGCCCCGCCCTCAGCACCCTCGCAGCACCGCCTCCGCCGCGCCCCGGCCCACCAGTTCGTGCAGCAGCCGGGTGGCGGGCAGCGCCGGGTCGAGGTAGACGTACTCGCGGCGGCGCTCGACGACGGCGAGCATCCTGCGGAGCGTGTCCGCCGCCTCCTCCCGGTGGCCGGCGTGGAACTGCGCCTGCCCCAGCAGCCCCAGGTGCAACGGAAGACGCAGATGCGTCCGGGACGGGCACAGTTCGTCCAGCGACGTGCGCATCAGCGCCAGGCCCTCGGCCGCGCGGCCGGAGTGCGTCAGGGCCCACCCGGCCGGCAGGCTCAGCATCGCCTTCCAGTAGAGCAGCCCGTGCTCGCCCGCCACCCGGGCACCCTCGCTGCCGGAGCCGAGCGCCGTGTCGACGTCCCCCTCCCAGGCGGCCACGACGGCGTCCACGTACAGCGCGAAGGCCCGGTCCGAGGGCCGGCTCTCGTACTCGGTCAGCCGCAGCAGCTCGTGGCGGCGCCGGGACGCCGTCCGCCGGTCGCCCAGGAGCCAGTGGGTGAACGTGTCGTACGAGCGGCAGGAGACGCGCGGGTCGTGCTGGAACGTCCGGGCCAGCGAGTGCCCCTCCCGGGCGAAACGATCCGCCATCTCGACGCCGTGCTCCAGCTCCGCCAGCGCCTCGGGCAGCCGGCCGCGCACGTGCAGCACGATGCCCTCCCCGTACGCCGCGCCGAGCACCGCCACCGGCTGCCGGGTCCGCCCGGCGAGGTCCCGCAGCAGCCCGGAGAACTGCCGGGAGTCGTCGTAGCGGCCGGTGACCAGGAGCGCCGCGCACAGCGCCCACAGCACCGACGGGTCCTCGGGGCTGTGCGTGACCGCGCTCAGGGCGCGGCCCCGGCCCAGCGCCGCCTCGGCCTCGGCGTCGCCGTAGCCGCGGATGGTGGCCAGCACCTGTCCGAGCTGGATGTGCAGCCGCTGCTCCAGGCCCGGGGCCGAGGGGTCGTCGGCGGGCAGGAAGCCGGCCAGGTGCACCGCCCGCCGCAGCCAGGTCTCGACCTGCTCGTACGCCAGGTGGTGCTCGGCCCGCTCGGCGGCGCGCAGCAGCCGGGGCAGCGTCTCGCCGGGCGCCAGCGCGTCCTTGGCGTGCCAGGAGTGGTGGGCCAGCCGCTCGATCTCCTCGTCGCCCATCTGCCCGCGCCCGCGGGCGCACAGCGCCTCGGCGACCCTCGCGTGCAGCCGGTGCCGCTCCTCGCGGGCGGGCTCCTCGGCGAGCGTCTCCTGCACCAGCGCGTGGGCGAAGTGCAGCCGGCCCGGATGGTGCGGGTCCTCGCCGAGCAGCCCGGCCCGGATCGCCGACTCCATCGCCTCGGCCACCGGTTCGTCCTCGGTGGCGGTGCGGTGCAGCAGGTCGGTGTCCACCTCGGTGCCGATGACCGCGCACAGCCGCAGCACCCGCACGACCGGCTCGGGCAGCGCGGCGAACCGCTGCCGCAGCGCCTCGCGGACGCCCGTCGGGACCCGGGCCAGGAGGACGGTCGAGGCGCCGGGGTCGTGCAGGTGCCGGATGTCGCCGAGGAGGGAGAGGAGCTGCATGACGAAGTACGGGTTGCCCTTGCTCCGCCGGTGCAGCGCCTCGACGACCTCGGCGCCCACGCCCGGCCCGGCCTGCGCCTCGACCAGGGTCGCGACGGCCTGCCGGGGCAGCCCGTCGAGCCGCAGGGTCTCGCTGCGGGGGCCGCGGACGACCTCGGACAGCAGCCGGCGCATGGTGGCGTCGGACTCGATCTCGAAGTCACGGGCCGTCAGCACGATGCTCAGCGGGTGCCCCAGGCGGCGGACGCCGAGCAGCCTCAGCAGGTCCAGGGAGGCGGTGTCCGCCCAGTGCAGGTCCTCCAGGAGCAGCACCAGCGGGTTCTCGGCGGCGAGGGCCAGGAGGACCTCGCAGACCGCGTCGTGGGTGAGGAACCGGGCCTGCGCCCAGTCGACCTCGGCGCCCTGCGGGGCGCCCGGCCCGGCCGACCGCTCGGGCATCAGCGGGGCGAGCAGCGCGCCGAACGGCGCCGTCGCCGCGCGGAAGGCCTCCGGCCGGGTGGCCGACAGCCTGCGCAGGACCTGTGTCCACAGCCAGTAGGGCGGGACCCCCTCACCGGGGAAGCAGTGGCTCCAGACCACTTCGAGGTGCTCGTCCGCGGCCTCCAGGCGCGGGGCGAGCTCCATCAGTAAGCGGGTCTTGCCGACCCCGGCGGGGCCGAGCACGGAGACCACGTGCCCGTGGCCGGTGAGGGCCCCGGCCGCCGCCGTCGCCAGGCGGCGCAGCTCCTGGTCCCGGCCGGTGAACGGCCAGGGCGCCGAGGGGTCCGCGGGGTCCGTGCCGGACTGCGGGGCCGGCCCGGGATCGGGCGCCGGCCGGACCGGCTCCGGCGTCCGTGCGGCCGCGGCGGAAGCGGGAGCGGCGGGGGAAGCGGAGAAGGGAGGAGTGGCGGAGACGAAGGGGGCGGCGGGAGTGGTGGCAGCGGGCGGCGCGGCCCGGTCGCCCGGCCCGTCGTCGCACAACTCCTGCCGCAGGATGGCGGTGCGCACCCGCTGGAGCTCCACGGCGGTGTCCACGCCGAACTCCTCGACGAGGTGGCTGCGCGTCCGCTCGTACACCTCCAGCGCCTCCGCCTGCCGCCCCAGGCGGGTCAGCGCGGTCATCAGGTGGCCGACGAGCCGCTCGCGCATCGGGTGGTTGCGCACCTCCCGGTCCAGGTCGGCCGCCACCTCCTCGTCCGCGCCCAGGGCGAGCCGGGCCTCGGCGAAGGACTCCAGCGCGGCCAGCCGGACCTGCTCCAGCCGGGCGGTCTCGTCGGCCAGCGGCGGGTGGGCGGAGAACTCCGTGTACGGGGCGCCGTGCCACAGCTCCAGGGCATCGGCGAGCCGGTCCCGCGCGGTCAGCGGATCCCGCTGTTCCAGGAGCCGGCGCCCGCTGGACACGAGGTCCTCGAAACGGCAGAAGTCCACCTGTTCCGGGGCGAGCTGGAGCACATAGCCGGGCGCGCGGTAGCGCAGCACCGAGGGTGCGTCAGGTCCGGCCGCCGGGTCCAGGACCCGGCGCAGGTGGGAGATGTGGCTCTGGAGCGTGGCGACGGGCTGGCGCGGCGGCTCGTCCCCCCACAGCTCGTCGACGATCAGCTCGGTGGGGACGACCCGGCCCAGCCGGATGAGCAGCAGGGCGAGCAGGGCCCGCCGGCGCGGCGGGCCGAGCGGCAGGTCCTGCCCGTCGAACCGCGCCGACATGGGGCCGAGCACCCGCAGCAGCGGTCCGGCCGGGTCCGCCCGCTGCGGCAGCGGCGACGGGCTCGGCGTCCGGAGTGCGTGCATATGGTCCTCATCGTTCTCGGTTCTCGCGCGAAGCGGCTGTGCCGGCGGACGGGCCGGGCGACGTCCTGTCGCCGAACCCCTCCAGAACGTGATCTTGGCATAACGGACAGGCCGTTCCAAGGCTGCCAAACCAGCAATTGGCAAGCAATCGGCAAGCGTCCCGCAAGAGTTGTGACAAGGGAACTACAGAGCTTCGCAAGATCCTGCCAGCGGCCGCACCAGGGCCCCGCAAGGAGGCCGTCGCATGATCACGGCGTCGGAAGTCCCCGCCCGGCCGAACCGCGCCGCGGGGAAGCCGGAATCGAGCTGAGAGGCGCCATGTCGTTCGCGATTCTCTTCCCCGGACAGGGAGCGCAGTTCCGAGGAATGGGCGCGGACGTCTTCGACCGCTATCCCGGCCTCACCCAGTTCGCCTGTGATCTCCTGGGATACGACCTCCCCGCGCTCTGCCGCGACGACCCGGACGACGTGCTCTCGCGCACGGAATACACCCAGCCCGCCCTCTACACCGTCAACGCGCTGCGGATGTTCGAGCGCGAGCACCGGGAGGAGCGGCGCGCCGACCATTACCTCGGCCACAGCCTCGGTGAATACAACGCGCTCCTGGCGGCGGGCGTCCTCGACTTCGAGACCGGCCTGCGGCTCGTCAAGCGGCGCGGGGAACTGATGGCCGCGGCGTCCGGCGGCGGAATGACCGCGGTCATGGACGTGCCGGCCCCGCGCCTGCGGGAGATCCTCGCGCAGGACGGCGTCGAGGGCGTCGACGTGGCCGGATTCAACACCGACACGCAGATCGTCGTCGCCGCCCCGGCCGAGGTGCTCCGCGCGGCCCACGACGTGTTCGCCCGCCGGGACATCCGCTTCGCACCGCTGCGCGTCAGCGCGCCGTTCCATTCACGCTACATGGAGCCGGTGCGCGCCGAATTCGAGAACTACCTGCGGGAATTCACGTTCCGCGAGCCGGCGACCCCCGTGATCGCCAATGTGACGGGCCGCCCCTACGGGCAGGGGGCCGTCGTCCGGCTGCTGAGCGACCAGCTCGTCGAGCCGGTGCGATGGACCGACAGCGTCCGCCACCTGCTGGCCCTCGACCCCCGGACGGAATGCGAGGAAGTGGGCGGCCAGGCCCTCCTCCGCATGGTGCAGAAGATCCGCCGGTCCGCCGACCGGACCCCCCTCCTCGGAACCAGGACTTGAGACATGGACAGAACAGACAGGATCCGCCAGTTCATCGAGGACCGCTTCCTCGTCGAATTCGGCGGCGAGGTGACCGGCGGGACCGACCTCTTCAAGGCGGGGGTCATGGACTCCTTCGGATACATCCAGCTCATGAGCTTCCTGGAGGAGGAGTTCTCGATCGGCGTCACCGACGAGGAGATCCTCACCGACGTCTTCGTCTCCCTCGACGCGATCGACGCCTTCGTGGCCCGGAAGCTCGCCGGACAGGGCGCCGGGCGGGGGGACGCCTCATGTGCGGGATAGCCGGCTTCCTCGCGCCGTCGCTGGACCCCGGCGCCATGCCCGGCGTCGTCACCTCGATGCTGTCGCTCATCCGGCACCGCGGCCCGGACGAGGCGGGCTACTACCTCGACGACGGCTTCGCGATGGGCACGGTCCGGCTGGCGATCGTCGACCTCGCCTCCGGCTCGCAGCCGATGTCCGACCCGGCGGAGCGCTACTGGATCTCCTTCAACGGCGAGCTCTACAACCACCTCGAACTGCGGGAGGAGCTGCGGGCCCTCGGCCGCCCGTTCCGCACGCACTGCGACACCGAGGTCGTCCTCCAGGCCTGGATCCAGTGGGGGCCGGAGTGCCTCACCCGCTTCAACGGCGCCTTCGCCTTCGCCGTCAGGGACGCGGTCACGGGCGACCTCTTCCTGGCCCGCGACCGCTACGGCAAGCGCCCGCTCTTCTACACCGAGCACGACGGCGCCCTCCTCTTCGCGTCGGAGATGAAGGCCTTCCGCGCCTTCCCCGGCTTCCGGTTCACGCTCGACCCGCGCGAGCTCGCCTCCGTCTTCGCCGTGTGGACACCGCTGCCCGACCGCACCCCCTTCGAGGGCGTCCGGCAGCTCCCCATGGGCGGCGTCCTCACCGTCCGGGGCGGCCGCCGCACCCTGCGCACGTACGAGGAACTCGACCTCACGGCCCCGCCGTTCGAGGGATCCGAGGAGGACGCCGCCGCGTTCGTCCGCGAGACGCTGCGCGCGAGCGTCGAGCTGCGCCTGCGCAGTGACGTCGAGGTCGGCGTCTACCTCAGCGGCGGCCTCGACTCCTCCGTCGTCACGAAGCTGGCGACCGACCTCTCCCCGCACGAGGTGCGGACGTTCTCCGTCGCGTTCGAGAACGCGGAGTTCGACGAGTCCGACAGCCAGCGGGTCGTGGCCTCGCACCTGGGCACCCGCCACTCCTCCGTCACGGTGACGGCCGCCGACATCGCGGAGCACTTCCCTGCGGCCGTCCACCACGCCGAGGTCCCGGCCTTCCGGACCGCGTTCGTCCCGATGTACCTCCTCTCCCGCCACGTGCGGGACTCCGGGGTCAAGACCGTCCTGAGCGGTGAGGGCGCCGACGAGGCGTTCCTCGGCTATTCGCTGTTCCGCGAGACGATGCTGCGCGCCTCGTGGCACGAGCTGTCCGGCGAGGAGCGCGAGACGGGCCTCGCCCGCCTCCACCCCGAGCTCGCCCACTTCGGGCCCGCGCACCGGAAGCACATGGCGGGCCTCTTCCAGCAGTTCTCCGAGGAACGCCTCCCGGGCCTCTTCTCGCACGAACTCCGCTACCAGAACGGCCGGTTCGCCGCCCGCCTGCTCAAGGACCGCGGCGTCGACCCCTTCGCCGGCATCCTCGAAACGGTGCGCACCGCGCCCGGCTACGCGGACCTGAGCGCCGTGCGGAAGGCGCAGTGGCTCGAATACAAGACGCTCCTCGCCGGCTACCTCCTCTCCACCCAGGGGGAGCGCATGGGCCTGGCGCACGGCGTCGAGAACCGGTGCCCCTTCCTCGACCCCGCCGTGGTGCGGGCCGCCGCCTCCGTGAACCTCCGCTTCGACGACGGGTCCGAGGAGAAGGCCATCCTGAAGAAGGCCTTCCGCGGCGAGCTGCCCGCCTCCAGCCTGGCCCGCCGCAAACAGCCCTACCGCGCGCCCGGCAGCGCCGTGTTCAAGGACCGGCGGCCGGACTACCTGGAACTGGTCCTCTCCGGGACCGAGCTGGAGAAGCTCGGCTGGGCCGACCCCGTCTTCGCCCGGAAGCTGGTCGCGAAGATCATGACCACCCCCGCCGAGGAGATCAGCACCAAGGAGGACCAGGCGTTCGTCTACCTGCTCTCCACCGCGCTCCTCGACCAGCAGTTCGTGAGGGACACGGCACGGCCGGACGCCTCGCCGGAAGCCGATCTGAAGGTACGGACGGTCGTCGACAACCGACGGGTCCTGCCGCGCGCCGGAGGAATGCGATGAGCACGTTCACAGCCCCGGGGAGCCCGGAAGACCCGGAGACACCGGGGAACCCGGCGAGCGCACCGGAGAACCCGGCGAACGCCCCGGAGGACACCGGCGACATCGCGATCATCGGGCTCGCCCTGCGCCTTCCCGGCGCGGACACCCTGGAGGAGCTCTGGCGGCACCTCGTCGCCGGCCGCTCGCTCATCTCCGAGGTACCGGCCGAGCGCTGGTCCAAGGAGCGGTACTTCGGCGACCCCCGGCGCGGCGCCGAGAAGACCAGCAGCGTCTGGGGCGGCTTCATCGAGGACGCCGACCGCTTCGACGCCTCCTTCTTCCAGATCTCCCCGCGCGAGGCGGAGACCATGGACCCCCAGCAGCGGTTCGCCCTCGAACTCGCCTGGCGGGCCGTGGAGGACGCCGGATACCGCGCGAGCGAGTTCGCGGGCACGCGGACGGGCGTCTTCATGGGCGTCTGCCACGCCGACTACGCCGAACTGATGGAGCGCGGGAAGGCCAGGACCGACGCCTACTTCCCCACCGGCACGGCCTATTCGATCATCTCCAACCGGGTCTCGTACTTCCTCGACCTCCAAGGCCCCAGCATCACCAACGACACCGCCTGCTCCAGCTCGCTGGTGTCCGTCTACGAGGCCGTCTCGGCCCTCCGCAACGGCGACTGCTCCGTGGCCCTGGCCGGCGGGGTGAACCTCTGCTGGTCCCCGAAGCACTTCGTCGCGTTCAGCCAGGCGAGCATGCTCTCCCGCACCGGCGAGTGCCGGGCCTTCGACCAGGGCGCCGACGGCTACGTCCGCGGCGAGGGCGGCGCGGTGCTGCTCCTGAAGCCCCTCGCGCGGGCGCTCGCCGACCGCGACCAGGTCCACGCCGTCATCAAGGGCGTCGCCACCAACCACGGCGGCCGCACGAGCTCCCTGACGGTCACCAACCCGGCCGCGCAGGCGAGCCTCGTCGAAGGGCTCTACACCCGCGCCGGCATCCGGCCGGAGACCGTGACGTACGTCGAGGCGCACGGCCCCGGCACCCCGGTCGGCGACCCGATCGAGATCATCGCGCTCAAGCGCGCCTTCCACGCGCTCCACGAGGCGCAGGGCACCCGCCCGGAGCCGGAGTCCTGCGGGATCGGCTCGGTCAAGACCAACATCGGGCACCTCGAAGGGGCCGCCGGCGTCGCCGGGATGGCCAAGGTGATCGGCGCCCTCGCGGGCCGGAAGCTCCCCGCGACCGTCAACTTCGAGGTCCGCAACAAGCTCATCAAGCTCGACGGCAGCCCCTTCCACATCGTCCGCGACACCCAGCCCTGGCCCGAGCCGCCCGCCGGGGCGGACGGGCGTCCCGCGCCGCGCCGCGCGGGCGTCAGCTCCTTCGGCTTCGGCGGCACCAACGCCCATGTCGTGCTGGAGGAACACCTGGAGCACCCGGCGGACGGCTCGGCGGAGCCCGCCGCCCCCGCGGGCCCGCACCTCGTCCCCCTCTCGGCGAAGACACCGGACCGGCTGCGCGCCGT
Source organism: Streptomyces albireticuli (assembly GCF_002192455.1). NCBI lineage: Bacteria > Bacillati > Actinomycetota > Actinomycetes > Kitasatosporales > Streptomycetaceae > Streptomyces > Streptomyces albireticuli. Next base: position 6,925,146 of record NZ_CP021744.1, read on the forward strand.
GGCCGAGGGCCTCCTCGCCCACCTCCGCCCGCCGCAGCCCGGCGACGCCGCGGCCGGGATCCGGCCCCGCCAGGACCTCGCCGACATCGCGTACACCCTGCGGGCCGGCCGGGAGCCGATGCCCGCCCGCGTCGCGTTCGTCGTCTCCTCCGTGCCCGAACTCACCGACGCCCTCGAAGCCTTCCTGGCCGGCACGCTCGCCGGGGCCGAGGCCCACCCCGGCGCGGCCGTACGGGCCGGGGACGCGCCCGCCGAGGACGCGGCCGCGCTGCTGGAGACGGCCGCGCGCTGGGCGCGCGGTGGGACGGCCGACCTGCCGGAGCCGCCCCGCGCCGCCGGGGCCGCCGGTCCGCGCCGCGTCCGGCTCCCCGCCTACCCCTTCGCCCGCGAACGCCACTGGTTCACGTCCCCGGCGGCGGACCCCGGGCAGGGCGCCCCCGGCCTCCACCCGCTCCTCCACCGCAACACCTCCGGCCTCACCGGACAGCGCTACACCTCCACGTTCACCGGCGACGAGCCGTTCCTCTCGGCACACCGGGTGGGCGGCGCGCGTGTCCTGCCCGCCGTCGCCTACCTGGAGATGGCCCGCGCGGCGGTGGCGGACGCCACCGGGCACCCCGCCGGCGCGCCGGCCGGGGAGCTCCCGGCCGTCCGGCTCCGCGAGGTCGTGTGGCCGCGCCCGCTCGTCGCCGGTGCCGCGCCCGTGGACGTGCACGTCGGCCTGACGCCCAGGACGGGGGAGGCGGCCGGAGAGCTCGCGTTCGAGGTGACCACCACCGCGGGCGACGCCGCGACGGCCGTGGTCCACGGCCGGGGCACCGCCGAACTCCTCCCGCCCGAGGAGCCGGAGACCCTCGGCCTCGGCGCGCTCCGCGCCGCCTGCCGCACCTCCCGCGCCCCCGAGGACGCCTACGCCGCCTTCCGGGACCAGGGACTCGACTACGGGCCCGCCCTGCGCGGCCTGAGCGAGATCCACCTCGGCGACGGGCAGCTCCTCGCGCGTATCCAGGCCCCTGCCCCGGACGCCGGCTGCGTCCTGCCCCCGAGCGTGCTGGACGCGGCCTTCCAGGCCTCGCTCGTCCTCATGGCGGCCGACCGGAGCCCGGCGGGACCGACCATGCCGTTCGCGCTGGAACGGATCGACGTGCACCGCCCGTGCGCGGCCGTGGCCTGGGCCGTGGTCCGCCGGCGGCCGGGCGGCGGCACGGCCGCCGTGTTCGACATCGACCTCTGCGACACGGAAGGCGTCATCGGCGTGCGGCTGCGCGGGCTCGTCCAGCGGACCGGCACCTCGAGGACGGAGCCCGCCGGGCCGCGCGTCGTCACGGCCACGTGCGGGTGGACGGACGCGCCGCCCGCCACCGGGACCGAAGCGGGCACGGAGACCGTGCACGCGTTCCTCACCGGGAAGGCCGCGGCCCGCACCCCCGGCATCGAGGGCACCCCCGGCCTGACGCTCACCCACCTCCCCGACCTCACGCCCGGCCGCCTCGCCGACGGCGTCGACACCGTGCTCGGCCTCGTCCTCGCACGGGTCCAGCAGGTCCTGGCGGCCCGCCCGAGGACGCCGCACCGCTTCGTCGTGCTCGTCGACGACCGCGTGCCCCGGCACTTCCACGCGCCGCTCACCGGCCTCCTCGCCACCGTGGCCCTGGAGAACCCCCTGGTCTCGGGGCGCGTCGTCCGCGTCGCCGGCCTCGACACTATGGACCCCGGGCGGATCGCCGACGTCCTGCGCGCAGAGGCCGCCGACCGGGAGACCGGCACCGAGGTCCGCCGCACGGCCGACGGCGCGCGCCAGGCGTGGCTGCCCGCCGACCTCGCGCTCGGGGCGGGCCCCGAAGTGCCGCCGCTGAAGGAAGGCGGCGTGTACTGGGTGACGGGCGGCCTCGGCGGCCTGGGCCGGCACGTCGCCCGCTACTTCGCCCGGCACCCCGGCGTGACCGTCGTCCTCAGCGGGCGCTCGGCCCCCGGCCCCGCGAGCGAGGAGGCCCTGGCCGCGCTGCGGGCGGCCGGCGTCGACGCCCACTACCTCCCCGCCGACACCGGCAGCGCCGAGGACGTCGCCCGCGCCGTCCGCGACCTCACCCGCGAGCACGGGGCGATCGACGGGATCGTCCACGCCGCCGGCGTCCTCCGCGACGCCTACGTGCTCCGCAAGGACGCCGCCGACCTCCCCGCGGTGCTGGAGCCGAAGGTGCGCGGCGTCCTCAACCTGGACGCGGCGACGCGCGCCCTCGCGCTCGACTTCTTCGTCGTCTTCTCCTCCGTCGCGGGCGTCTACGGCAACGCCGGGCAGGCGGACTACGCGGCGGCCAACGCCTTCCTCGACGCCTTCGCGCACCACCGGCAGGCGCTCGTCGACGCCGGTGAGCGCACGGGCCGCACGGCCGCCGTGAGCTGGCCGCTCTGGGCGGACGGCGGGATGACCGTCGACGACCTGACGCGCGAGTCGATGCGGGCGCAGCGCGGCTGGGAACCCCTCCCCACCGAGGAGGGCCTCCGGGTGCTCGGCCGCGTCCTGGACGACGCCCCGGAACACGTCGTCGTCGCCTACGGAGCGGACGCGACCCTCGCCCACCTGCCGTCCGGCCCGTCCCCGGAGCCCGCCGGCACCGTCCCCGCCGGGGCCGCGCCCGCGCTCGGCGGCGCGCTCCAGGAGCGGACCGAGGACCTCCTGAAGGAGCTCCTCGGCGAGGTGATCCACCGCGACCCCGCCACCATGGAGGCGACGGTCAACCTCATCGAGTACGGCATCGACTCCCTCAGCATCCTGGAGATGACCGCTCGCCTGGAGGAGCGCTTCGGGCCGCTCTCGAAGACCCTCTTCTTCGAGTACGTGAACATCGAGGGCGTCGCGGGCTACTTCGTGGAAGCGCACCGGGAGCGGCTGGCGACCGTCCTCGGCACGGCCCCCGCCGCACAGCGGACGCCGGCCGCGCCCGTGCCCATGACCGCCCCCGTCCCGGCCCCCGCCCCCGTGGCGTCCCGCGACGACCGCCACGACATCGCCGTCATCGGCATCTCCGGCAGGTACCCCGGAGCGGACACCCTCGACGAACTGTGGTCGCTCCTCGAAGAGGGCCGCCACACCTTCGAGGAGGTCCCGCGCGACCGCTGGGACCACGACGCCGTCCACAGCCCCGACCGCTCCGTCCCCGGCAAGAGCGCCATCCGCACCGGGACGTTCCTGCGCGACATCGACAAGTTCGACCCCCGCTACTTCCGCGTCTCCAAGCGCGAGGCGGAGCGGATGTCGCCGGAGGTCCGGCTGTTCCTCCAGGCCGGCGTCGAGGCGCTGGAGGACGCGGGCTACTCGCGGGAGACCATCCAGCGGCAGTACCAGGGCGACGTCGCCGTCCTCGCCGGGACGATGAGCAACCACTACAACCTCTACGGCTTCCAGAACAGCCTGACCCGGGGCTCCCCGGCCACCGGCAGCTACACGGGGACGCTCCCCAACATGCTGTCGTACTTCTACGGGCTCACGGGGCCGTCCATCTTCCTGGACACCATGTGCTCGGCGTCCTCGACCTGCGTCCACCAGGCCGTGCAGATGCTCCGGGCGGGCGAGTGCCGGATGGCCGTCGCCGGCGGCGTCAACCTCCTCCTGCACCCGTACAACCTCATCACCTCCTCGCAGGAGCACTTCACCACGGCGACCTCCGACGTCATCCGCAGCTTCGGCCTCGGCGCCGACGGGACGATCCTCGGCGAGGGCGTCGGCGCGGTCGTCCTGAAGCCGCTCGCCGACGCCGAGCGCGACGGCGACCACATCCACGCCGTCATCAAGGGCACCGCGCTCACCAACGCGGGCGTGCGCAACGGCTTCACCGTCCCCAACCCGCACATGCAGGCGCGCGCCGTCGAGAAGGCCCTGGACGACGCCGGGGTCGACGCCCGGACGATCAGCTACGTCGAGGGCCACGGCTCGGGCACCTCGCTCGGCGACCCGATCGAGGTCAAGGCACTGACCACCGCCTTCGGGAAGCACACGCGGGACACCGGGTTCTGCGCCCTCGGCTCGGTCAAGTCGAACGCGGGCCACCTCCTGGCGGCCGCCGGCATGATCGGCTTCGCCAAGGTGGTCCTCCAGCTCCGGGAGGGCAAGCTCGCCCCGTCCCTGCACAGCTCCGAGCTCAACCCCGACATCGCCTTCGCGGACACCCCCTTCCGCGTCCAGCGCGAACTCGCCGACTGGAAGCCGGCCGTCACCACGGACGGCGGGCGCGAGACCGTCCACCCCCGGCGGGCCGGCATCACCTCGATCGGCGCGGGCGGGATGAACTCGCACATCGTCGTCGAGGAGTACCGGGGCACCGGCCGCGAGGCGTACGCGCACGACGGCGGCGCACAGCTCTTCGTGTTCTCGGCCATGACCGACGCCGCCCTCGCCACCTCCCTCACCCGCTTCCGCGCCTACCTGGCCGGGGCGGCGGAGGACACGCTGCCGTCGATCGCGCACACCCTCCGGGTGGGCAAGAACGAACTGCCGCGCCGCTGGGCGTTCCTCGCCGGCGACAGGAGCGCCGCCCTCGCCGCCGTCGACCGCTACCTCGCGGGCGACCGGGACACCGACGCCGTGCTCGCGAGCCACGACCCGCGCACGGGCACGGCCCGCGCGCTCGCGGCGACCTGGCTGAAGGGGAGGAGCGTCGACTGGAGCGAGCTGACCGGCCCGCGCCCGCCCCGGCGCGTCCCCCTGCCCGCCTACCCCTTCGAGCGGGTGCGCTGCTGGGCGGAGGAGGAGCCGGAGGCGCCGTCCGTGACCGCGCCGCTCGCGCTCCGCGAGAAGCTCCACCCCTTCCTCGGCCGCAACGCGTCCGACATCGACGGGCTGCGCTACGTCCTCGACGTCCACCTCGACGACCTCCTCGACTACGGCCACCGGCACGACAAGGAACGCGACGTCGCCCCGACGTTCGCCGCCGATCTGGCCCTGGCCGCCGCCAAGGCCTCCGGGTTCGCCGCCGCACCGGTCGTCCGCGACCTGCGGCTGCCCGGCCCGGTGCCGTGGGCGTCCACCACCCGCCTGGTCACGGCCCTCGCCGTCACGGGCGCCGGGACGGCCTCCGGCGTCGTGACCGCCGAGGACGCGACCGGCGCGCGCACGGTCGTCGCCGAGTTCGACGTCCACCGGGGCGGCGGGCGGCCGGGCCCGGGGGAGGGTCTCCCGGCCGGCACGCCCGGCCGGGACGCCGTGGACACCCTGTCCGGGGAGGAGTTCCTCGCCGAGCTCGCCGAGGGCGGCCTCGACCACGACCCGCTGTACTCCGGCGTCCGGAACGCCTCCTGGCTGCCCGACGGCCGGCTGGTCCTCGCGCTCACCGCGCCGCGGCTCCGGCAGGACCACAGCGCGCGCCACCTCACCCTCGCGCCGCACGTCCTCACGGCCGTGGCCCAGGGCCTCCGGCTCGTGGCCAAGCGCGCGCACGCGCCGCACTGGGCCCGGACGGCCCCGTCCGGGATCGAGGAGATCCAGGTCTCCGGCGCCCCCGCCGACGTGGCGTACGCGCTCTTCGAGACCGACGGCCCCCGCGGCCGCGTACGGCTCCTGGACCGCGACGGCCTGGCCCTCGGGGAGCTCACGGGAGTGCGGTGCGACGACGGCGAACCCCCGCGAAAGGAAAGGGAAGCGGACATGAAGAGGGAGGAGCGGCCGGTGCCCGTACCGGAGCCACGGCCCGCGCCGGCGCCCGTACGGGACACGGCCACCGGCACCGGGATCGTCCCGTTCGCCGTCGCCGAGCTGCGCGAACTCGCCTCCGCGATCCTGAAGTTCGCCCCCGACGAGCTGGACGACCGCACGACGTTCGACGCCTTCGGCTTCGACTCGATCTCGCTCGTCACCTTCTCCGAGCGGGTGCGCGAGCGCTTCGGGGTGACCCTGAGCCCCGCGGTCTTCTTCGACCTGCGGACGCTCGGCGCGCTCGGCCGCCACCTCGCCGAGGAGTTCGAGGGGCCCGTCCGCGCGGCGTACGCCCGGTCGCTCCCCGCCGCCGGCGCCCCCCGGACCGCCGCCGCCACCGGCACCCGGCCCCGCCCCGCGGCCCCGGCCGCCGGCGCGCCGATGCCCATCGCGGTCGTCGGCGCGGCGGGCCGTTTCCCCGGCGCGCCCGACCTGGACACGTACTGGGCGAACCTGGCCGAAGGGAAGGACTCCGTCACGGACTTCCCCGCCCACCGCTACGGCGCGGCCTACGCCCGGGTCGTCGCCGACGCCGACTTCCCGAAGCGCGCGGGTGTCCTCGACGGCGCCGAAGGGTTCGACGCGGGGTTCTTCCGGATCTACCCGCGCGAGGCCGGGCTGATGGACCCGCAGCACCGCCTGGCCCTGGAGACGGTCTGGAACGCCGTCGAGCACAGCGCGTACACCCCCGCCGCCCTGCCGGCGAACACCGGCGTCTTCCTCGGCGTCTCGGGCAACGACTACGCGACGCTGCTCACCACCCACGGCGTCGCGCCGGACGCCTTCACCTCGACGGGCAACGCGCACTCGATGCTCGCCAACCGGATCTCGTACGTCCTCGACGTGCGCGGCCCCAGCGAGCCGGTGGACACCGCCTGTTCGAGCTCGCTCGTCGCCGTCCACCGCGCGATGGAGGCCATCCGGTCGGGAGCCTGCGACGCCGCGATCGCCGGTGGCGTGAACCTCCTCCTGAGCGTCGACACGTTCGTGAGCGCGCACCGGGCCGGGATGCTGAGCCCGGACGGCCGGTGCAAGACCTTCGCGAGCGACGCGGACGGCTATGTGCGGGGCGAGGGCGTCGGCGCGGTCGTCCTCAAGCCGCTCGCCGCGGCCGAGCGGGACGGCGACGCCGTCCTGGGCGTGCTCGTCGGCAGCGCCGAGAACCACGGCGGGCGCGCCAACTCGCTGACCGCGCCCAACGCGGACGCGCAGGCGGAGCTGGTCACCGCCGCCATGGGCGACATCGACCCCGACACCGTCGGCTACATCGAGGCGCACGGCACCGGCACCGCCCTCGGCGACCCGGTCGAGGTGCGCGCGCTCACCACCGCGTTCCGCGGGCTGGGGGCCACCGGCCGGGGCACGTGCGGGCTCGGCTCGGTGAAGACGAACATCGGCCACCTGGAGGCGGCGGCGGGCATCGCCGGCCTGCTGAAGGTGCTGCTGGCGATGCGGCACCGCGCCCTGCCCGCGACGCTCAACTGCCGCGAGCTCAACCCGTACATCGAGCTCGACGGCGGCCCGTTCCGCGTCGTGCGGGAGACGGAGCCCTGGCGGCGGCCGCGCGACCGCGAGGGCGCCCCCGCCCCGCGCCGGGCGGGCGTGAGCAGCTTCGGCTTCGGCGGCGCGAACTGCCACGTCGTGGTCGAGGAGTACGAGGAGAGCGGTGACCACCAAGGTGACGACACGCACAAGGAGTACGAGGCTGTGGATGCCACCCACGGGAACGGCCGCGACCACGGCCACGCGGACGGCGCCGAGGCGCTGATCCCGCTGTCGGCCCGCACGGCCGAGCAGCTCCACGAGCGGGCGCGGGACCTCCTCGCGTACCTGGAGAAGACGGACGCGCCCGCCGGGCTCCACTCGATCGCGTGGACCCTCCAGGCCGGCCGCGTGGCCATGGCCGAGCGCGTCGGCTGGGTGGTCGCCTCGCGCGGCGAACTCGCCGGGAGGCTCCGGGAGTTCCTCGCCGGTGACGAGCGCGTCACCGGCGGCGCGCGGGGCCGGGTCGCCCACGACGGCGGCCCCACCGCGCAGTCGCCCGTACCGGACGCGCGCCCCGGTGCCACGGCGGGCGGCGACCTCGCGTCGCTCCTGGCCCGCTGGACCGAGGGCGAGGCCGTCGACTGGCGCTCCCTCCACGGGACCCGGCCGCCGAAGCGGGCCCACCTGCCGGTGTACCCGTTCGCGTACGAGCGCCACTGGATCCCGGAAGGCCCGGCAGCCGCGGGGTCCTCGGGAGCCACGGGCACCCTGGCAGCCGGCGGCACGGCGCCCGCGCCGGATGCCGCCGGGGCTGTGCCCGCCGGGGCTGTGCCCGCCGGGGCTGTGCCCGCCGGGGCTGTGCCCGCCGGGGCTGTGCCCGCCGGGGCTGTGCCCGCCGGGCTGTGCCCGCCGGGGCTGTGCCCGCCGGGGCTGTGCCCGCCGGGGCTGTGCCCGCCGGGGCTGTGCCCGCCGGGGCTGTGCCCGCCGGGGCTGTGCCCGCCGGGGCTGTGCCCGCCGGGGCTGTGCCCGCCGGGGCTGTGCCCGCCGCCACCCGGACCTTGACCGGCACCCCCGTCGACCGGCGTCACGACGGCGGGCCGGGGCAGCCCACTGGGCCGCGGGTCTCCGTCGACGGGCAGGCGGTGGCCACCGGCACCGTGCTCCTCGTCCCCGCATGGACACCCGCGCCTCTCGTCACGGGCGGTGCGGACGAACGCCCGTACGCCCACCGCGTCGTGATCCTCTGCGGCGCCCTCGCCCAGGCGCGGCCCGACGTCGAGCGGCGCGTCCCCGGTGTCGGCTGTGTCACCGTCACCACGACGGCGCGGCGCCTCGACAGCCGGTTCACCGACCTCTCGCGGCAGGTCTTCGAGGCCTTCCGCGAGGTGATCGCGGAGGAGCGCGACGGCACGACGCTCGTGCAGGTCGTCACGCCGTCGGGCGGCGACGACACCGTCGGCACGGCCCTCGCCGGCCTCCTGCGCACCCTCACCCTGGAGCACCCCCGGATCGCCGGGCAGGTCATCGGCCTCGACGGCACCCCCACGGGCGACGCCGTCGCCGCGCTCGTCGCGGAGAACGCGCGGCGCGCCGGCGAGGACACCGTCGTCCGCTATCGCGACGGCGAACGCGCCGTGCGCGACTGGACCCCGGCCGCGCCCCGCACGGGCGGCGCGGCGGACACACCGTGGCGCGCGGGCGGCGTCTACCTGATCACGGGTGGCGCGGGAGGCATCGGCGCCGTCGTCGCGCGGCGCATCGCCCGCGACGTGGCGCGCCCGGTGCTCGTCCTCGTCGGGCGGCGGCCGCGGGACGGACGCGCCGACGCGCTCCTCGGCGAGCTGCGGGCCCTGGGCGCCGAAGCCCGCTACGAGCGGGCGGACGTCTCCCGCTGGGAAGAGGTGCGCCACCTGGTCGCCCGGGTCCGCGAGGACTCCGGCGAGGTCCACGGCGTCGTGCACTCCGCCGGGGTGCTCCACGACGCGGCGCTCGCGCGGCAGACACCGGAGGAGTGGGACCGGATCCTCGCGCCGAAGGTCGCCGGAACGGTCCACCTCGACCGGGCCACCGGGGCGGCGCCGCTGGAGTTCTTCCTCACCTTCTCGTCCGGCGCGGCCGTCACCGGCAACCGCGGCCAGGGCGCGTACGCCACCGCGAACGCGTTCCTCGACGAGTTCGCCGCGCTGCGCACCGCGCGCGTCGCGGCGGGGGAGCGGTCCGGGCGGACGCTGTCCCTGGCCTGGCCGCTGTGGAAGGACGGCGGGATGACCGTCGACGACGCGGCGCGCGCCGCCCTCCGGCGCGACCGCGGCCTGGTGCCCATGGAGTCGGCCGACGGCATCGCCGCCCTCCTGGACGCGTGGCGCCTCGGCGGCGACCGGGTGTGGGTGCACCACGGCGACACGGCACAGGTGCCGGCCGGGCCCCGGACCGCCGTCGACCGGCCCCGCGCGACCGAGGAGAGGACGGCCCCGGCCGCCTCCGCGCGGGCCACCGTCCGCCTCCTCGTGGACCTCTTCGCCCGCGTCACCGGTTCCGCCCCCGGCACCGTCGACGCCGACGCGCCGCTGGGCGCCCTGGGACTCGACTCGATCATGGTGGTGCAGTTGAACAAGGAGCTTTCCGCCGTGTACGGCGACGACGTCTCGAAGACACTCTTCTACGAACGGCCGACGCTGCGCGCCGTCGCCGAACACCTCGCGGCGGAACACGCGCCGCGGACCGCGGAGCCGGGCACCGCCCCGGCCGCGCGCCCCGCCGGCCCCGTCGCCGCCGTACCGGCGGCGCCCGCGCCACGCGAGCCCGTCGCCGTCATCGGGATGAGCGGCCGCTACCCGGGCGCCGGGAACGTCGCCGAGTTCTGGGAGAACCTCAAGGCCGGGCGCGACTGCGTCCGCGAGGTCCCGGCCGACCGCTGGCCGCTGGACGGCTTCTTCGAACCGGACCGTGAGAAGGCGGTGGCGACCGGCCGCAGCTACAGCAAGTGGGGCGGTTTCGTCGACGACTTCGCGGCCTTCGACCCCCTCTTCTTCAAGATCGCGCCGCGTGACGCCTACGCGATGGACCCGCAGGAGCGGCTGTTCCTCCAGGCGTCCTGGGAGGTCCTGGAGGACGCGGGCTACACGCCCGCGGAGCTCGCGCGCCGCCACGGCCGGCGGGTCGGCGTCTTCGCGGGCGTCACCAAGTCGGGCCACGCCCGGCACGGCGCCGGTCTGCTGCCCTCGGGCGGGACCGTGGTGCCCGGCCTGTCCTTCGCGTCGGTCAGCGCGCGCACCTCGTACGTCCTCGACCTGCGCGGCCCCAGCCTGACGGTCGACACCATGTGCTCGGCGTCGCTCACCGCGATCCACGAGGCGTGCGAGAACCTCCACCGGGGATCCTGCGAGGTCGCCCTCGCCGGCGGGGTGAACCTCTACACGCACCCCCTCGACTACACCGAGCTCTGCCGCTCCACGATGCTGTCGTCCGACGGGCGCTGCCGGAGCTTCGGCGCCGGCGGCGACGGCTTCGTCCCCGGCGAGGGCGTCGGCTGCGTGCTGCTGAAGCCGCTCTCCCGCGCCGTCGCCGACGGCGACCGCGTGCTCGCGGTGATCCGGGGGACGAGTGTCAACCACGGCGGGCGCTCCCACGGTTACACCGTCCCGGACCCGGGCGCCCAGGCCGAGCTGGTCCGCGACGCCCTGGACCGGGCCGGTGTCTCCGCCCGCGACGTGAGCTACGTGGAGGCGCACGGCACCGGCACGGAGCTGGGCGACCCGATCGAGGTGAAGGGCCTCACCACCGCGTTCGCGCAGGACACCGACGACAGGCAGTTCTGCGCGATCGGTTCGGTGAAGTCGTCGATCGGCCACCTGGAGGCCGCGGCCGGCGTCGCCGGCCTCACCAAGGCCGTCCTCCAGCTCCGCCACGGGCAGCTCGTGCCGAGCCTGCACGCCGAGGAGCCGAACCCGAACACCGACCTCGGCCGGACGCCGTTCTTCGTCCAGCGCGAACTCGCCCCCTGGCAGCCCGAGCGCGGCCCGCGGATCGCGGCGGTCTCGTCCTTCGGCGCCGGCGGCTCGAACGCGCACGTGATCCTGGAGGAGTACGGCGACGCGGGTGACACCGAGGCGGCGGACGGCACCGAGCAGGTCGTCGTCCTCTCCGCACGGACGCCGGAGCGGCTCCATGAGGCCGCCGCGCGCCTGGCGGACTTCCTCGACCGCGAGGAGGCCGGCCACCGGACCGTCCGCCTGTCCGACCTCGCCCACACCCTCCGCACCGGCCGCGAGGCGATGAAGGAGCGCCTCGCCGTGGTCGTCGCCTCCATATCCGAGCTGCGCCGCGTCCTGCGCGCGTACCCCGGCACGGGCGAGCCGGTGCCGGGCCTCCACCTCGGCACCGCCGGCGCCGCCCGGGGCGCCGCCGCAGAGATCGCCGCCGACCCCGACCTCCAGGAGCTCCTCGTGGCCCGCTGGGCCGCCGCCGGGAAGCTCGACAAGCTCGCCGCCCTGTGGGCCGGCGGCGTGGACCTCGACTGGCGCGCCCTCCACGGCCCCGCCGCCCGGCGGATCTCCCTGCCGACGTACCCCTTCGCCCGCGACCGGTTCTGGATCGGCGACCTGGAGCCGGCCGCCGGGAACCACCCGGCCCCGGCCCCCGCCGGGAGCGCGGCGACGGTGCCGGCGGAGCCCGTCCGGCCGGCCGTACCCGCACCGCCCACCGGGCCGCGGGAGACGCCGGACGCGTACGTGCCGCGGGTCGTCCGCGAGAGGATCGCGGCCGCGCTCGCCATGGACGAGGACGCCCTCGACGGCAAGCTCGCCTTCGCCGACTACGGCGTCGACTCCATCCTCGCCGTCCGCATCGTGCACGAGCTCAACGAAGCGCTCTCGCTGTCCCTTCCGACGAGCGTCCTCTTCGACCACAGCTCGGCCGACCGCCTCACCGCGCACCTGCTCGCCGACCACGGCGACAGCATCGCGCCCCCGGCGGCCGCGGCCGGCACCACCGCGCCCGCCCCAAAGCCCCCGCGCGACGTCCCCCGACCGCCGTCCGGCGCGCGGGAGCCGATCGCCGTCGTCGGGATGAGCGGCCGGTTCGCCGGCGCCGACTCCCTCGACGAGCTGTGGCGGCACCTCGCCGACGGCGACGAACTCGTCACCGAGGCGGCCCGCTGGGACCTCGCGGGCGCCGGTGACGACGCGTCGGACCGCTGCACGCGCGGCGGGTTCCTCGACCGGATCGACGCCTTCGACCCGATGTTCTTCAACATCTCCGGTGTCGAGGCCGCCGTCATGGACCCGCAGCAGCGGCTCCTCCTGGAGGAGTCCTGGAAGGCCCTGGAGGACGCCGGATACGCCGGCCGGACCGGCGACAGCCGCTGCGGCGTCTACGTCGGCTGCTGGGACGGCGACTACCAGGAGGTCGTCGGCGAGGACGCGCCCGCCCAGGCGTTCTGGGGCAACACCGCCTCCTTCGTCCCCGGCCGCGTCGCGTACTTCCTCGACCTCAAGGGCCCCGCGATCGCGGTCGACACCTCCTGTTCGAGCTCGCTCGTCGCCATCGACCTCGCCTGCAAGGACCTGTGGTCGGGCGAGACCGGGATGGCCCTCGCCGGCGGCGTCTTCGTCCAGGCCACACCGCGGCTGTACGAGCTCGCCGGGCGCGCCGGAATGCTGTCGCCGGCCGGCCGCTGCCACACCTTCGACCACCGCGCCGACGGCTTCGTGCCCGGTGAGGGAGCCGGCGTCCTCGTCCTGAAGCGGCTGTCCGACGCCGTCGCCGACGGCGACCACATCCACGGCGTGATCCGCGGGTCCGGCGTCAACCACGACGGCGCGACCAACGGCATCACGGCGCCCAGCTCCGTGTCGCAGGAGCGCCTGCTCCGCGACGTCTACGAGTCCTTCGGCGTCGACGTCGAGCGGATCGGGCTCGTCGAGGCCCACGGCACCGGGACGAAGCTCGGCGACCCCATCGAGTTCCGGGCGCTCACCCGGGCGTTCCGCGCCGGCACCGACAAGTCCGGCTACTGCGCCATCGGTTCGGTCAAGACCAACCTCGGCCACACCCAGTTCGCGGCCGGCGTCGCCGGCGTCCTCAAGGTCCTCCTCGCGATGCGGCACGGACAGATCCCCGCCTCGCTCCACTTCGAGACGGCGAACGAGGCCGTCCCCCTCGACGGCAGCCCCTTCTACCCGAGCACCCGCACCCACCCGTGGGAGACGCCCGGCGGCGGCCCGCGCCTCGGCGTCGTCAGCTCCTTCGGCGCGAGCGGCACCAACGCCCACCTCGTCCTCGAAGAGGCCCCGGCCGCGCACCGCGTCCCCGCGCCGCGCCCCGCCCACCTCGTCGTCCTCTCCGCGCACTCCCGGGAGCAGCTCGCCCGGCAGGTCGCCGGCCTCGCCGAGCACTGCCGCCGCGAGACCGCCCTCGACACCGGTGACACCGCCTGGACCCTCCTCACCGGCAGGGAGCACTTCACCCACCGCTTCGCCTGCGTCGTCCGCGACCGCGCCGAGCTCCTGAGCGTCCTCGGCGAAGGCGTCGACGGCCCGCGGGCGTTCACCGGCGAGGCCGCGGCCTCCCGCAGGAAGCACACCGGCACCACCACCGCCGACCTGGACCGGGGCGAGGAGTGCCTGCGCCGCTGCGCCACACCGAGCGGCACGGATCACACCTACCGCACGGACCTCACCGCCCTCGCCGGGCTCTACGTCCAGGGCGCCGCGCTCGACTACGACCGGCTGTTCCCGGCGGGCGCCCACCTGCGCGTACCGCTGCCCACCTACCCGTTCGCCCGCGAGAGCCACTGGGCCGCGCCCACGCCCCCGCCGGCCGGTCGCGCCGCCGCGCCGCCCGCCCCGGCGCACCCCCTCGTCCACACCACCGCCCCCGTGTCCGGCGAGCCCGGCGCCCTGCGCGCCACGACCACGCTCACCGGTGCGGAGGCCCTCCTCCGCGACCACACCGTGCACGGGAAGCGGATCCTCCCCGGCGTCGCCTACCTGGAGATGGCGCGCGAGACCGCGGCCCGCGCGCTCGGCGCCGGCGCCACGACGGCCCTGCGGATCCGGAACGTCACCTGGGTGCGCCCGCTCGTCGTCGAGGACGGCCCCCAGGACGTCGACGTCCTGGTGAGGCCCGCGGACGACGGCGCCCTCACCTTCCAGGTCGCCTCCCGGGCCGCCGAGCCCGTCGTCTTCTGCGAAGGCACCGTCACGGCCGCCGGCGCACCGCGCCCGGCGCGTGCCGACCTCGCGGCCCTGCGGGCGGAGTGCCCCACCGCCGTGCCCGCCGCGCGCGTCGCCGAGGCGCTCCACGCCATGGGCATCCACCACGGGGACACCCTCCGCGCCATCGACGAGGCGTACGCCGGCCCGGGCGTCGTCCTCGCCAGGCTCACCGTGCCGGCCGCCGCCGAGCGCGCCGGCGCCCCGTACGTCCTGCACCCCTCCCTGATGGACTCGGCCGTCCAGGCGTCGATCGCACTGCACCTCACCGGCGACGGGTCGCCCCGGGACACCACGGTGCCGTTCGCGCTCGGGCGGCTGGAGCTGTTCGCGCCCTGCGCGGCCTCGATGTGGGCCGTCGTCCGCGTCGCGGACGACCGCGAGGAGGTGAGCCCGCTCAGCCGGCTCGACATCGACCTCCTCGGCGCCGACGGCGAGGTCCACGTCCGGATGACCGGCTACGCGTCGCGCCGGGTGGCCGAGCCGGTGCCCGCGCTCCACACGCCCGTCTGGGACGCCGTCCCCGCCGGGACGCTCGGGGCGGCCGTGCCGTGCCGCAGGCAGCGGGTCCTCGTCGTCGGCGGCACCGCCGAGCAGCGCGCCGCCCTCACCGTCACCCACCCGCTCGCCGAGCACTGGAGCCTCGCGCCCGGCGCCCCCGCCGACGAGGTCGCCCGCGCCGTCGAGGCCGCCGGCCCGGTCGACCACCTCCTGTGGCTCGCCCCCGGCACGGAGCTCGCACCGGACGACGCCGCCGGCTTCGTCGCCGCCCAGGAGGACGGCGTCATCGCCGCCTTCCGCATGATCAAGGCCCTGGTGCGCACCGGGCACGACGCGCGCCCCCTCGGCATCACCCTGGTGACCCACCGGGCCCTCGCCACCCACGCCCACGAGGACGTCCGCCCCGCCCACGCCGGCCTCCACGGCCTGTTCGGCTCGCTCGGCCGCGAGTACACCCACTGGACGGTCCGGCGCGTCGACCTCGACGGCACCGACTGGCCCGCGGACCTCACGGCGCTCCCCGCCCACTCGGGCGGCGACACCTGGGTCCGGCGCGCCGGCCAGTGGCTCGCCCGCCGGCTCGCCCCCTGCGCGGCCGGCCCTCGGCCCGCGGCCCCGTACCGCGAGGGCGGCGTCTACGTCGTCATCGGCGGCGCGGGCGGCCTCGGCACGGCGTGGACCCAGCACGTCGTCGAGCGGCACGGCGCGAAGGTCGTCTGGCTCGGCCGCCGCGCGCACGACGCCTCCGTCGACGCGAAGCTGCGCGGCATCCGCGGCCGCGGCGAGGTGAGTTACCTCTCCGCCGACGCCACGGACCCCGCCGCCCTCCGCCGCGCCCACGCCGAGATCACGGCCCGCCACGGCCGGATCCACGGCGTCGTCCAGGCCGCGCTCGTCCTCCGCGACCAGACCCTGGCCACCATGGACGAGGCCACGTTCCGCGCGAGCCTCGCGGCGAAGGTCGACGCGACCGTCGCCATGGCCGAGGTCTTCGCGGACGAGGCACTCGACTTCGCCCTGTTCTTCTCCTCGATCCAGTCGTTCGCGACCGCCGCCGGCCAGGGCAACTACGCGGCCGGCTGCGTCTTCGGCGACTCCTACGCCCACCTCCTGGCCCGGCACCGGGACTTCCCCGTGAAGGTGATGAACTGGGGCTGGTGGGGGAGCCTCGGCAGCGTCGCCTCCGACTTCTACCGGGAGCGCATGACCCGCTCGGGCCTCCTGTCGATCGAGCCCCCCGAGGCCATGGCGGCCCTCGACACGCTCCTCGGCGGCCCGCAGGACCAGCTGAGCTTCGTCAAGATGACGAAGCCCGACGTGCTGGAGGCCGTCGACCCGGCCACCCGCGCCACGGTCTACCCGCGCACCCCGTCACCCGTCGCACCCGGCGCGGTCACCGCCCGCCCCCTGGAGCCGGCCCACCGGAAGGCCCTGGACGCGGTCGCCGCGTGGCGGGCCGAGGAGCGGGACCCGCTCCTCGCCAGGATGCTCCGCGCCCACCTCGACGCCCTCGGCGCCGCCCCCGCCCCCGGCGACCCGCACGCCGACGTCACGGCGCTCCGCGCCCGCGCCGGCATCCACGAGCGCTACACGCCCTGGCTGGAGCACTCACTCCGCGCCGTGCCCGACTCGGCCCCCTCGCTCGACGAGGTCACCCGCGAGTGGGACGAGCGCCGGGCGGCCTGGTCGGCCGAACCCGACAGGAAGGCCGAGCTGGAGCTCGTCGACACCATGCTCCGCGCCCTGCCCGCCGTCCTCACCGGCGAGGTACGGCCCACGGACGTGATGTTCCCGCGCGGCTCCGTCGAACTCGTCGAGGGCTGCTACCGGAACAACCAGGTGGCCGACACCTACAACCGCGCCATGTGCGACGCCGCCGTCGCGATCGTCTCCGAGCGGCTCGCCGCGGACCCCGGCGCACGGCTGCGGATCCTGGAGATCGGCGCCGGCACCGGAGGGACGAGCGCCGGGATGTTCACCGCGCTGCGCCCCTACACCGAGCACATCGAGACGTACACCTACACCGACCTGTCCAAGGCGTTCCTCAACCACGCGCGCGCCTCGTACGGGCCCGGCGTGCCGTACCTGACGTGCACCCGGCTGGACGCCGAACAGCCCCTCGCGGGCCAGGGCATCGACCCCGGAAGCTACGACCTCGTCATCGCCGCCAACGTCCTGCACGCCACCCGCGACACCCGGAACACCCTCCGCAACGCGAAGGCCGCCCTCCGGGACGGTGGCTGGCTCCTGCTGAACGAGCTCTCGGCGTTCGAGATCTTCGGGCACCTCACCTTCGGGCTGCTGGAAGGCTGGTGGCTCTTCGAGGACACCTCGCTGCGCGTCCCCGGCTCGCCCGCGCTGTCGCCCGAGAGCTGGCGCGAGGTGCTGGAGGGCGAGGGCTTCCCGTCCGTCGTCATGGTCCTGCCGGAAGCGCGTGAGCTCGGCCAGCAGATCATCGCCGCGCGGAGCGACGGCATCGCCCGGCAGCGCGTCACGGGCCGTACGCCCGGGGCGCCGTCCGGGACGGCGGGGGAGCCGCGTGGCGGCGCGACCCCGAAGTCTTCCCGCGCGGAGGCCGCGACGACGGCACCGCCCGTCACCGCGCCTCCGGCACCGGAGGCGGTACGCGTCCCCGCGCCCGCTCCGGAGAACCACCGGACCGCCACGGCGGGCTCCCACGCCCGAGTGGGTACGGACAGGCCCGCCGCTGCCCCGGGCACGCGCACGGAGGCCGGTCCGGACAGCCGTGTCACCACCGCGGGTACCTGGCACCGAGCCGATACGAACGGCCCCGCCACCGTGGGATCCCGCACGGAGGCCGGTACGAGCAGCACCGCGGCAGCCGCGGGCACGCGCGCCGAGGCCGGCCCGGACAGCCGCGCGGCCGCCGCGGGCTCCCAGGACCGAGCTGATGCGAACGGCCCCGCCACCGTGGGATCCCGCACGGAGGCCGGTACGAGCAGCACCGCGGCAGCCACGGGCACGCGCGCCGAGGCCGGCCCGGACAGCCGCGCGGCCACCGCGGGCTCCCAGGACCGAGCCGATACGAACGGCCCCGCCGCCGGCACCCGCACCGAGGCCATGGTCGGCTACCTCCGCGACAAGGCCGCCGCCACCCTGAGGGTCCCCGCGGAGAAGATCGCCCCGTCGGTGCCCCTCGCCGACTACGGCATGGACTCCATCCTCGTTCTCCAGCTCACCAACGCCCTGCGCGAGGACCTCGGCGAGGTGCCCACCACGCTCCTCTTCGACGTGGAGAGCGTCGAGGAGCTCGCCGAGCACTTCCTCGGCACCGGCACCGCCCGGGTGGAGGCGCTCGTCACGAGCCTGCTGCCCGCCCCGGCGGAGGAAGGGACGCCCGAGCCCGCCGACGAGCCGGCCCAGGCGCCCGGACCCGAGCGGTCCGGCCTGTCCCAGGCCCAGCTGGGCCTCTGGCTCACCCAGCGGATCTCCCCGGACACGACGGCCTACCACGTGCCCCTCGCCTTCGAGGTGCGCGGCGCGCTCGACGAGCGCGCGCTCGACGCGGCCGTCGGCTCCCTGACCGCCAGGCACCCCGTGCTCGGCGCGGTCTTCCGCGAGGACGACGGCGTGCCGTACATGGAGACCGACCGGTCGCGCCGCATCCCCCTCGAACGCGCCGAGCTCGTCGCGGGGTCGCACACCGAGCGGGCCGCCCAGGTCCGCGCGAAGGTGACCGCCCCCTTCGACCTCGCGGACGGACCCCTCGTCCGCGCGCACCTCCTGACCTTCGTGACGCCGGACGGCACGGAGGAGGCGCGCCGCGTCCTGCTGATCACGGCGCACCACATCGTCGTCGACGGGATCTCGGCCGGGCTCCTCGTCCGCTCGCTGACCGAGGCCTACCGTGCCGCCGTACGGTCCGGAGGGGCCCCGGAGGCCCTTACGGGGCCCGCCGAGAGCGCCGGGTACGCCGAGTTCACGGCCTGGGAGGCCGGGATGCTCGCCGGCCCCGAGGGCGAGGCGCACCTCGCCTACTGGACCCACGAGCTGCGCGCGCCCCGCAAGGCGCTCGCCCTGCCGGGTGACCGGCCCTTCGACCCGGCGGCCACGCCGCGCGGCGAGGAGGTGGCCGCGAAGCTCACGCCCGAGCTGTCCGCGGCGCTCACCGCCCGCGCCCGTGAGCACCGGGCCGGCCTGGCCGTGGTCTTCCTCGCCTCGTACGCGGCGTTCCTGCACCGGGTGACGGGGGAGTCCGACCTCGTCGTCGGCCTCCCGGCCGCCGGCCGCCCCGACGCCCGCTTCCGCGACGTCGTCGGCCACTTCGTGAACCTGCTGCCGATCCGCTGCGCCGTCGGCGGCGACGACACCTACGGGAACCTCCTCACGTCGGTGCGGCGCGCGGTGCTGGGCGGCCTCGAACACGCCGCCTACCCGTTCCCGGCGATCGTCCGCGCCCTCGGCGTGCGGCGCGACGGGACCCGCTCGCCGCTGGTCCGCACCAGCCTCTCGTACCAGAACTTCGAAGAGGCCGCGCTGTTCGCCGACGACGCGGCGACCGGCCCCGGCGAGCTCGGCATCCGGACGTTCGAAGGCGTCCGCCAGGAAGGCGAGTTCGAGCTGGAGGCGGAGGTCTTCCAGGAGACCGACGGCTTCCGTCTCTACCTCAAGTACGACGCCAACCGCTTCGACGCGACGACCGCCCAAGGGCTGCTCGACGCGTGGTGCGCGCTGCTGGAGCGCATGGCGCACGACCCGGACGGGCGCGTCGGCGACGCGGCACCGTCCGCCGGGGAGGCGGACGCGGTGACGACGCTGTGCCCGCTCTTCGCCGAGGTCCTGGGGCTCGGTCAGGTCGGTCCCCACGACGACTTCTTCACCCTGGGCGGCGACTCGCTCCAGGCCACCCGGCTGGCCGCCCGGGCCGGCCGCGCCCTCGGCGCGGAGCTGTCGACGCGGGAGGTGTTCGAGGCGCCGACCCCCGCGGCGCTGGCGGCGCTGGCGACCCGGCCGGCCCGCGCGGCCGCACCCGCGCGGCCGGTGCTCCGCAGGATGTTCCGAGAAGGAGATGCTTCATGATCCCGTTGTCGTTCGCGCAGCAGCGGCTGTGGTTCCTGCACAAGCTGGAGGGCCCCGGCGCCACGTACAACCTTCCCTTCGCGCTACGGCTCACGGGAGAACTGGACACCGACGCCCTGGAGGCGGCCCTCCGCGACGTGGTCGGCCGGCACGAGAGCCTGCGGACCGTCTTCCCCGAGACCGCGGGCGTCCCCCGGCAGGTCGTCCTGGACCCGGTCGAGGCCTGGCCCGGCATGAAGGTCGTGCCCGTCCCCGAGGACGCCCTGGCGGCGGAGACCGAGGCCGCGGCGCGGTACGCCTTCGACCTGTCCTGCGAACCGCCCCTGCGGTCGACGCTCCTGCGGCTGTCCGAGCGGCAGCACGTCCTCGTCGTCACGCTGCACCGGATCGCCGGCGACGGCTGGTCGCTGGGCCCGCTGGCCCGCGACCTGTCCACCGCCTACGCGGCCCGGCGCGCGGGCGGGGCGCCGGACTGGGCCGAACTCCCCCTGCGGTACACCGACTACACCCTGTGGCAGCGCGAGCTGCTCGGCGCCGAGGACGACCCCGACGGCCTGCCGGCCCGGCAGGGCGCCTACTGGCGGCAGGCGCTGGACGGCGCGCCGGAGGAGCTGGCGCTGCCCCACGACCGGCCGCGCCCGGCCGTCGCGTCCTACCGCGGCGGACACGTGTCCTTCGCGCTCGGCCCCGAGCTGCACGCCGGTCTGCGACGCCTCGCCCGTGAACACGGCACGACCCTGTTCCTGGTCCTCCAGGCCGGCCTCGCCGCGATGCTCTCCCGCACGGGCGCCGGCGAGGACATCCCCGTCGGCTTCGACGTGACCGGACGGCCGGACGAAGCCCTGGACGACCTGGTCGGCCTCTTCGCCAACACCCTCGTCCTGCGCACCGACGTCTCCGGCGACCCCACGTTCACCGAGCTGCTGGGCCGGGTGCGCGAGCGCGCCCAGGAGGCCTACGGGCACCAGGACGTGCCCTACGCGCACCTGGTCGCGGCCCTCGCCCCGGCCCCCTCCGCCGCCCGCCACCCCCTGTTCCAGGTGGCGCTGCTGCTCCGGCACCAGCAGGCCGAGTTCGCCTTCCCCGGCCTGCGGGCCCGGCCGGAGTGGCCGGGCACCGGCACCTCCCGCTTCGACCTGTCCTTCTCGCTCGCCGAACGGCTGGGCGCGGACGGCGCCCCGGCCGGCCTGGACGGCACCCTGGAGTACGCCGCCGAACTCTTCGACCACCCCACGGCCGTGGCGCTGGCCGGCCGCCTCACACGCGTCCTGGAGCAGGCCGTGGCCGCGCCGGGCACGCCCGTGGGCGGCCTGGAGGTGTTGTCCGCCCGGGAGCGCCACGACGTCCTGGAAGGCTGGAACGACACCGTCCGCGAGGGCGGCGTGGGCGATGTGGTGGAGTGCGTCCGGGAACTCGCGGAGGCCCGGCCCGGCCACGTCGCCGTGGTCGACGGCTCGGGCGAGGTGAGCTACGCGGCCCTGGCCGCGCGGGCCGCCGGCGTGACGGCCCGGCTGCGGGAGCTCCCGGAGTGGGAGCGCGGCCGGGTGGTCGGCCTGCTGGCCGGCCCCGGCACCGGGTTCGTCGCGGGCGTCCTCGGCGTGCTGGGCGCCGCGGGCGCGTTCGTCCCGCTGGACCCCGCCGCCCCCGACGGCCGCTCCGGAGGCGTGGTCGCCGACGGCGGCGTGCGCGTCCTGCTGGTGGAGGCGGGGCTGGAGCCCCTGGCCGCGCGGGTGGTGGCCGCGTCCGGCGCCCAGGTGTCGGTGCTGCCGCTGCGCGCCGCCGCCGACGAGGACCCGGCACGGACCTGGGAGGTGGCCCCGGCGTCCCCCCTGGACCTCGCCTATGTGATCTTCACGTCCGGTTCGACCGGCCGCCCGAAGGGCGCCATGGTCCACCGCGGCGGCATGGCCAACCACCTCTCCGCGAAGGTCGCCGACCTCAGGCTGACCGCCGAGGACTCCGTCGTCCAGAACGCCCCGCTCACCTTCGACGTCGCCGTCTGGCAGATGCTCGCCCCGCTGGCCATCGGCGGCCGCGCCCGCGTCGTCGACCACGCCACCGCCGCCGACCCCGAGGCCCTGTTCGGCGTCGTGGCGGACGAGGACATCACCGTCCTGGAGGTCGTCCCCTCCCTGCTGCGCACCGCGCTCGACGCCTGGGACGCCGGGCTGCGCGCCCCGGACCTCCCGGACCTGCGCTGGCTGATGGTCACCGGCGAGGAACTGCCGCCCGAGCTGTGCGACCGCTGGTTCGCCCGCTACCCGGACGTACCGGTCGTCAACGCCTACGGGCCCACGGAGTGTTCGGACGACGTGGCCCACGCGGTGCTCACCGGGCCCGTCACCGGCGCCCGCACCCCCATCGGCAAGCCCGTGCGCAACACCCGCTTCTACGTCCTGGACGAGCGGCTGCGCCCGGTCCCCGTCGGCGTCCCCGGTGAGCTGTACGTCGCCGGGCGCGGCGTCGGGCGCGGCTACGTGGCCGACCCGGTGCGCACCGCCGCCGTGTTCGTGGCCGACCCCTACGCCCCGGCACCCGGCGAGCGCATGTACCGCACCGGCGACCAGGTGCGGTGGCGGGCCGACGGGCAGCTGGAGTTCCTCGGCCGCCGCGACTTCCAGATCAAGGTCCGCGGCCACCGCGTCGAACTCGGCGAGATCGAGGCGGCCCTGCGCGGCGCGCCCGGCGTCACCGACGCCGCCGCCTCCCTCGTCCACGACCCCGCCGGGCGGCCCCAGCTGTGCGGCTACGTCACCGGTGCCACCGACCCGGCCGCCGTCCGAGCCCACCTGACCGGACTGCTGCCCGGCTACATGGTCCCGGCCGTCGTGACGGTCCTGCCCGCCCTGCCGCTCACCACGCACGGCAAGACCGACCGCAAGGCGTTGCCCGCCCCGGACCTCACCGCCGTCACCGCGACCGCCTCACGGCCGCCGCGCACCCTGGCCGAGGAGATGCTCTGCGGCCTCTTCGCCGAGATCCTCGGCCTGGACACCGTCGGCGCCGACGACAGCTTCTTCGACCTCGGCGGCCACTCGCTCCTGGCCACCCGGCTGGCCTCCCGCGTCCGCACCGCCTTCGGCGCCGAACTGCCCGTACGGGACGTCTTCGAGGCACCCACGCCCGCCGGCCTGGCCACCCGCCTGGACACCGCCGCGGCGGCCCGCCCCGCGCTGGCGCGCCGGCCCCGCCCCGAGCCGGTCCCGCTGTCGTACGCCCAGCGGCGGCTGTGGTTCCTCCACAAGCTGGAGGGCCCCGGCGCCACCTACAACATGCCCGTCGCCGTGCGGCTGTCGGGCGAGCTGGACGTGCCCGCCCTGGAAGCGGCCCTCCGCGACGTGATCGGCCGGCACGAGAGCCTGCGCACCGTCTTCCCCGAGACCGCGGGCGTCCCCCGGCAGCTGGTGCTCGACCCGGCCGGGGCGTGGCCCGGCCTGACCGCCGTGCCCGTCGCCGAGGACGGCCTGGAGGCGGAGATCGCGGCCGCGGCCCGGCACGGGTTCGACCTGTCCTGCGAACCCCCGGTCCGCACGACCCTGCTGCGGGTCTCCGAGCGGGAGCACGTCCTGCTGTGCGTCCTGCACCACGTCGCCGGCGACGGCTGGTCACTGGGCCCGCTGACCCGCGACCTGTCCGAGGCCTACCGCGCCCGGCGCGCCGGACACGGCCCCGGCTGGGCCGAACTGCCCGTCCAGTACGCCGACTACACCCTCTGGCAGCGCGAACTGCTCGGCGCCGAGGACGACCCGGACAGCGTGATGTCCCGCCAGGTGGCCTACTGGCGCGACGAACTGGCCGGGGCACCCGAGGAACTCGCCCTGCCCTACGACCGGCCCCGGCCCGCCGTCGCGTCCCACCGGGGCGGGTACGTCCCGTTCGAGGTGGGCCCCGAGCTCCACGAGGGCCTGCACCGGCTGGCCCGCGAGCACGGCGCCACCCCCTCCATGGTGCTCCAGGCGGGGCTGGCCGCCCTGCTGTCCCGGCTCGGCGCGGGCGAGGACGTCCCCGTCGGCTTCGGCGTCGCCGGCCGGCTCGACGACGCGCTCGACGGGCTGGTGGGCTTCTTCGTCAACACCCTCGTCCTGCGCGCCGACCTCTCCGGCGACCCGACGTTCACCGAACTCCTCGGCCGCGTACGGCGCTCGGCGCTCGCCGCGTACGCCCACCAGGACGTGCCGTTCGAGCACCTCGTGGAGACCCTCGCCCCGGAACGCTCGGCCGCCCGTCACCCGCTCTTCCAGGTCGCGCTCGTGCTCCAGAACAACCGGCGCGCCGAGATCGACCTGCCCGGCCTGCGCACCCGCATGGAATGGGCGGGCACCGGCACCTCACGGCTCGACCTCTTCTTCTCCCTGGACGAGCGGGAGGACGCCGCCGGCCGCCCGGCGGGCCTGGACGGAGTCGTGGAGTACGCCACCGAACTGTTCGACCGCGCCACGGTCGAAGGGCTCGCCGCCCGCCTGCTGCGGGTCCTGGAGCAGGCCGTCGCCGACCCCGGCGCCCCCGTGGGGCTGCTGGACCCGCTCTCCGCGCGGGAGCGCCACGACGTGCTCGACGGCTGGAACGACACCGCCGTGGAGCCGGCCGGCCCGGCGACCCTGCCCGGCCTCTTCGAAGCCCGGGCCGCCCGTACCCCCGAGGCGGTGGCGGTCGACCACGGTGGCGAGGAGACGGCCTACGCCGAACTGGACGCCCGCGCCGGCCTGCTGGCACGGCGCCTCGCCGCCGCCGGCGTGGGCCCCGGGGACCTCGTGGCGCTCGCCCTGCCGCGCTCCGCCGGCCTGGTCGCCGCGGTGCTGGGCGTTCTCAAGGCCGGCGCCGCCTACCTGCCCGTGGACCCCGGATACCCGGACGCCCGGATCCGCTTCATGCTCTCCGACGCCGCCCCGAAGCTGCTGCTGACGGACGGCCCGACCGCGAAGGCGCTCCCCGGGACCGGCGTGGAGCACTGGCTCCTCGACGACCCCGCGACCGCCGCCGCACCGGAGGCGCCCGTACGGCCCCCGCGCCCGGACGACCCCGCGTACGTCATCTACACCTCGGGCTCCACCGGCCGCCCCAAGGGCGTCGTCGTCCCGCACAAGGGCCTGCCCGCCCTCGCCGCCGCACAGGCCGCGAACCTCGCGGTCGACGGGACCAGCAGGGTCCTCCAGCTCGCCTCGCCCAGCTTCGACGCCTCCGTCTGGGACCTCCTCATGGCCCTGGCCGCCGGCGGCACCCTGGTGCTGCCCGGCACCGAGGGCCCGCTGGCCGGCGAGGCGCTCGCCGGTACCCTCGCGGAACGCCGGGTCACCCACCTCACGATCACCCCCTCGGCGCTGGAGGCCGTGCCCGCGGGCGCCGAGTCCACGCTCGGGACCCTGCGCACCGTCGTGACGGCGGGCGAGACCTGCCCGGCGCCCCTGGTCGCGCGGTGGGCCCCCGGCCGGCTGATGGTCAACGCCTACGGGCCCACCGAGGCCACCGTGTGCGCCACCATGAGCGGCGCCCTGTCGGCGGAGGCCGTGGGCACCGGGCCGGTCCCCATCGGCCGCCCGATCGCCGACGCCCGCGTGTACGTCCTGGACGCCCGGCTGCGCCCGGTGCCGCCGGGCGTGACCGGTGACCTGTACCTGGCGGGCCCCGGCCTCGCCCACGGCTACCTGAACCGGCCCGGCCTGACGGCGGGACGCTTCGTCGCCTGCCCGTTCGGCGCCCCCGGCGAGCGGATGTACCGCACCGGCGACGTCGCGGCCTGGACGCCCGGCGGACAGCTGGTCTTCCGGGGCCGCGCGGACGAGCAGGTGAAGGTCCGCGGCCACCGGGTCGAGCTCGGCGAGGTCGAGGCACGCCTCCTGGAACACCCCTCGGTCGGCCGGGCCGCGGTCGTGGCCCGCGAGGAGACCCCGGGCGACGTGCGCCTGGTCGCCTACGTCGTCCCCGCCACCGGGGCCGGCGCCGCCGACGGGGGACTCGTCGACGAATGGCGGGACATCCACGACCAGGTGTACGCGGCCTCCGGGCCGGCGCCCTGGGGCGAGGACTTCCGCGGCTGGGACAGCACCTACGACGGCGAGCCCATCCCGGTGGAGCAGATGCGGGAGTGGCGGGACGCCACGGTGGCCCGGATCGCCGAGCTGCGGCCGCGCCGCGTGCTGGAGATCGGCGTCGGCGCCGGCCTGCTCCTGTCCCGGCTCGCCGGACACTGCGAGACGTACTGGGGCACCGACTTCTCCCCGGCCGCCGTGGCGAGGCTGACCGCCCACGTCGCCGCCGACCCCGAGCTCGCCGGGAAGACCGAACTGCGCTGCCGGCCCGCCGACGACGTCGACGGGCTGCCCGCGGACTTCTTCGACACCATCGTGATCAACTCCGTGGCGCAGTACTTCCCCGACGCCGGCTACCTCTCCGAGGTCCTCGGCAAGTGCCTCGGCCTGCTCGCGCCGGGCGGCGCCCTCTACGTCGGCGACGTACGCAACCTGCGGACGCGGCGCGCCCTCCAGGCGGGCGTGGCGGGCCACCGGCCGGCCGACGACGCCTCCGGCCGGGCCGACGCGCTCGACCTCGCGGTCGACGCCGAACCCGAGCTCCTGGTGGCCCCGGAGTTCTTCACCGCCCTGGCCGCCGCCGACGACCGCGTCACCGGCGTCGACATCCGCCTCAAGCGCGGCCTGCACCACAACGAGCTGACCCGCCACCGCTACGAGGCGGTGCTCCGCAAGACGTCCGGCACGGCCGGGCCCGCGGCGGAGACCGTGCCCCTGCCGGTGGACGGACTGGAGGAACTGCCCTGGGAGCGGCTCGCCACCGGCGGGTCGGGCGCCGACGGCGTCGCCGCCCTCGCGGCCCGGCTGGCCACCGGAGGCACCGGACTGCGGATCACCGGCGTGCCCAACGGCCGTGTGCTGGCCGAGTTCTCCGCCCTGGCCGCGCTCGGCCGCCCCGGCGACGTGCCCGCGACACCCGTCCAGGGCCCGGGGGCCGACCCGGAGGCGCTCTGCCGGCTGGGCGAGGCACTCGGCCTGCGGCCCGTCGCCACCTGGTCGCCCGCCCGGCACGACACCTTCGACATCGCCTTCCTGCCCGCCGGTACCACCGGCCCGGTGGCCGCCTACTCCCACCCGGAGGCCGACCCCGACCCCGCCGCGCACGTCAGCACCCCCCTGCGCGCCCGGCACCGGGACCCGGCCACGGCCGTGCCCGACCTGAAGCGCCACCTCGCCGAGCTCCTGCCGGCGTTCATGGTCCCGGCGGCCTACGTCACCCTCGACGACCTGCCCGTGACGGTGAACGGCAAGCTGGACCGCAAGGCCCTGCCCGAGCCCGCCCCCGCCGCCGCCCCGGCCGGACGCGCCGCGCGCACCCCCGTCGAGGAACTCCTCCGCGGCGCGTTCGCCGACGTCCTCGGCCTCGCGTCCGTGGGCACCGACGACAGCTTCTTCGACCTCGGCGGCCACTCGCTGCTCGCCACCCGGCTGGTCAGCCGGATCCGGACGGCGCTGGGCGCGGAGCTGACCCTCCGCGACCTCTTCGGCGCCCCCACCGTGGCCGAGCTGGCCGGACTGGTCGCGGCACGGCGCACCGAGGCCCGGCCCGCGCCGAGGCCGTACGAGCGCCCCGAGCGCGTCCCGCTCTCCCCGGCCCAGGACCGCATCGTCCGGATCGGACTGGGCGAGGGGGCGGCCTCCAGCGCCCTGAAGAACATGCCGGTCGCCCTCCGGCTCGTCGGTGACACCGACCGGGCGGCCCTGGAGGCGGCGCTGACGGACGTCGTCCACCGGCACGAGGCGCTGCGGACGCTCTTCCCCGGCCCCGACGGTGACCGGTACCAGCGCGTGCTCCCGCCCGAGGACGCCCGCGTCACCCTGCCGGTCGTCACCACCACCGAGGCCGGACTGGCCGACCTGGTCCGCGACGCCGCCCACCACGCCTTCGACCTGCGGACCGAACCGCCCTTCCGGGCCGCGCTGTTCCGGGTCTCCGAGAACGAGCACGTCCTCGTGCTGGTGTGGCACCACATCGCGGGCGACGGCTGGTCGGTCGGCGTGCTGCTCGGCGACCTCGCCGCCGCGTACGCCGCCCGGCGCGCGGGCACCGGCCCCCGCCGGGAGCCCCTCGCCCTCCAGTACGCCGACTACACCCTCTGGCTGCGGGAACTGCTGGGCGACGCCTCCGACCCGGAGAGCCTCGCCGCGCGCGGACACGCCTTCTGGAACGAAGCGCTGGCCGGCCTCCCGGCGGAGGTGACCCTCCCCTGGACCGGCCGCGGCCGGAGCGCCCCACCCACCGGGGCGCGACCGTCCCCTTCGAGATCGCCCCGGAGGTCCACCGCGGCCTCCAGGAGCTGGCCGCCAAGCAGGACGCCACCCTGTTCATGGTGCTGCACACGGCCCTGGCCACCGCCCTGACCCTGGCCGGCGCCGGCACCGACGTCCCCGTCGGCACCCCGATCGCCGGCCGGGTCGACGAGGCCCTCGACGACCTCGTCGGCCTCTTCACCAACTACCTGGTCCTGCGGCTCGACACCTCGGGCGACCCCGCCTTCACGGACCTCCTCCGCCGGGCCAGGGACGCCGACTTCGCCGCCTACGAGCACCAGGAGTACCCCTTCACCGGCATGGTCGACGCCTGCGACCCGCCCCGGCACCCCGGGCGCCACCCGCTGTTCCAGACCATGCTCGTCCTCCAGAACTACGCCGGATCCGCCCTGGAACTCCCGGGGCTGACCGTGGCACCGGTCGACGTGGACCACGTCACGGCGCGCATCGACTTCGCCCTCCTGCTGACCGAGACGCCCGGCGTCGACGGTGTGAGCGGACATGTCGAGTACGCCGACGAACTGTTCGACCGGGAGACCGTCGAACGCTTCTGCGCGGTCCTGACCGACGTCCTGCGGGCCGCCGGCGACCGCCCGGAGCTCCCCATCGGCCTGATGTCCCCCGCCACCGCGACCGGCGCGCGCCCCCTGACTGCCACGACCCCCGAAGGAGACCAGCTGTGAACCCGTTCGACGACGCCGACGCGACGTTCCTCGTCCTGACCAACGCGGAGGGCCAGCACTCGCTCTGGCCCGCCTTCGCCGAGGTCCCGGCCGGCTGGACGGTCGCGTTCGGCGAGGACGGCCACGCGGCCTGCGTGGCCCACATCGAGGCGAACTGGACCGACATGCGGCCCAAGAGCCTGACCGAGCCGACGGACGCGCAGTGCTGACCGGGGAACCCGGCATCCTGTCGACCATAGGCGCGACGCCTCTCGTCGAACTCGTCAGGCTCTTCCCGGACAGCCCGATCCGCGTGTTCGCGAAGCTCGAAGGCTTCAACCCGGCCGGCAGCATCAAGGACCGGCCCGCCCTGAGCATGCTGGGCGACCTCATCCGCGGCGGCGACCTCGTACCCGGCGAGTCGGTGGTCGTGGAGTCCAGCTCCGGCAACCTGGGCATCGGCCTCGCCCAGGTCTGCCGGTACTACGGCCTGCGCTTCATCTGCGTCGTCGACCCCAGGGCGAACAAGCAGAACATCGACATCATGCGCGCCCTCGGCGCCGAGGTGGAGATGGTCACCGAGCCCGACCGGGAGTCCGGCGACTACCTGCCCGCCCGCGTGCGCCGCGTACGCGAGCTGACCCTGACCGTCCCCGGCGCCTACTGGCCCAACCAGTACGGCAACACCCTCAACGCCCTCGCGCACCGGACCACCATGCGGGAGATCCACGAGGCGCTGCCCGGCGGCCTGGACTACCTCATCTGCTCGGCGAGCTCCTGCGGCACCCTCCGCGGCTGCGCGGACTACATCCGCGCGCACCGGCTCCCCGTGAAGATCGTCGCCGTGGACGCGCTGGGCAGCGCCATCTTCGACCCCCACCCGCCCGCGGTCCCCCGGCTCCTCCCGGGGCACGGCGCCGCGACCCGGCCCCCGCTGCACACACCGGACCTCGCCGACTCGGTCGTCCACGTCGGCGACCTGGACTGCGTCATCGGATGCCGCCGGCTGGCCGCGACGGAGGCGATCCTCGCCGGCGGCTCGTCCGGCGCGGTCGTCAGCGCCCTGGACAGCCTGCGCCACGTCATCCCGGACGGGTCGACCTGCGCGATCGTCCTGCCCGACCGCGGCGAGCGCTACCTCAACACCATCTACAACGACGCCTGGGTCTCCGAGAACTTCGGCCGGCTCCCCCAGCCGCACGGCCTTCCGGCGGACCTTCCGGCGATCTCGACAAGGGAGAAGATCTCATGCTCGTCATAGGCAACCACACCGTCCGCCGCACCCTGGACGGCAAGGAGCACGAGGTGCTCGACGCCGTCCGCGACGCCTACGTCGCACACGCCGTCGGCGACACGGCCGTACCGCACTCCGTCTTCCTCCGCTTCCCGGCCGACGACACGAACCGGATCATCGGCCTCCCCGCCTACCTGGGCGGCGGCGCCCAGGTCGCCGGGATGAAGTGGATCTCCTCCTTCCCCGGCAACGTGGCGTCCGGGCTCCAGCGCGCCTCCGCCGCGATCATCCTCAACTCCCTGAGCACCGGGCAGCCCGAGGCGCTGATCGAGGGCTCCACCATCTCCGCCCGCCGCACCGCGGCGAGCGCCGCCCTGGCCGCCCGGACCATGCCGGGCGAGACCCCGGACACCGGCGTCTCCCTCATCGGCTGCGGAGTCATCAACGCCGAGGTCCTGCGCTTCCTGCGGGTCGTCGCCCCGGACCTCCGCACCGTCCGCCTCTTCGACCTCGACCGGGCCCGCGCCGAGGCCTTCGCCGAGGCCCACGCGACCGGCCTGGCCGTCGAGTTCGCCGACTCGGCCGACGACGCCCTGGCGGCGCACCGCCTCGTCTCCGTCGCCACGACCGCGTCCACCCCGCACACGGGCCTCGACCACTGCCGGCCGGGCACGCTGGTCCTGCACCTCTCCCTGCGGGACCTCACGCCCGAGTCGATCCTCGGCAGCGTGAACGTCGTCGACGACGCGGACCACGTGTGCCGCGCCTCGACCTCCCTCCACCTCGCGGAACAGCGCGCCGGGAACCGCGACTTCATCACGGCGGCCCTGGGCGACACCCTCGCCACGGGCCGCCCCCACCCCCGCGACCCGCACAAGGTCACGGTCTTCTCCCCCTTCGGCCTGGGCATCCTGGACCTGGCCCTGGCGGACCTGGTCCGCGAAGCGGCGGAGAAGGAGGGCACGGGGGTCCGCCTGACGGACTTCCTGCCGGAGGCGTGACGCCGGCCGCCGGGCGGGCTGATCCCAGCCCGTCCGGCGTTTGAGGACCTGGTTCGGGAAGGGAAGGGGCAGGGCGGGGCGGGGAACCCCCACCCGCTACGGCACCCGCACCGGAACCCGCCGGGGCCCCCGCACCAGCAACCCCGGCCGGTACGGCAACCCCGAGGGATCCGCCGCCAGTTCGAGCCCCGGCAGCGCCTCGAACAGCCGCGGCAGCGCCACCGCCCCCTCCAGCCGGGCCAGCCGCGACCCCAGGCAGAAGTGGGCCCCGTGCCCGAACGCCAGGTGCGGCGCGGCCCGCCCGGTCCCGCCGTCCGCCAGATAGCGGTCGGGCAGAAACGCGTCCGGCACGGCGAAACGGTCCGGATCCCGGCTGGCCGCCGCCAGGACCACCAGCACCGACGCCCCCGCCGGTACGACCGTGCCCTCGCCGAGGTCCACCTCCTCCGCCGCCCGCCGCCACGTGGTGCCCTCCAGCGGGCTCGCGTGCCGCAGCGTCTCCTCCACCACGGCGGCCCACCGCTCCGGCCCGCCGTCCCGCGCGGCGGCCAGCTCGCCGGGGTGGGTGAGCAGCAGCAGCGACGCCGAGGCGAGCAGGTTCATGGTCGTCTCGTAGCCGGCGAAGAGCAGCAGGAACGCCATGGCGAGCAGCTCGCCGTCGTCCAGGCCGCCCTCGTCCGTGTCCCGGACCAGCGCGCTGAAGAGGTCCTCGCCCGGCTCCCGCCGCTTCCGCGCGATCAGTCCGGTGAAGTAGGCGTGCAGGCGCACCCACGCCTCGTCCACCTCGCCCTCCGCCAGGGCGTCGGCGGGCGACCCCACCCGGTAGGTCCAGGCCCGCAGATCCGCGCGGTCCGCCTCCGGCACGCCCAGGACCTCGCCGATGACCAGCACCGGCAGCGGGAACGCGAAGGCGTCCACGAGGTCGACGGTGCCGTCCGCCGCCAGCCGCCCGGCCACCTCCGCGACCAGCCCGTCGGTCAGCTCCTCGATCCGGGAGCGCAGGGCGTCGACCCGGCGCGGGGTGAACGCCGCCGTGGTCAGCCGGCGCAGCCGGGTGTGGTCGGGGGCGTCGGAGTTGAGCATGTGCCGGGCCAGGCACGCGCGGGCCCGCCGGGCCGGGGAGTCGGGCCGGGGGCGGCCCGCGCCGCTCGGCGGCACGTTCGAGAACCGCGCGTCCGCCAGGACCTCCCGGGCCTGCCGGTAGCCGGTGACCAGCCAGGCGTGGGTGCCGTTGGCCAGCGCGACCCGCGTCGCGGGGCGCCCCTCGGCGCGCAGCCGCGCGTAGTAGGGGTACGGGTCGCGGGCGAAGGCGGGGTCGGCGGGGTTCAGGAGATCATGCACGGGCCTCATCCTCGCCTCTCCCGGGCGCCACCACAGCGGGCACCGACGCCAGCGCTGACCCTGCCACGCCTGTTCGATTCCTACAAAGCCCTCCGCGGCCCCGCGCCGGCCGGCTCGCGGAACCGTCCCGTACCGCCGCGCGTTCTCCCGGGAAGTGCGGACGAGCGGCGGTGGGTGGTGCGGCGATGAGTGACTTGGTGGCCGGCGGGAACCGGGCGATGCCGGGGGGCACGCTCTCCATACGGGTGCCCGGCCCGTTCGATCTGTCGGTGATCGTCACCGGCGAGGACGGCCGGACCGCCGGGGACGGCGACTTCGTCTTCTTCAACCAGCCGGCGGCCCCGGGCGCCCGGCTGCGCGAGGACACCGTCACCGTCGACCCCGCGCGGCTGCGCCGGGGCGCCGCCAAGGTGACGGTCGTCGTCAGCCCCGCCGACCCCGGCACACCGCTCGCGGCGCTGCCCGTACCGGTGATGACGGTCACCGGCCCCGGGGGCGCGGTGCTGGCCCGGTTCACACCGCCGCGCCCGGCGCGGGAGACCGCGCTGCTGCTCGCCGAACTGTACCGCCGGGGGACCGGGTGGAAGCTCCGCGCCCTCGGGCAGGGGTACGCGGAGGGCCTGGCCGGCGTGGCCCGCGACTTCGGCCTCGACGTCGTCGAGGAGGACGCCCCCGCGCCGGCCGCCGGCCCGCGAGGCGGAGCCGCCCCGTACGGCCCCACGCCCCGGGTGCCGGCGCCCCGCACACCCGTGACCCCGTCCCACGGGCCCGGATCCGCCGAAGCGGACGGCCTCCTCGCGCTCGTCAACGCGGAGCGGTCCCGGGCCGGCGCCCGGCCCGTCACGGCCGACCCGAGGCTGTCGGCGGCCGCCCGCGCCCACGCCGTGGACATGGCCGCGCACGGCCGCCTCGGCATGGAGAGCGCGGCCGGGACCTCGCTGTTCCAGCGGATCACGGCGGGCGGCTACGCCTACCTCACGCTCGCCGAACACCTGGTGTCCGGCCCCCGCACACCCGCCGAGTTCCTGGAGTACTGCCTGCGCGGCACCGAGCGCCGCGCCCCCGTCGGCGACCCGGCGTTCGTCCACCTCGGCGTCGGCCACGCCGTCCACGCCGGGTCGGGCGACGCGTACTGGACGGTGGTGTGGGCGGAGCCGTTCACCCGGGCCGGTCTGGAGCGGGCGGCGGCGGAGGTGCTCGCCCTCACCAACGCCGAGCGCGGGGCGGCCGGCCTGCGCCCGCTGGCCGCCGACGCGCGGCTGACCACGGCCGCCCAGGGCCACAGCGCCGACATGGCCGGCCGGGGCTTCTACTCCCACACCACCCCGGAAGGCGGCGAGCCCTGGGACAGGGCCGCGGCCGCCGGGTCCGCGCACCGGGGCATCGGCGAGAACATCGCGTGCGGCCAGCGCACCCCCGCCGAGGTGGTCCGGGGCTGGATGAACAGCCCCGGACACCGTGCCAACATCCTCAAACCGGACTTCACCCACCTCGGCGTCGGCTACGCCACGGGAGGCTCCGCCGGCACGTACTGGACCCAGCTCTTCGGGGCCGCTGGATGAGCTGGGGCGCGCGGAGCTCAGACGACGCGGATGCCCAGGGCGTAGGCAGTGATCGAGGACGGGTCGGACCAGAGGTGGTCCTTCGACGCCGCGGCGAAGCTGGGCGTCTGCGAGGTGGCCGGTTCGAGGCGCCACAGCAGATTGCCGGCGCCCCGCCAGTGCACGTCGCCACCCCCGCCCGTCAGCGCGTACCCCGGTGTCACCGAGGCGACGGCGGCCGGGTGCGCGGTCTGGCCGGAGTCGGCGCGGGTGACGGACGACAGGACCCGCCCGACCGGGAGGTCACGCCGCAGGGCGATGGCGTACGCCCTGATGTTGGCGGGGTCCGACTGCCCGTGGTCCTTCGACCGGGCCTTCCAGGAGAACTCCGTCGAGGGGAACGAGGCCGTGGCGAGGTTCCCGGCGCCGTGCCAGTCCACCCGGAAGCCGCCGCCCACCAGGACGTAGTCGTTCGACGAGGGGATGCCCGCCTCGGCCTCCGGGTGCGGGGCGGTGCCGCTGTCCGCGCGTGACACGTAGACGGACCGCAGGAGCTGGGCGCGGCTCAGGCCGGCGATCTTGAGGCCGATGACGTACGAGGCGAGGGTGTGCGGGTGGCCCTGGAGGTGCTCCTTGGAACCGACGGTCCAGCCCGACAGGTCGTCGGTGGGGTAGGAGGCGGTCAGCAGCGCCCCGGGGTTGCCGTCCGTCGCCGTGGCGCCGCCGCCGATGGCGATCATCTCGCCGTCGCCGACGAGGGTCGTCTTGTCGGTCCAGTGCGACTGGGGAGGGTTGCCGTAATGGGAGAAGACGGACACGGTCACACGCCCGGAGGCGTCGTGGAAGGTGTTGAGGGGCGTACCGACGGAGCTGAACGACCGCCGTGGCGACGCCGTGCCCGCCGCGAAGGCCGTCCCGCCGCCGATCGCTCCCACGGCCGCGACGCCCACCGCGGCCGTCGCCGCCCGGAGCACTTCTCTTCTGGATCTCATGGCCTGCCTCTCGTCGGAACGCGCACCATGACGCTTCGTCAAAAATGGACACTAGACCCGGACATGGGCACTTCAGTACCGCTGGAAATGGCCGTTGGCGGCGGGGCTCCGGGACACCCTCCGGGACACCCTCCGGGCGCGTCGCGCGCGGTAGGGCGGTGTCGGCGCGCCGCCGCCACGCAGAACCTCTCCGGTGGCAAAGCGGAGCCGGGAGAGGTGCGCTGGACACAGGTGTGCGACCCCTGTCCGGCCGTTCCCGGGAGCAACGCAACCCCCGGATCGGGTGAGCGGCCACGCTCGGGTGAATCGCACAAGTCCCGCCGGGCGTCCGCCCCCGGGAGTGCGGGCCGCTCGGCTCACCCTCGAATTCCCGTGCGGGAAAACGCCCTTCGGTGGCCGTGACTCGCCCGATCGGGGGTCGTTTTCCCGATCGTCCGTCCGATCCGGAGCCGGCGGGGAGGTGTCCTGCCTCACCGTCATGACCGCCATGCGAACGCCGCGAGGACGCGGTAGCCGTTCGAACAGGAGAGGAATCCACCCACCATGACCCACACCGTGACCAGCCGTCCCCGTGGCCCCAAGCCTCCGGTCGCGCACGCGGCCATCGGCGTCGGCGTGATCGTCGTCGACCCCCGCGAGCGGATCCTGCTGGGGCACCACCACGCCGGTGTCTGGGAGCTGCCCGGGGGCTCGGTCGAGCCGGGGGAGTCCCTCCAGGCGGCCGCCGTGCGCGAGCTCCGCGAGGAGACCTCGCTGGCCGCCGCCCCGGCGGACGCCGAGGTGACGGCGCTGCTGCTCGACGACGCCGGGGGCGTCAGCCGGCTGACGGCCGCCGTGCTCGTCACCGCGTACGAGGGTGAGCCGGTCGCCGCCGAGCCCCATCTCGTGGCGCGGTGGCAGTGGTTCCAGCCGGACGCGCTGCCCGGCCCCCTCTTCGTCCCCTCGGCGCAGGCCCTCACGGCGTGGCGGCCCGGGCTGGCGATCGACCACCCGCCGGCCCACCGCTACCCGATCGCGTTCTGAGGGCCGCCCGGACAACATCGCTGGACAAAACGGGGCATTTCACATGCATCGGCCCGCGCGCGCAGAGAGAGCCTCGCGGTGAAGTACAAGTCCCGGCTCCCCTTCCTCTTTCCGGACCACGGGGGATATCTCTGGAGGTGTGCGCGCGGCCCGCCGAGCCGGGCGCACCCGAAAGGAGCCCACCATGCACGACGCCCCGTCAGGCCTGCCCGAGGAAGGGCGAACGGCCCCGGGAACGCACGAGTGGTACGTCGACTCCAGGTGCACCAACTGCGACGTCGCCCGCCAGCTCGCCCCAGGACTCATCGAGGAGATCGGCGGCCGCGCGGAGGTCGTCCGGCAGCCGCGCGACGCGGCGGAGCTCCGGCAGATGTACGCCGCGGCCAACGCCTGCCACACCCGCTCGATCCGCCCCGGGGCCGGGCGGCTCGACCCCGGACAGGACCCCTTCCCGCTCGCCCTGGACGCCCACGTCCACCTGTGCGGACACAACTCCACCCACAACGCCGGCGCCAACTCCTACCTCCTGCGCCGCCCGTCCGGCACCATGATGATGATCGACACCCCTCGGTGGAGCACCGCGCTCGCCGCGCGCTACGAAGCACTGGGGCCCGTCACCGACGTCCTCCTCACCCACTACGACCACGCCGCGCACGGCCGCGCCTACGCCGACCGCTTCGGCGCCCGCCTCTGGATCCACGAGGGGGACCTGGAGGCGGCCCCGGACGCCGACCGGGTGCTGCGCGGCACGGAACCGGCCGTGATCGGCGACGGCGTGGTCGCCTACCCGCTGCCGGGACACACCCTCGGCAGCGTGCTGTACGTCGCCGACGAGCGCTACTGCTTCAGCGGCGACAGCCTGTACTGGTCCCGCACGACGGGCGACGTGGAGGTGGTGGAGAGCGTCACCTGGTACTCGATGGCCGAGCTCAGCGCCTCCCTGCACCGGAACGTCGACCGGCTGCGCTTCGAATGGCTGCTGCCGGGCCACGGCGACCGCAAGCGGCTCCCCGCCCCCGAGATGGCCCGCCGGATGAGGGAGCTGACGGTGCGGACGCGGACGATCCCGGAGCAGGAGGTCGACTTCACCGCCGTGCGCTGGTGACGCTCCGGCACCGGGTGTCCCACTCGTGCCGGAGGACGGAGTAGGTCACGACGTCGTGCCAGCGCCCGCCGGTACGGACCCAGTCGCGCATCCTGCCCTCCTGTGACATGCCCGCCTCGGTGATGGTGCCGTGCGTGACGGGGTGGTCGTGGCGGCGCAGCCCCCAGATGCGGTGCAGCCCCAGCCGCTCGAAGCCGAGGCCGATCATCAGCCGCAGGGCCTCGCTGCCGTAGCCCCGGGACCACACCTCCGGTACGAGGACGAGCTCGTTGAGCCAGCCGGAGAGGTGGTGCGGGGGCTCCAGCGTCATCCCGACCGTCCCGATCATGGTGGAGCCGCCCAGCGTGGTCACGGCCATCTCGTACCGGGTACGGGGAGCGTCGAACGCCGTCCTGCGGCGCTCCTCGTACTTCGCGGCGGCCTCGTCGGCGTCCAGGGAGTCGAAGCGCAGATAGCGCGTGACCCGCGGGTCGCCGTACAGGCGGGTCAGCACGGGAAGGTCCTCGGACGTCAACTCCCGGAGGCACAGCCGGTCTCCGGTCACCGTGGCGGGGTACATTCTCGCGGTTTCCTCTGTTTCGACCAGGTGCGAGCCCTCGACCTGCGTACAGTCCGCTGCATGTCTTTGACGGCCCGGCACTTCAGCGACGTGGACAAGGCCCCGAGCCCGGGGGCGTACGAGGCGTATCTGGAGCTGGCCGAGCGCTCCGCGCCCGTCACGGCCCTGCGCGCCCACATCGCCCAACGACTCGGCCGGCCGCCGGGACACGGCGTCGACGTCGGATGCGGCACCGGCCACGCGGTCGCGGAGCTCCGCGCGGCGGGCCTGTCCGTCATCGGGGTGGACCGCAGCAACTCCCTGGTGCGGACGGCCCGCACCCGCTTCGGCGGGAGCGCCTGTCTCGTCGGTGACGCCATGGCCCTGCCCTTCCCGGACGGGCGCCTCGGCTGGTACCGCGCGGAGCGGCTCCTCATCCACCTCCCCGACGCCGGGCACGCCCTGGAGGAGGCCCGCCGGGTGCTCCGCCCCGGCGGCCGCGTCGTCCTGGCCGACCCCGACTTCGCCACGCTCGCCGTCGCCTCCGGCCACGCCGCCACGACCGGCCCCGCCACCGAGGCCTTCACCAGGGCCCTGGCCGACGGCCGCGCCGGCGCCCGCCACGAGACCCTTCTGCGGCGCGCGGGCTTCACCGACCGCGCCACGAGCACGGTGCGCCTGGTCTTCACGACGTTCGCCGAGGCGTGGCCCCTGCTCGTGGAACCGGCCTGCGCGGCGGGGACGGCGGCCGGTGTCCTCGGCCCGGAGCAGGTGCGCGCGCTGCGCGAGGAACAGGAGTCCCGCGACCGTCGGGGACTGGTGGAGGCCTCCTGCGTGGCACACGTGACGACGGCGACCCGCGCGTAGCCGAGGCCGTACCCGGGCATCCGCGGCACCACCTGACCGCCGCGGGGCGGCGCCCGGCCCGTGCGCGGACGGTCAGCCGCGGGCCCAGGCGCTGACCCCGAGCTTGCCCGTCGTCCCCAGGTCGATCAGCGACGGCACCGTGAGCCGGTCCGCCCCGGCGGACGGGGCGAGCGACACATAGGCCCCGTTGGCCGGCGTCCCGTCCGTCACGGTGTTCCGCCACACCAGCCCCGTCACCGCCTGCTCGCCGGGCCGCAGGGCGACGCGCACGGGGCCGGCGTCGAAGCCGCCGTCGGTCATGATGTCCGACGCGCCGTGCCGCACGTCCACGGCGAGCGGCTTCCGGCCGGCGTCGAGGACGCGTACGTCCGGATAGCCGTTGAGCACCCGGGTGGTCGTACCGCAGTTGGTCAGCCTGAGGGTCATCACCCGCAGGCCCATCGCGGCGTTCGCCTCCTCGGCCGCGAGGGACACACCCGACCCGGGGCAGACCGGTGACGACGACGCTGCCGAGGGGGACGGCGCGGAACCGTCGACCGTGAGCGGGGGTATGGAGGGGAGCGACACGGCGGGCGAGGGCGCCGCGGCCGGCCGGGCGGGCTCCGCGGCGGGCGCGTCCGACGAGTGCGCCGTACCGCAAGCGGTGAGCAGGACCGTGGCCGCGAGCAGTGTGGCGAGGCCCAGGGCCGGCCGACGGCGCGCCCGGGGTGCGCGAGCCGTACGGGGCGATCCGGCCGTGCCGGGGGTGGTGGGATTCATCCCGTCATCATCCCAACGCCCCATCGGGCCCACCAGGGCACCCACCGCGCTGTCGTACCAGGGTGCTACCGGTACGGGGGGACAGCCCCCCGTCGATCGGCCGGACAGCGGGATGTTCCCGGCCGGGGCGCCTCGGCGATCGTGGACCCCACGGAGAACGTGACGTACCGCGTCACGTACAGGGAAGGACAGATCGTGCGACGCAAGAGTTCACCGGCCAAGGCCGTCACGGCGGTCATGGCGCTGGCCCTCGCCGGCGGGACCGTACTGACCGCCACCGGTGCCACGGCGGCCCCCGCCGGTACCCCGCGCCCGGCCACCGACGGCGTCTGGCGCATGGACGGTTACGGCACCGTGCTGGTCCTCTCGGACGGACACCTCCAGGAGTACCAGACCACCGCGGTGAGCTGCATGAAGAGCGACTCGGCCGAGCGGACGGGCACCGGCGCCGGACCGGTCGCCTCCTACACCACCGGCGGCGGGGTCGTCCTCACCGTGCGCGCCCGGCCGGGCGGCGACCGGGCCAGCCTCCACGCGGACGGCGCGGTCGGCGACCGCGGCCTGCGGCGCGTGGCGGCGCTGCCCGAGTCCTGTGGCCACCCGGTGGACGAGAAGGACTCGCTCGCCTCCTTCGACGTCTTCTGGCAGTCCTTCGAGGAGAACTACCCCTTCTTCGCCGCCAAGGGCATCGACTGGCACAAGGTGCGCGACCAGTACCGCCCGAAGGTGCGCGTCGACACGCCCAAGGAGGAACTCTTCGCGCTGTTCGGCAAGATGGTCGCGCCGCTGAACGACGCGCACGTCGCCGTCCAGGACGGCGGGAAGGTCTTCGCCCGGACGCGCCCCGGCACGGAGATGCCCGGCCCGGACCTGGACAAGCGCGCCAAGGCCCACATCCTGGAACGCGACCTCAAGGGGCGGAAGACGCACGAGTTCGCCAACGGCCGGATCACCTACGCCGACCTGCCGGACGGGCAGGGCTATCTGCGTATCTCCGGATTCGGCGGCTACGCGGCGGAGGGCGCCCCGTACGCCACCCAGCTGGCCGAGCTGGACCGGGCGCTGGACGCGGTGTTCACCCGCGAGCGCGTCAGGAGCCTGCGCGGTCTGATCATCGATCTGCGGGTCAACGGCGGCGGTTCCGACGCCATGGGGCTGCGCATCGCGGGGCGGCTCACCGACACCCCGTACCTCGCCTACTCCAAGCGGGCCCGCAACGACCCCGCCGACGCGACCCGGCACACGCGCCCGCAGCCGCTGTACGTCACGCCGGCGAAGGCCCCCCGGTACACCGGCCCGGTCGCCGTGCTGATCGGCGGCTCGACCGTCAGCGCCGGTGAGACCTTCACCCAGGCGCTCATGGACCGGCCGGGCGGTACGGTCCGGATCGGGCAGCACACGCAGGGCGTGTTCTCGGACGTCATGACGCGCGTACTGCCCGACGGCATGGCCGCCTGGCTGCCCAACGAGGAGTTCCTGAACCGCTCGGGCCGGTCCTACGACGGGCCCGGCATCCCGCCGAGCGCCCGCATGGAGGTGCCGGTCTTCACCGAGGAGGAGTTCCGGGCCGGCCGCGACTCGGCCTTCGACAAGGCCGTGGAGGTGCTGCGGAGCCGGAAGGCCTAGCCGCGGGACGGGCGTTCAGAAGCCGGGCGGCGTCTCCGACCAGACGCAGACCGCCGGGACCGCACCGGGGTTGTGATAGCGGTGCGGGGTGGTCGACGGGAAGCTGACGGTGTCGCCCGGCGTCAGGTGGTAGTGGACGCCGTCGACCCAGTAGTCGAGCTCGCCGCTGAGCAGGAGGCCGGCCTCCTCGCCCGCGTGGGTGTGGGGGCGGTCCCCGGAGGACGCCCCCGGCGCCACCTCCAGGAGCATCATCTCCAGGCGGCCGGCGGGGTCGGGGTTGAGCAGCGTGTAGGTGACGCCCTCCACCCCGGCGCGGGTGAGCTCCACCCGCTGGTCGGGCCGGGTCACCACGCGCCGCCCGCCGTCGATCTCCCGGAAGAGCCGGCTGAGGGAGACGCCCAGGGCGTCGACGATCGTGCGCAGCGTGTTGATGGTGGGGCTGTTGACATCGCGCTCGACGTTGCTGAGGTAGCTGCGCGACAGCCCCGTCAGCTCGGCCAGCCGCTCCAGCGTGTGGCCCTTCTCCAGGCGCGCGCGGCGGAGGTGCCCGCCGATCCCGGCCTCCTGGGGTGCCCGCCCGGGGGCGGGCCGGGTGTCGTCGGCGGTCACCTGGATCCTCTTTCGTCTGCGGATGCGTCTGGTGCGTCTGCTGCGTCTAGTAAAGAAGGCGCGGCATCCAGCATAGTGGACGTCCGCTGTCGAGGATGCTCTACGCTCCATCCGATATAGAGCACACGCAGAGCACACGCGAACGTACGTCCGGAGGCCCCATGAACCACGAACCCGTGCTGCCCGAGCTGCGGCTGGACCTGCGCGCGCTGGAACACAACGTGGAGCTCATGGCCGCCTGGTGCCGTGACCAGGGCGTCGAACTCGCCCCGCACATCAAGACGACCATGACCCGCCCGATCGTGGAGCGGCAGCTGGCCGCCGGCGCCTGGGGCGTCACCGTCGCCACCGTGCGGCAGGCCGGCATCGCCCTGGAGTGGGGCGTCCGCCGCATCCTGATCGCCAACGAGGTGGTGGACGCCCCCGGCCTCGCCACCCTGCGGCGGTGGCTCGACACCGTGCCCGGCCTGGAGCTCTACGGCCTCGTCGACTCCCGGGCCGGCCTCGACCTGGCCCGCGAGGCGCTGCGCGGCGTCGCCGAACCCCTCCGGATCCTGATCGACGTGGGCACACCGGGAGGGCGGACCGGGGTCCGGGACCCCGCGGAGGCCCATGCCCTCGGCGAGGCCGTCG
Organism: Streptomyces albireticuli; assembly: GCF_002192455.1. Lineage (NCBI taxonomy): Bacteria > Bacillati > Actinomycetota > Actinomycetes > Kitasatosporales > Streptomycetaceae > Streptomyces > Streptomyces albireticuli. The sequence goes on from NZ_CP021744.1 coordinate 6,967,303, forward strand.
CCGACCCCGGCGCCTCCCCGGGACTGCTGCTCGCCGGTGTCGCCGGCTACGAGGGCGTCCGCCCCAACCGCCGGGACGCGGACACCCTCGCCGACGTCGACGCGCACTGCCGCCGGACGGCCGAGGTCCTCCACGGCCTGGCCCCGCTGATCCGGACCGGGCGGCCCGTCCTCAGCATGGGCGGCTCCGCGTTCCCCGACCGGGCCGTCGACGCCTACCGGGAGCTGACCGCGCGCCCGGACGCCCCGGCACCGCTGTTCGTCCTGCGCTCGGGCTGTTACGTCACCCACGACCACGGCACCTACCGGCACGTATCGCCCTTCCCCGGGCTGGAGGCGGCACTGACCGTCCGCGCGGTCGTCCTCTCCACCCCCGAACCCGGACGGGCCGTCGTGGGCGCCGGCAAACGCGAACTCCCCTACGACGCCGGCCTGCCCGTCCTCCTCGGCGCCCGCACCCCGGGCGAACCGGCCCGCGCGGTGACCGGCACGGCGGTCCAGATCTTCGACCACCATCTGACGCTCACGGACGTGGACGGTCTGCGGGTGGGTGACGAGGTCGATCTTGGTGTGTCGCATCCGTGCTCGGCGTTCGACAGGTGGCCGGATGTCGTGGTGGTCGATGGGGAGGGGGTGGTGGGGGAGGTGTGGCATCCGCGGTTCCGGTAGCGGGTGGGGGCGCGGGGTGCGCCTGCGGCGGGCCTTTTCCCCATCCCGCCCCTTCCCGAATGTCCTCAAACTCCCCCAGCTACCGCTGGGAGGTGCCCCCGGACGGGCTGAAATTCAGCCCGTCCGGCGTTTGAGGATGCCGCGCGAAGCGCGGAAACGGGGGTCCGGGGGCGAAGCCTCCGGTACGGGAAGGGGCGGGGCCGGGGAAAAGGCCCGCCGCAGGCGCCCCGCACCCGCACCCGCACCGGCCCACCCCCCCTCACCCCCCCGACTCCTCCTCACCCAAATCCACCCGCGGAAGAATCAGCACCCCCCACGTCACCAGCACCGCCCCCACCCCCTCCGGCACCAGCCACCACCCCGCCCGCACCCTCTCCCCGTACACCAGGATCCCCAGCGCCAGGCTGACCAGCCCCTCGCCCAGCGTGAGGGCCGGCTGGGAGGCCACCAGCGGGCCGGACTCCATGGCGTTGGCCAGGAGGAAGAGCGCGCACGCCCCGGCGGCCACGAACGCGTAGGTCTGCCAGGCGGTGAGGAAGGCCCCGGCGCCGTGCCGCTCGAAGACACCCGTGGCGGACTTCATCAGCGTGGCGGTCAGGGCGTAGCTGATCGCGGAGGCGGAGCTGAACAGGGCCGCGCGGGCCTTGCCGCGCGGGCGGGGCAGGGCGGCCAGTACACAGAGCGCCATGGCGCCGGCGGTGGCGAACAGGGTCAGCGCCCACAGGCCGGCGGAGGCGGTGCTGCGCCCGCCGCCGGGCGCGGCCGCGGCCAGCGCGAGCCCGAGCCCGCCGGCGACCATGACGGACGCCGCCCAGCCGGCCGCGGGCAGCCGCCGCCGGGACAGCGCGCTGGCGATGAGGAGGGTGAAGGGGAGTTCGAGCACGAGGAGCGGCTGGACGAGCGACAGCGAACCGAGCGTCAGGGCCAGCGCCTGGCACGCCGCCGCGCCGACGATGACGGCGATGCCGCCGAGCCACGCCGGGCTGCGCAGCAGGTGCCGGACGAGCCGGACGCTGAAGGCGTCGCCCGGCGGCACGGTCCGCGCGGCCACGCGCTGGAGCACCGTGCCCGTGGCGTTGCCCACGGCCGCCAGGAGGGCGAACAGCGCGGAGAGCAGGGCCATGGGTCGGTTCCTCGGGTTCCGGGTGCCGGTCGCCGGTTAGGTCGCCGCCCCGGCCACTGGCCGCAACGGTCGCAGAGTGACCGGGCGCGCCGGGGCCGCACCACCGTGCGGGGACGGCGACCACACGATCGGGCGTGTCCGGCGCGCACGGTGGGGCGTACGGGTGCCGCCCCGGCACCCGGCACGGACGCCGGTACCGGGCGATGTACGGGCTACGGCTACAGCGCCCGGCGCATGCAGACGCGCGGCCAGCGGTCCAGGCCGTGGACCGCCTCCGCCTCGCGGATCTCGCGGAGGCCCGGCGTGAGCTCCGCGTCCGGGACGGGACCGAAGCCGCACCGCTCGTAGTACGGGCCGTTCCACGCCACCTCGGTGAAGGTGGTCAGCGTGAGCGCCGGGGCGCCCCGCTCCTTCGCCCAGCCGCCGACGTGTTCGATGAGGCCCGCACCGATGCGCTGCCTGCCGTGCGCGGGGTCCACGGAGATCTGCTCGATGTGCGCGCAGCCGTCGACGAGGTCGACGACGACATAGCCGACGGGAACGTCCCGGTCGTCCGTGTGCACCCAGGCGCGGTCGTCGTCGATGTACTGCCGGAGCACTTCCGGGGACGGCGGCTCGTCGTCCGCGATCGCTGTCATGTCGATCTCGGAGAACAGCCTTCCGGCGGCCCGCTCGATGTCCCGCAGACGCGGGATCTCTTCTCTTCTGGCTTGACGGATCACGAGGTGCATCGTCATCCCGGCACGGCCGGCGGTGCAAGCCCGTCGACGTGCCGGGGGCGCCCGCTCGCTCCTGAGGTTCCCGGGGCCCCGGACCGCCGCCCCCGGAGGGGCGGAGCGCGGGACTCGGTCATTTCCTCGGGCGGGACGATCCCCTGGGCGCGGGCGACCTGGGACGACGGTGTTCCGGCGGACCGCCGCGGCGGCGCGCGGCCGAAAATCGCTTAACGTGCCGCCGGGAGCGGCCCGATACTCCGACGCACGGGCCCGGCCACGCCGCCGGCCCGGACACGGTGTGCGCCCGGCGGTTCCGACATGGGGGAGTGAGCGCATTGCCCGGAGGCTCCGGACGCCTGTTGCGCCGGTGCGCGGTTCCTGTGGCCGTGACCACCGCCGCGCTGGCCCTCGCCGTCCCCGCGCCGGCGTCGGCGGCCGGCCCGGCGCCGTGCCGGGCGCGCCCCGGCGAAGCGCATGTGGACTGGACCGGGAGGAGCTTCACCGGCGACTTCTGGTGCGAGCTGGAGCCCGGGTGGATCCGCATCCAGTCGCGCTCCACCAGCTCCGTGATCGGGCGCATGGAGTTCTCCCCGAGCTGGATCGTGTGCTGGAAGAAGGGCAGTGACTACCTCGGTGACAACCGCTGGTACTACACGCAGGGCGACCGCGTGCTGGCCAGCCCCGCGTCGAAGGCATGGGGCTACATGCCCGCGGTCGCGGTCAGGGCACCGAGCCATCCGGTGGCGGGCATGCCCGAGTGCCCCTGGACCGAAGGCTCCTCGCCCTCGGCACCTTTATGAGGATCGTGAGGGTCCGTGAGGGTTCGTAGGAGCCGCCCCCGCTTCGCGGTACGCGAGAGGAGCTTCGCTTGAGACGGCACTCACCGGGCGCCCCGGCCCTCCGCCCCTGGCGGCGCGGCCGTGGCGGCGCGGCCGCGGCCGTGACCTGCGCGCTGGTGTCGGGGTCCGTGCTGCTCGGCCCCGCGCCGCCGGCCGCCGCGGCGGGAGTCTGCGGGCTCCGCGAGGGGGTCGTCCTGCGGGACGCCATCGGCAATGTCTTCAACAAGGCGCTGTACTGCGACAACGAGCCGTCGGACGTCTACGGCAAGGCGGACTTCGGCGCCGTGATCACCGGCTGGCTCAAGCTGTCCCCCTCATGGTTCACGTGCTACACCCTCGGGCCGAAGGACACGAAGGGGAACAACTACTGGTACTACGTGCAGGGCGACCAGGTGGCCGATCTGCCCAAGATCAAGGGGTGGGGAGCGGTGCCGGGTGAGGCGGTGAAGGTGCCGGCGGGGGTGGCGCACCCGTTTCCGGGACTGCCGAACTGTCCGTGGGTCTGAGGGGAGAGGCATGAGACCGAGACCGAGACCGGCACGGGTGCCGCGACCGGGACGACACCACATCGTGGCGGCGGTCCTCGCCGCCACCGCCCTGACCGTCACCGCCACGACCACCGCTTCCGCCACCCCCGCCCCCGTCGCCGAATGGCGCCTGTGCATGTTCCTGGGCGGCCATCCCTCGGTGCAGAAGGGGAGCGGGGGTGAGGCCGTGCGCCATCTCCAGTGCATCCTCAACGAGGTGTACCGGTTCCAGAACGTCACCGTGAACGGCGTGTTCGAAGAGGTCACCGAGGCGTCCGTGAAGACCCTCCAGAGGCAGTTCGGCCTCACCGGGACCGGCGTCGTCGACGCCGCCACCTGGACCGCCCTGCACCCTTGATCCCTCACCCGCCGAGCAGGGGGCCCGCCATGCCGTCACTCTCCCCGACGCCGCTCGTCGTCCGGTCGCGCGCGCTCGTCACGCTCCTGGCCGCCGCGGTGCTGCTCGCCCTCGCGCCTGGGCACACCGGCCCGGCGCGGGCCGCCCCGCGGCAGGAGATCAACATCCTGTCCGCGCACAGCGGCAAGTGCCTGGAGGTCGCCTCCGCGGCGGAGGGCGAGGCCGTGCGGCAGCAGCGCTGCGTCGGCAGCCCCCGGGCCCTCTGGTACGTACGGGCGTCCGAGGCCGGCGGCGGAACCGTCAACATCGTCAACGCCTACAGCGGCAAGTGCCTGGAGGTGGAGAACTCCAGCCCGCTGAACGGCGCCGCGATCCGGCAGGGGAACTGCGAGGGCCGGCCGGGAGCCGACTTCGGCCTGGCGGACGCCGGGAACAACGCCTGGCTCCAGCCGGCGACCGCGTCCCCGCGCAAATGCGTCGAGGTCACCGGCTCCTCCCTGGAGGACGGGGCGCCGCTGCGGCAGTGGGACTGCGCGCGCCAGCCCGGCGCCGAGTTCATCCAGCGGTCCGACCCGGTGCGGGAGACGACGCTCGTCAATGTCAACAGCGGTAAGTGCCTGGGGATCGAGGGGCGGAGCCCGGACGACGGGGCGAAGGTCGTCCAGCTGACCTGCTCCGGCGCGGCCCTGGACCAGAAGTGGCAGGTCGGCACCGCCGCGGGCGGCGCGGTCACGCTGACCAACGTGTACACGGGGAAGTGCCTGTCCATCGAGGGCGCGAGCACCGAGAACGGTGCCCGCGGCGTCCAGACGACCTGTGGCGGCGGCGCCGAACAGGCATGGCTGGCACGGCCGCAGGGCACCGGGTTCCACACCCTGGTCAACGTCAACAGCGCGAAACTCCTGGGCATCAAGGCCGTGAGCTCGGACGAGGGCGCGGAGACGGATCAGTGGACGGACTCCGGCACCAGGGACCAGCTGTGGCAGATGATTCCCTCGGTGACCGGAGTGGTGGACCGATTGGCGTGATTCCGTTCTGACGAGTGGGTAGGAATCGATGTGACGGGAGCGCAGGGAATTCCTTCGGCTCCTGTGTGTGCCGCTTCCTTGCGAGTGCGTGAGTGACGAACGGGCATTCACCGACGGGGGCAGTCCGCTTGGCGGCCGTGGCCCATATACTTCGTCATGGTGGCTCGATGGCCGGGCCGACCGCCCCGACGCTCTCCTGCGCCATCGTTCGTCGGGCGGCTCGCACCTCCCTATCATCGTCACAGAGAGCAGGAATCGCTGTGCTGATATTCTCCGTGTTGGGCGCACTGGAAATAAATGTCCCGGGGCAGAAGATCGAGATTTCCGGGGAACTCCAGCGGACACTCCTCCAGACCTTGCTCGTCGGCGAGGGGGAAAGCGTGTCCAGCGAGGCGCTGATGCGGCGGATGTGGGGCGAGTCTATGTGGGACGTCCAGCCCAACACCCTGTACGCCCATATCAGCAGGCTCCGCCGCAGGCTCAGGGCGCTGGAGCCGGAGCGCACGGAGCCGCGGCTGACCGTCCACCCCTCCGGCTACCGGCTCGCCCTCGGCGAGGGCGAGCTCGACGCCGCCGAATTCGTCAAGAAGATCAACAGTATCGAGGCGGGGAAAAACAATTCCCCCGGTGATTCGGTGCGGCTGTTACGGGAAGCGCTCGCCATGTGGCGCGGCCCCGCGTTCGGCGACGCCGCGAGGACCCCGGCGTGCAGAAGGGCCGCCGCGCGTTACGAGGCGTACCGCCTGCGCGCCTTGGAGCTCCTTTTCGGCGCCGAACTGGAGAATGGCAACCACGCCACGATACTGGCCGAGTTGTACGAGACGCATCTTGCCCATCCTTTGCACGAGCGCTATTGCGAACTGCTGATGATCGCCTTCTATCGCTCCGGCCGGCAGGCCGATGCCCTGGAGACCTATCGCCGCATGTGGCGCCATCTCGCGGACGAATTGGGCGTCCGGCCCTCGCCGCAGCTCCAGCGCACGGAACAGGCGATACTCTCGCACGACCCCGCCCTGGACCACCCGGCCGTGCCGCCGGACGTCTCGGCCCGGCCGGCTCCTTGGGCGAGATGTCCGGTGCTCTCGTGAAGTGAGCCGGCGCAACGGGCGGGCGAGGCAAGGCGGTCGGCGGTCCCGGTCGGCTCAGGTCAGGGCCGGCCCTTCGGCGTCAGGACGAGCTGGGTCTGCGTGGTCTGTCCGACGAGCCGGCCCTCGTCGTCCCGCAGGTCGGTCTGCACCACCACGACGGTCCCGCCGACGTGCAGCGGGCGGGCGGTGGCGTGCACGCCACCCGAGCGGACCGCGCGCAGGAAGTTGGTCTTGGACTCCACCGTCGATGTGCCCGCTCCCGCGGGGAGGTTGAGGTAGGCGCACACCGCGCCGACGGCGTCCGCCAGGGTCATCAGGGCACCGCCGTGCAGGACGCCGCCGACGGTGCACAGCTCGGCGGACCAGGCGAGGCTGCCGCGCGCGGCCTCCGGCGTCGCCTCGTCGAGGGTCACGCCCAGGTGCGACGCGAGCGGCATGGCGGCCAGGAGGTCGGCGAGGCCGGGCGCCCCGGACCCGCCCCCGGCCGTGGCCGCGGGCGTGGGATCGGACGCGGAACCGGGTGTGGAACCGGGCACGGAATCCGGCATGAGGGGCCGCCTTTCGGGAGGAGGACGCTGCCGGACGCCAGTCTGTCGGCGCCCGGCGGCGACTGCCAGGGCTTCGGCACGGCCGTGAGGGAGCCGAAGTCCTGAACGCGTCCAGGAGCCGTCGCGGCGGGCCGGCGCCCTCCCTCAGGAGCAGCCGCCGCTGCCGCAACTGGAGCACGAACTACAGGAGGAACAACTGCTGTAACCGCTGGATGAGCTACCCGAATCGCCGGCGCCGCTGGTGTCACCGGAGCCTCCGGTGTCGCAGGACGCACCCACGACGATCGCCGAAGAGGATCCCGCGGAGGAGGCGGCGGCAGCCGTCGGGCGGCGTGCCCCCGAGCACGCCGCCCTACCGCCCCGCGGTCCCCCGTTCTCCTCACCGCGAGACGGAACGTGTGGCCCCGTCAGACCTGGATCAGCAGGCCTTGACGTACCACACGGGTCCCCAGTTGCCCGTCGGGTCGCCGGAGGCCGCCGGCGGGGTCGAGTAGATGAGCTTCTTGTTCTTGTCGTACATGCGGGCGACGGTGCCCTTGCTCTGGTTGTTGTACCAGGAGCCGCCGCTGTTCCAGCCGTCCGGTATCTCGTAGTAGACGTTGCACTTGGTGATCTTCCATGCCGTGCCCTGGTAGTTGGCCTTGGGGTAGCCGCAGAAGTACAGCTTGGGACAGTTGGCGGGAGCCGCGGCCGCCGTTCCGGAGGTCTCGGCGGTGCCGGCCGCCGTGGCCGGGACGACCGCCGTCGTCAGTCCGGCGACCGCCGCGGCCGCGGCCAGCCCGATCCTCGTGCGCCTGCGCAGTGACATGGTGATCCCTTTCCTGTCGCGGTCCGGGAGACCGGCGGGTGCCGGGCCCCCGGCGCGGGGTCCTTGTCGTGCCTCGGACGTTTCGACGGCGAATCTAGCCGGGGGGCTCGGAGCCGGTCGTCAACCCGGTGCCGTACGTACGCGGGGGCCTGCCGGGGCGCCGCCGCGCCGCCGCGTCGGCCCCAGGGTGGAGAACCGCCCGGACCCGGTCCCGTACGTCACCCCAGGGGTGGAGCCGCGGGTCCGCACCGTCGTACCCCGGCCCGACGCCCCTGCGGACCCGCGCCGGTACGCTGCGCCAATGCGCTTAGGGACAGGGCCGGTCCAACGGCGTCTCGTCGACGTGGTCATCGCCGTCACCATGACGGCTCTGACGATCACCTTCGCGCTCCAGTACCACCCCGGCGCCCCATGGCCCCCTTTCGACGCGTGGGCGATCGCGCTGAGCGCGGTGACGGGCCTGCCCCTGGCCTTCCGCCGCGCCGCGCCCCGTACGGTCCTGGCCGTCTCCTGCGCGGGGCTGGTCCTCTACTCCGCCGGCGGCTACCAGCCCTCGGCCAATGTGTGGCCGCCCATGCTGGCCTTCTTCACCGTCGCCACCGAACTGCCGACCCGTCAGGTCCTGCCCGGGGCGCTGCTGACCGCCTGCGTGTGGGAGTACGCAGGGCTCTCCGCCCACGTCCTCTCCGTCGTCGTGGCCACCGCGCAGACGGTGCTGGTCCTCGGCCTGGCCTGGGCCTTCGGCGCAGGCGCGCGCCGGCTGGCCGAGCGCAACGGCCAGCTGCGCGTCCTCACCCGCCGCCTCCAGCTCGAACAGGCCGCCCGGGCCCGCCACGAGGTGACCGAGGAGCGCATGCGCATCGCGCGCGAACTCCACGACGTCGTCGCCCACCACCTGTCCGTGATCGCCATCCAGAGCGGCCTCGCCCGCTACGTGTTCGACACCGAGCCCGACACCGCCCGCACGGCCGTGGGCACCGTGGCCGACACCGCCCGGCAGTCCCTGGAGGAGATGCGCGGCCTCCTCCAGGTCCTGCGCCTGCCGCCCGCCGACGGCAACGGCCCGGAGGCCCCCGTGGCACCACCGGAGGGCTCGACGCCCGGCCTGTCGGACCTGCCCGAGCTGGTGGAGCGGGTGCGCGCGGCGGGTGTCGACGCGGACCTCTCCGTCACCGGCGTCGCCCGCCCCTTGCCGCCCGGCGGCGACCTGTCCACGTACCGGATCGTCCAGGAGGCGCTGACCAACGTCCTCAAGCACGCCCCCGCCGCCCGCGCGACCGTGGCGCTGCACTACGCCAGGGACCTGCTCGTCGTCCGCGTCGACGACGACGGAGGCGGGTCCGGCGCGGAACGGCTGCCCGGTGGCGGCCAGGGATTGCTGGGGATGCGGGAGCGCGCCAAGCTGTACGGCGGTACGTTCGCCGCGGGGCCGCGGCGGCAAGGGGGGTACGAGGTGCTGCTGACACTGCCGCTGCCGGCCCCGCCGGCCGGTGCGTACCGCGCGGACACCGGTACCGGACGGCCGCGCGCGGGAACGGACCCGGCCGGCACCGGGCGGGGCGGGGGAGAGGAAACAGGGCCATGACCCAGCGGAGGACCCGTGTCCTCGTCGTCGACGACGAGATCCTGATCCGTGCGGGCCTGGCCGCCCTGCTGCGGGCCACACCCGACCTGGAGGTGTGCGGGCAGGCCGAGAGCGGCGAGGAGGCCGTGGCCATGGCCGCCGAACACCGCCCCGACGTCGTCCTCATGGACATCCGGCTGCGCGGCGCCGACGGCGTCACCGCCACCGGACGGATCCTCGCCGAGGCGCCCGACCCCCGCCCCCGCATCCTCATCCTGACCACCTACGACCTCGACGAGTACGTCTACGCGGCGCTGCGGGCCGGTGCCGGCGGCTTCCTGCTGAAGGACACCCCGCCGGAGAGGCTGTTCACCGCGATCCGCACGGTCGCGGCGGGCGACATGCTGTTCGCGCCGACGGTGACGCGGCGGCTCATCGAGGCCTACACCACGCGGCATTCGGCGTCGGTGGCCTCCGGGGGCGTCCCCGAAGGCGGCTCCGAGGAGGTGGCGGGTCTGCTGGATCCGCTGACGCGGCGCGAGCGGGACATCCTGGGGCTGGTGGCGAAGGGGCTGACGAACCCGGAGATCGCGACGCGGCTGACCGTCAGCATCTCCACGGTCAAGACGCACATCAACCGGATCATGACGAAGCTGGATCTGACGAGTCGGGCGCAGGCGGTGACGCTGGCGTACGAGTCGGGGTTGATCAGGCCTGCGGTGTCGTGACGGCGGGTGGGGTGCGGGTTGCCGCTGCGCGGGGTTTTTTCCCCAGCCCCGCCCCTTCCCGCTGCATCCGATGTGCGGCTCCGCCGCGTGGCGGGGGCGAGCCCCCGGGCCCCCTTTTCCGCGCTCCGCGCGGTGTCCTCAATCGCCGGACGGGCTGATTTCAGCCCGTCCGGCGATTGAGGACCGGGGTCCGGGGCGGAGCCCCGGTATCGGGAAGGGGCGGGGCTGGGGAAAACGCCGCCCGCAGGGCACCCCACCGGCCCAGCCTCACCTCACGCCGCCAGTTCGTACGCTTCCAGCCGTTTGATCAGCCGCCGGACCACCAGCAGCGGGATCACCCCGAAGACCCCGAACGACATGTCGACCAGCTGCCAGTAGAACGGGATCCCCCGGACCGAGCCGCAGATCAGGGCGAGCGGAACGATCCCGGCACACGCGATCACGCCGAACTCGATGACCCAGATGTTGCGCACGGGGTCCCGGTACGGGCCGTAGAACGCCACCGCGATGACCAGATGCGCGAAGGCCAGCCAGTCCGTGCCGTACAGCACGAACGGATACTTCGCGTCGGTCGCGTCCAGGCCCTCGCGGACCCTGACCACCCACTCCATCAGCCCCGGCAGGTGCTCGGGGACCGGGGAGGCGCCGGAACCCAGCACCTCCTCCATCCACCGCACTTCGGTGACCAACGGAAACGCCGTCAGTCCGCTCAGTACGAGACCGACGATGAAGACGATCAGCCAGATTCGAATACGGCGCTTCAGTGCGCTACGCCCGTCCATGATCGGAGCGTACGCCCGCCCCCATGACTCCCCGGCACCGGGTCCGACCAGGCTTTACGAGCCCGTGGCCGGACCGGTGGGGGCACCGTCGCCGAGGCGGGGCCGGCCGTCGGAGCCCGGCCGGAAAGCACCGCCGCCATGGGAAAGCCGGGCAATGGAGGGGCCCCTGATGCCTCTGGTGTGCGTGACGCCCCGTGGCCATTTCGCGTGGTCGCGCCCGGCCCCGCGGACGCGACAGATTGGGCGGCGGCGTACAGGACGGTCGCCGGTCACCACGCGGCCGTTCCCGACGCCGGCGGACAGCTGAAGTCCCTCCCACCGGCGCCGGGGCCCCTCGACACAGAAGGAGAAGGCGAAGTGGCGCAGAACGGCGAACGGTTCTCCAAGGACCTCGGCGAGTTCCTCAAGAAGATCACCCTGTGGTACGAGACCAACCACGAGGGTTTCCGGACCCTTTACGACGCGGCGGTCGCGAACGTGGTCCCGTACCCGGACGACACCCCGGAAGAAGTGCGCTGCGACTGGAAGAACAAGGACATCCGGTTCCTGTGCGACTTCTTCGAGGAGTGGTACAAGTGGCGGTCGGGGGTCAACGACGGGCTGGACTACATCGAGAAGTTCAGCTGGCTCAACTACGAGAACGACTACGGCATGGTCTTCGTGACCTGCGGCCCAGGGTACGAGATGACCGCCGACTTCACGCATCTGCAAGGCAAGCAGATGGACGAGGAGGGGCCGGCGGCGCAGCAGCTCATCGAGAAGTGGGTCAGGGAACTCGGCAAGAAGCGCATGGGCGAGTACAAGAAGGAGGAGTGGAAGACCTTCAACGACTTCTTCGTCCGGCAGCTCAAGGAACCCCGGCACATCGACGCCGAGGGCGACGACAGCGTGGTGGTGGCCCCCGCCGACTGCGTCATCAACATGATCGTCGATGAGCTGACCGAGGACACGCCGATCCCGGTCAAGACGGTGACCATGAACGTCGCGCAGCTGCTGGGCAATTCCAGTTACGCCGAGAGGTTCATCGGCGGCACGGCGGTGTCGTGCATCCTGATGCCCGACAGCTACCACTGGTACCACTCCCCGGTGACGGGCGACGTGGTGGAGGCGAGCGAGAACCTCCCGGGCGTGTACTACGGGATGCGGGACTTCCCCGGACTGCTCGACAAGGGCAACGTCGGCTACGGGTACGACTACTCGATGTTCGACGACTTCCGCCGGGGATACCTCGTCATCAGGACCAAGTACCTGGACGCCGCCGGAAAGGTGGACGGCGAGGGGTACGTCGGCATGGTTCCCGTCGGCCTCAACTCGATCGCCTCCGTGAACTTCCTGAAGAAGTTCAGGGGCCCGATCGAGAAGGCGGTCCCGGTGAAGAAGGGGGAGCAGATCGGGAACTTCAAGTACGGCGGGTCGCTGAACATCCTGCTCTTCGAGAAGGGCCGTTTCCCCGCGGTGCAGCTCCTCCAGGGGCAGCGCATCGGTGTCCTGGAGGACCCGGAGCGTACGGCCGGGATGTTCAGCCACTCGTACCTCACGAGGTCCCAGCGCCGCCGCCCCCTGGCCCCCTGACCCCGCCGCCGAAACGGATAGGTGAACCATGCCCCACGACGACCTCGTCACCTCGATCCCGGCGAACATCCCCAACACCCTGAGCATCGACTTCCACACCAAGGACACCAGGAAGGCGCGTTCCTACTCCGGATACGCGCACATCGACAGCACGGAGAACCCGGGGACCGAGAACCACCTCTTCTACTGGTTCTTCGAGAGCCAGACCTGCAACCCCCATGTCGCGGCCGCGGACCAGCAGGCGCTCATCACCAGCACGCCGCTGCTGATCTGGCTCAACGGAGGGCCCGGCGCCTCCTCGCTGCTGGGGCTGTTCCTGGAGAACGGTCCGCTGTCCATCGGCGACGACGCCGCCGGGACGGTCTCGGTGACCTCCAACACCTGGAACCAGGAAGCGCACGTCATCTACTGGGACCAGCCCCTCGGCACCGGGTACAGCTATTCCGACGCCGGCGAACAGGTCAAGGACGAGAAGGCCCTCGCCCGGATGTTCTGGGAGGGTCTCCAGAAGTTCTTCGCCATGCACCCGGAGTACCTGCGATGTCCGCTGTACGTCTGCGGGGAGAGCTACGCCGGGAAGTACGTACCGGCGATCGCCCTGGAGATCGACGAGCGGAACCGCCGGCACGAGGGGGAGCACCTCGACCTCCAGGGGATCTCCGTCGGCAACGGCTGGATCAAGCCCGAGCTGTCGCTGCGCGTCCTCATCGACTACGCCTACACCACCGGCTTCCTCGGCATCAGCCAGAAGGAGTCCCTGTACGAGGACTACGCCGTCTTCCAGGCCACCCTCGGCGAGCGGAAGATGAAGAGGGCCACCAAGCTCGGCAACGACCTGGTGGCCAAGGTCCTGGCCTACGGCGGGAACTTCGACCTCTACGACGTGCGGCGCTGGGACGACCTGCCCATGGGGGCGCTGCGCGCCTACCTGGACAGCGAGGCCGTGAAGAAGGCCCTGCACGTCCACACGGACGTCACCTGGCAGTGCGCCGACAACGACGGGCCGGTGGCCGAGGCGCTGGTGAAGGACAACATGGCGGACGCCTCCCACCTCTACACCGAGCTCGCCGACAAGGGCTGCAAGACCCTGCTGTACACCGGGAACTTCGACACCGCCTGCGGCTATCAGAGCACCGAGGAGATCCTCGACGACCTGATGCGGCGGAAGGGGGCTCAGGAGCACGCGGAGTGGCGCAACGCCCCCCGGCTGATCTGGACCCAGGCGCAGGGGAACCCGAAGGGTTTCGTCCGCCGGCACGGGACGCTGACGCAGGTCAGCATCCCCGACTCCGGACACCAGGTGCCGGCGTTCCAGCCGCAGGTGTGCCGGGAGATGCTCTACAACTGGCTCTTCGACCGGCCCTTCCCCGGCTACGACCCGCAGCAGCCGCTCAAGCCGGTCAACGGCGACGCCGGCCCGCGCAAGGGGTGACGGCCCTCCGTCGCCCGGGCCGCGCCGGCCCCACCTGACGGGCCGGTCCGCGGGGAGCCGCCTCCTCGCGGACCGGGCCCGTCCGGTCCCGTTCCCGGCCACGCAATATGAGCATTCCATGACAGAAGGAACTCCCCGCGGTGTGCTGCTCTCCCTAGAGGCAGATCATCCCGCTCGGACCGGCGCTCCCCGCACCGGCCGGAACCACCCTGGAGTTCCGCCATGCCCCACTCGTCCCGCAGGACCTACCGAGCGCGCCGCGCCGGCCGTACGTCACGGGCGAGGAAATGGTCCCTCGCGGTGGTCGCCGCGGTGGTCCTGGGCGTGGCCGCCTGGCCGGTCCTCACCTACTTCGACGTCTTCTCCGACAAGGGCGACCCCATCAGCTTCGGGGACGACAAGGGCGCCACCGCGGCGCCCGCGAACGCCGGGACGCTGATGCCGACGGGCCCCGAGGCCGATCTGCGGGTCGAGACCACGCTGGGGGACGGCACCAAGATCGCCAGGACCACGCTGCACGGCGCGAAGTCGGGCTTCACCGGCAAGGTGTGGGTGTGGGCGCCCAAGGAGTACAAGGACCCGAAGTACGCCAAGAGCGGCTTCCCGGTCCTGGTCGCGCTCCCCGGCGGCGAGGGGGCCCAGCAGAACTACTGGATGGGCACCGACCTCAAGCTCCAGTCGAGCATCGCCAAGTGGTCCCAGGAGGGCAAGAGCCTGCCCTTCATCGTGGTGATGCCCGCGCTCAACCCGGACAAGAAGTTCTACCGCGACGGCAGTGACATCCCGGGTCACGAGAAGATGGGCACCTGGCTGACGGAGGACGTCCCGGACCTGGTCAAGGCCAACTTCCGCACCATCAAGTCCCGTGACGGCTGGGCCTTCATGGGCTCGTCCTCGGGCGGCTTCGCCGGCATGAAGGCCGTGCTGAAGCACCCGGACAAGTTCAAGGCCGCCATCGCCTCGGGCCCGGACATCGTGCCGGACTCCCCGCTCTGGGCCGGGCACGAGAAGGAGAAGCGGGAGAACAACCCCCAGGTGCTCGCCGAGCGCCTGGCCGACAGCGGCAAGCCGGGCGTCTACCTCGCCTTCCAGGTCGGCACCGCCGAACCGGCGTCGGTGATGAGCCAGGTCAAGCAGTTCCGCGCGCAGTACGGGAAGGGGCCCGTCCACACGATGCTGCACGAGATACCCGGCGGGCAGCACGACGCCCACACCTACGTGCCGAACATGGAACAGGGCGGTCTCATCCAGTACATCAGCAAGCACATGCAGGGCCCGACGCCCGCGTCCTGACAGCGGCGGCGGAAGACGGCGGCCGGGGTGGAGGAACACCCCGGCCGCCGTCCCGTCGCCCCGGCTCAGCCCTTCGGCTTCAGGTCCTTGGTGAAGTGGAACGCGGCGATGGCCATCCGCTCACGCAGGTAGAAACGGTGCGCGTCGGTGCGGTGGGTACCCGAGTCCAGCACGAACACGTGGGCGCCCGCCTCACGGGCGTGCTCCTCCAGGTGGGCGAGCAGCGTGTGCCCGACACCGCCCGAGCGCGCGTCGGCGGAGGTCACCAGGTCGTCGACGTACAGCGAGCGCAGCGTGCTGGTGTTGACGACGACGCGCCAGCCGGAGGCACCGACGCACCGGCCGTCGTCGGTGTACGCGGCCGTGAACCTCAGGCCCTGCGCGTGGCCCTCGGCGTAGACGTCACGGAGGAGGTCCTCGGTGAGGTGCGGGCGGAGCTGGTGGAGGACGGGGAACAGGTCGGATATGAGCCGGGGGTCACCGGGCTCCAGGTCGATGATCTTCACACGGGCACTCTAGGGGCAGCCGGCGGGGAAATTCCGGGAGCCCGCCCCGCCGGC
The DNA here is from genome assembly GCF_002192455.1 of Streptomyces albireticuli. Taxonomy (NCBI): domain Bacteria; kingdom Bacillati; phylum Actinomycetota; class Actinomycetes; order Kitasatosporales; family Streptomycetaceae; genus Streptomyces; species Streptomyces albireticuli. The sequence continues at coordinate 6,982,937 of NZ_CP021744.1, forward strand.
CTGCGATCATGTGCCGGTGATACCGAGCACCACCGCACCCGCCCCTGCCCCGATACCGGCCTTCGCCGGTGACTTCGAGGCCCATCTGACCGTCCGTCCCACCGCGACCGCCGGGGCCGACCAGGCCCTCCAGCGGTACGCGGCCGGCCACGGGATGAAGTTCACCGACATCCTGCTGGACCGCGGCCGCACCCCCAGCCAGCCGATGCTCACGCTGCGCCGGTCCGGGGCGCTGCCGGAAGTACGGGAGGCGGTGGAAGGCGCCGCCCGGGGGCTGGACGGCGCCGGGTTCACGGTCGTACGGACGAAGATCGAGGCGGCCCCGTGGGCCGACGGGGTGCCGGAGACCGACGCCGAGGCGGCGGTGCTCGGGGCGCGCTACTACTTCGAGCACCACCTCAAGCTGCTGCTCACGCCGGACACGGACCTCGCGGCGCTGGCGGGTCTCGCCGCCGCCCACCGCGCGCACCTGTCGCGCAACGCCCGCCGGGTGCGCGCCGACGGCCGCGCCGAGCGGTTCGTCACCCAGCGCTGCCGCGCGGTCGGCCGCCGGACGGCCGGGGCCCGGCTGGACGCCCTGGTGGCGGCCGTGCGGGCCGGCGGGCACACCCTCGTCTCCGAGGAGCGGGAGTTCGTCGTCCACGACAGCGACGAGTCGCTCGACGCGGGCTGGATCGACGAGACGGACGGCACGGGCGGCACCGGCGACGACGGAGAGGGGACGGGCGCATGACGACGACACCGTGGGAGCGGTTCCGGTACGGACCGTGGGACGCCGACATGGTCGTCCCCCAGTCGCCGCCGGACGAGGAGACCCGGGCGGAGCGGGACCTTCCGGCGACGCTCCTCCCCGTCCCGGGCGAAGGGGTGCTCCAGCACCCCGTGTACGACCCGGCGGCCAACCACCACGCGCTGGGCATGCGGCTGAGCGAGCCCGAGTTCACCGACCCGGGCACGGGCGACGCCTGGTACGCCGCCCGGCGCCGCGCCCTCGACCTCACCCTCGCGGCGGTCGCGGGCTCCCCGTGGGCGGAGCACCTGGTGCTGCGCGGGAGCGTGCTGCTCAAGGCGTGGTTCGGGGACGCCGCCCGGGAGCCGGGCGACCTGGACTTCGTCGTCGTGCCCGACACCTGGCAGCTCGGCGACGCCCGTACCGACACCATGCTGGAGGAGATCGCCCGGGCCGCCGAGGAGCGCTCGCGGGAGGCCGGGAGCCCGGTGCGGTTCGACGCGGCGGGCGCGGTGAGCGACGAGATCTGGACGTACGACCGGGTGCCGGGCCGACGCCTCGTCCTGCCCTGGACGGCCGTCGGGGACGGTGTGCCGCCCGGCACCGTCCAGCTCGACTTCGTCTTCAACGAGACCCTGCCCGCCCCGCCCGTACGGACCGAGGTGCTCCCCGGCGTGCCGATGCCGGCGGCGAGCCCGGAGCTCTCGCTCGTGTGGAAGCTCCTGTGGCTGGTGACGGACATGCACCCCGAGGCCAAGGACCTCTACGACGCCGTGCTGCTCGCCGAGCACGTCCGTGTCCCGTACCCGCTCCTGGAGCGGGTGCTGGCCGAGGCGGACGAGCCCGTCGGCCTCAGTTACCTCCTCTGGCACGCGGCCGAGGCCGACTGGGACGAGTTCGCCAAGGACCACGCGGCCCTCGCCGAGGACCGCGAGGGCCGGCTGACGCGCCTGGTCACCGCCCTCGCCCCGGGCTTCCATCCGGAGGAGGACGGCACGTACGCGCAGCTGGTCGCGGCCTTCGACCACACCACGGACATCCTCCGGGGCGAGCACGAGGCGGGCGGCATGGCGGCCGTCGAGGAGTGGCTCGGCGCGCGCTCGCTGCACTGCGTCGAGGCGCTCGTCGCCGTCCGTGAACTCCTCGGCCGCGAGGAGCACACCCTCGACGAGGCCGCGGAGGTGCTGGCGTCCTTCCGGGACACGCGCGCCGACACCCCGCGGTACCCCTACCGGAACGGCTGGTGCGGCGACGCCTTCCGGACCGCCGCCCGTCTGGGGGCCGCCTGCGCCTGACCGCCTCAGGCGCCCGGCGGATCGCCGCCCGGCGCCAGGGCGTGCACCAGCTGGACCCGGGAGCGGATGCCGAGCGTCGCGAAGACGTTGCGCAGGTGGTGGTCGACGGTCCGGTGGCTGAGCGTGAGCAGCGCGGCGACCTCCCGGTTGGTGCGGCCCTCGGCGACGTGCCGGGCCACCCGGAGCTGCTGCGGGGTGAGCGAGGCCAGCGCCCGCGGCCGGGTCTCCGGCTCCGCGCGCCCGGCCGCCCGCATCTCGTCCCTGGCCCGTTCCACCCATACGTCCGCGCCGCACGCCTCGAAGCGGAGCATGGCGCCCCGGAGATGGGCGCAGGCCTCGCCCGGTCTGCGCCGCCGCCGGAGGGACATGCCGGTCAGCAGGCTGGTGCGGGCCTGCGCGAACTCGCTCCCGGAGCCCTCCATGAGGGCGAGGGCCCGGTCGAAGGCCGGGTCCGCGGCGCCGGGGGCGGCGAGCAGGGCGCGGCAGCGCAGCGCCGTGGCGCGGCCCTGCCGGTCGGCGCTCGCCTCCGCCCACTCCTCGAAGCAGCGCAGCGTCGCCCGCGCCTGGCGGACGGCCCGCCGCCGGCCCACCGCGGGGAGCGCGGGGGCGGCCAGGGCGACGGCCTCCACGAAGTACGGGATCACGCGCTGCCGCCAGGCGAAGTGGTGCACCGAGGACGTGCCGAGGACGAGCGGCCGCAGCCGCTCCACCGCCTCCTCGGGCAGATTGTGCGCGAGGTCGAGCAGGCCCAGGCTCCAGGTCGCCAGCACGGCCGGGACCATCAGGCCGTGGGTCCGCGCCGTCGCGAGGGCCGCCCGCGCGTGGGCCCGGCAGCCGGTCCCGTCGCCGCGGACCGAGGCGGCCATGGCGAGCACGCCCCGCAGGTGTGCCGCGAGGTCGGGCCGGCCGGCGGCGAGCGCGGCGTCCAGGCCCCGCAGGGCGTGCGATTCGGCGCGCGCGTACCGGTCGGCGACGAGCTCGACCAGGGCGAGGTGCGTGAGGAGTCTCGGCACGGCGGCGGGGTGCCGGCCGGCCCGGGTCAGCGCGGAGGTCGCCAGCGCCCGCGCCTGCGACAGCCGGCCGAGCACCATCGCGGCGCGGGACGCGTACAGGAGGGCGTGCGGGTCGTCCTCGGGAGCGGCCCGGCAGGCCGTGCGGAGCAGGGCGGCCGACAGCCGCCCGTCGCCGCACATCGCCGCCGCGGCTCCGCGGTGGTAGTCCCGGACCGGGCCCGGCACCCCGCCGTGCGCCCCGAGGCGCCGCGCCGCGGCGAGGAAGCCCGCCCGGTCGCCGGCCGCCCAGGTGGTCTCGGCGGTCCGCTGGAGGGCGAGCGCGTCCAGGGCCGTGGCCCGGCGCGGCAGTCCGGCGCGCCGGGCGTGGCACGCGGCCGACGCCAGCCGTGCCGTGCGCGTGGGCTGGTCCTCGGCGCGCTCCGCGGCCCGGGCGAGCGCCACGGAGCAGCGGAGGTGCATCCGACGTGCGGGATCGCGCACCTGTTCCTCCTCGCTCGGACGGGGGCGCCGTTCAAGGGATGACGAACAAGTTACCTGTAAGTAAACCCCCTTGGGGAGTGGGCGGGCCGGCGCGTGCCGTACCGGCCGGAACACCCTGGCGATTTCGCCGATTCGCGGGGACGGGCCCCGGCCGCATGCTCCCGGCAGTCGATTCCGTAGACGATCCCCGACGGAGGCACACATGCGAAGGATCACGAGAGCGCTGGCCGTGACGGCGGCGCTGGCCGGTTCGGTCCTGGCCGGGCAGACCGGCACCGCGGCGGCCGCGACGCCCCGCGCGCCGGTCGTGTTCGTGCACGGCTACCTCGGCAGCGGCGTCATCTGGGAGCCCGCGAAGTCGGCGTTCGAGAAGGCCGGGTACGACAAGTCCGAACTGTTCACCTACTCCTACGACTTCAACGTCTCGAACCGGACGACCGCGCAGGGCCTGGCCGACTTCGTCGACAAGGTGAAGCGCGACACCGGGGCGAAGAAGGTCGACATCGTCAACCACTCCATGGGCGGCATGGTCACGATGTGGTACATCAAACAACTGGGCGGCACGGCGAACGTCGGCCGGGTCGCCTCCCTCGCGGGCGCCCACCACGGCACGAAGGTCTCCGCCCTCTGCACGGTCATGTCCCCGTCGTGCAAGGAGATGACCCCGGCTCGGAGTTCCTCGGCAGCCTGACGGCGGGTGACGAGACCCCCGGGCCCGTCGGCTACCGCACCTGGTACTCGCCCTGCGACGAGATCATCAACCCCTTCACGAGCACCGTGCTCAGCGGCGCCGTCAACACCTTCGTGCTGTGCGAGGAGCATCTCGCGTTCCTGGTCGACGGCCCGCTGCTCGCTCAGGTCGCCGCGTTCACCAAGGGCGCCTGACGGCCGCGCGGGACGGTGCCCGGCGGCCGTCCGGGCCGGCCGCCGTCACCCGGTGAGCCTGGCGAACGCGCGGTCCAGCGCGGCGTCCGGCAGCAGCCGGGACAGCGCCGCGGCCGCCCGGGCGTCGGCGCCGACGTGGTAGCGGGTCCTGGCCCGGGGGGCGGTCAGGGCCCGGAAGACCGTACGCGCGAAGTCCTCGGGCCGGGTGCCACTCGTCCGCGCCCGCTCCTCGTTCATGTCCAGGAAGCGCGCGAACGACGCCCGGTAGAGGCCGGCGACCTCCTCGGGCGCCCGGTCCAGGAGCTCCTCGCCGGCCTCCCGCACCTTGTCCCAGATCGGCGTCGCGATCGCGCCCGGGCGCACCACCGACACCGAGACGCCGAACGGGCGCAGCTCGCGCCGGAGGGCGTCGCTCATGCCCTCCTTGGCGAACTGCCCCGTCGCGTAGGCGCCGAGGTAGGGCACCGCGAGGGCGCCCAGGCCCGAGGAGACGTTGACGACGCGCCCCCGGGTGCGCCGCAGCTGCGGAAGGAAGGCCTGGGTGACGGCGACCGCCCCGACGACATTGGTGTCCAGCTGCGCCCGGAGCCGCTCGGGCGTGACGCACTCCAGCGGCGCCGACACGCACGTACCGGCGTTGTTCACCACCGCCCACACGCCCTGCCCGCCCGTGGCGTCGGCGACCTCGGCCGCCGCCGTCCGTACGGACTCCTCGTCGGTCACGTCCAGGATCACCGGCCGCAGCCGTGAGGAGGACGCCTCGGCGCGCAGCTTCTCGGCGTCCTCCGTCCTGCGGACACCGGCGAAGACACGGAAGCCGCGCCGCTCCAGGTGGAGCGCGCACTCCTTGCCGAGCCCGGAGGAGGCTCCGGTGAGGACGACGGCGCGGCCGGCCGGAGGGGTGGGCTTCGACTGTCGGATCAACTGCTCTCTCCTTGTTGCGAGTTCTTGTGTGCGAGACGCGTGGCGCGAGGGCGTGGGTCAGTCGTGGAGGGCGGACAGGACGACGCGCACGGACTCGTCGGCGAGCCGCCGCGCGCGTGCGGCCGGGACGAGCCCGTCCACGTAGCTGAAGTTCCACGCGAGGCGCCCGTGGCCGGTGACGGCGGTCGCCACGACGGCGCCCGTCACCGAGACGGCCGCGACGACCTGGGTGCCGGACACGCGCCAGGGGCCGGCCAGGTCGGGGAAGTCGTAGCGGCCGAGGTTGGACAGGCACAGGTTGAGCGGCCCCCGCTCGTCCATGTACCGCATGAACGACTCGCCGTCGGCCGAGGACCGCGGCCCCACCCGGTCCAGCAGGTTGACCATGGCGAGGTGCTCCTCGCGCCTGCGGCGCTCCGCCAGCTCCCGGACGACGTCCTTGGCCATCGGCCACAGCGGCCCGTCCGGCCGGTGGAGGACGCGGGACGGCAGGGTGGCCGCGTAGGAGCCCGCCTCGCCGGGGGAGACGGCGGGCTCCAGCTCGGCGCGGAAGTCGACGGGGGAGCCGATCGAGAAGTACGCGGGCCCGGTGGTGCCGGCCTCCCGGGCGACGGCGGTCACCATGGCGGCGGCGAGCGCCCCGTGCACCGTGGTGCCGTGCCGCTTGCAGGCCCGCGTCAGCGCCTCCAGCTGCCGCGCGTCCAGGGACCTGCGCACCCACCGGGTGCGCCGCTGTTCGAAGGGCACGGGCTCGTCGGCCACCACCCGGCGCGGTCGCAGCCGCGCGGCCTCCCGTTCGTCGCGCTCCAGCATGTCCGTGAGCCGGGCGGCACCCTCGGTGCCCCGGTGCCGGGCGGGGAGCAGGTCCTCCGCCGCGGGCAGCGCCCGCAGCGAGGCGCGGGACGGTTCCTCGCCGGCGGCGAGGAGCGCGGCGGTCCCGATCCACTCCTTGAGGACGGCCAGGCCCGTCATGCCGTCGGCGACGCAGTGCGAGGCGGTGAGCAGCAGGTCGTGGACGGCCTCGGGGTCGTCGGCGGCCGTCTCCCGGGTGATCACGGTGGCGCGCACCAGCGGCCCCCTGCGCCAGTCGATGCCCTCGGCGAGCTCGTGCTCCTCGATCTCGCGCTCCCACCGGGTGTCGGCCGACGGGTCCTCCGGGGACACCAGGACGTGGCGCAGCGGGATCTGCCGCCCGGTCAGCGGCCGGAAGGCGGGCTCCGCCCCCGCCTCGTCACCGGTGATCGCGACCCGCAGCAGGGGGTGCCGGGCCTGGACGACGTCGAGGGCGCGGCGCAGCAGCGGCAGCGGCGCGGGGCCGTGCAGCCGGGCCCGGATGACACCGCTGAGCGGTGAGGTCCGGTCGGCCGTCCAGTACCAGCGCTCCAGCGGGCTCAGCGGGCGCCGCACGCGCGGCTCCGGCGCCGGGACGCCGGGGAAGGTGAGGGCCTCCTCGTTCTGCCGGGCGAGCTCCTCACGGGGCGTCAGCCGGAAGTAGTCGTCCCGGACCTTCCGCAGGCCCGGTGTGTCGGCCTGTTCGAGGTCGCTCATCGACCGGGAGGCGGCGACCATGGCCCGGGTGCGGTCGCGGCGGCGTTCCTCGTACGTGCGCAGGGCGAGCGGCAGGTCGTCGAGGGCCCCGGGCTCGGCGAGGGTGTGCGCGAGGACGGCCGCGTCCTCGACGGCCATGGCCGAACCCTGGCCGAGCGTGGTCAGCATGGGGTGGGCGGCGTCGCCGAGCAGGGTCACGGGCCCGTCGCCCCAGCGCTCCAGGAAGGCGCGGTCGCGGGAGGGCACGGCGATGACGTCCTCCGCCGGGGTGGCCTCGATCACCGCCCGCACCTCGTCGGCCCACCCCTCGTACGCCCGGGTGATCTCCTCCTTGGCGCCGTCCCAGGCGTGCGAGCGGGCGGCCGGCATGTTCTTCGTGCCCCACCAGTAATAGCGGCCGTGGCCGATGTCGATGAGGCCGAACCGCTGCCCGCTGCCCCAGTAGTGGCGCACGGAACCCGGGGTGAGCGCCGGGTGGTCGAAGGGCACGATGCCGAGCCAGCACACATAGCCGCTGTCCTCGGAGGGTTCGGAGCCGCCGACGAGCTGCGCGCGCACCGCCGAGTGGAAACCGTCGGCGCCGATCAGGAGGTCGCCGCGGGCCGAACTCCCGTCCTCGAAACGGACGGTGACGCCTGTGTCGCCGGTCTCGTAGCCGACGGCGGCCGAGCCCAGGTGGACGGGGACGCCACCGGCCGCGTCGAGCAGGGCCTCCTGGAGGTCCGAGCGGCTCAGGCAGACGCTGGGCGCGCCGACCTTGTCGCAGACCTCCTTGAAGGGGATGTCCCGTATCTCCGCGCCGGTGTGGTCCAGGACGACGAACGACTCCACGACCTGGCCGCGCTTCTCCAGGCCGAGGTCGATGCCGAGCGTGGCCAGCGCGGCGACGGCGTTGCTCATCACGGAGAGGCCGGAGCCGGCCGCGCGGAGCTCGCCGGCGCGCTCGTGCACCTCGACCTCGACGCCGGCCCGGCGGAGGGCGACGGCGCAGGCCAGGCCGCCGATGCCGGCGCCGATGACGAGGGCCTTGACGGGTGCGCCGGTGCGGGGGTGTGCCGTCATGACGTCACCGCCCCTCGGGGGAGCCGGCGGTACCGGTCCCGATCAGTTCCGCGACGGTCCTGGCCACGTGTTCCACGTACGGTTCCTCCATGATCGTGAGATGGTCGCCGGCCACGTCGACGACGCGGAGCAGCCCGCTGGTCATGTCGCGCCAGCCGTTGGTCCGGTCCTGGTGGCGGCTGCCCGCGGCGCCGTGCATGGCGGTGAGTACCTCCGGCAGCGGCCGCACGGCCCGGACGAGCGTGAGGTCCTGGTCCTGGACGCCCGGCCGGTAGTCCAGCGCCGCCCGCCAGTTGGCCCGGTAGACGCCGAAGAGACGGCGTATGACGGCGCCCGAGCTGCCCGCGGGGAGGACGCCCGCGTCGGTGGCCAGCCGGGCGATGAAGTCGAACTTCTCCTCCAGGGAGACCAGTTCGTCCGGGATGGCCTCCATCGGGGAGTCGCCGCCGCGCTCCAGCAGGAGCAGCTCCCAGAAGAACCACCGCAGCAGCGCGTCGTCGTCGTGCCGGGCGCGGGCGCCCCGGTCCAGGGCGGTGGTGTCCAGCAGCACCAGCCGGGACACCTCCTCGCCCGCCGCCCGCAGCTGCCGGGCGATCTCGAAGGCGACGAAGCCGCCGAAGGACCAGCCGCCCACGGCGTACGGGCCTCGGGGCTGCACCTCGCGCAGCGCGGCGATGTAGCGGGCCGCGAGCTCCTCGACGGTGCGCAGCGGGGTGGTGCCGGGGTCCGCGCCCGCCGCCTGGAGGGCGTACAGCGGCTGGTCGTCCGGCAGGTTCCGGGCGAAGGGGACGTAGCACAGCACGTTGCCGCCCATGGGGTGGACCATGAACAGCGGGCGGCGGGTGCCCTCGGCGCGGATCGGCACCACGGGGTCGTACGCGGCGACCGCGTCGCCGGCCCGCAGTCGCGCCGCGAGGGCGGCCACGGTCGGCGCGGCCACGAACCCGGACAGCGGGACGCCGACGCCGTAGCGCTGCTCGATCCGGACGACGAGCCGCATGGCGGTGAGCGAGGTGCCGCCCAGGTCGAAGAGGCTGTCGCGGACGCCGACGGCGGGCAGTCCCAGCAGGTCCGCGAACATCTCGGCGAGCGCCCGCTCGTAGGCGTCGCGCGGCACGCCGCCCGCCGCGGCCGCCTCGGCGGGCGCCGTGAGCGGGGCCCGGCGCAGCGCGGCGTCGTCGCGCTTGCCGCTGGGGGTCAGCGGCAGCGACGCCACCCACTGGAGGTGCGCGGGGACCATGTGGCCGGGCAGCGTGGCGCGCAGGTGCTCGCGGATCCCGGCCAGGTCTGCGGCCGAGCCGTCGCCGACGAGGAAGGCCGCGAGGAAGGCGTCGCCGTCGGCGCGCCGCCGGGCCACGACGGCCGCGTCGCGCAGCGCCGGGTAGCGCGTGGCCAGGCCGGTGAGGGCGAGCTCCACCTCCGCGGGCTCGACGCGGAAGCCACGCACCTTGACCTGGGAGTCGGCCCGGCCGGCGTACGCGAGCGTGCCGTCGGGCAGCACCAGGCCGAGGTCGCCGGTGTCGTAGAGCCGCCGCCCGGGGCCGGCGAAGGGGTGCGGGACGAAGCGCTCCTTGGTCAGGTCCGGGCGCCCCTCGTAGCCGTCGGCCAGGCAGCCGCCGCCGAGGTGGATCACCCCGCGCGCCCCGGCGGGCACCGGGCGCATCCGGTCGTCCAGCACATGTGCCTCGGCCCCGGCGACGGGACGGCCGATCGGCGGCAGCGCGGGGAACGTCGCCGGGTCGCCGGTCATGGTGAAGGCGGTGGCGACGTGCGTCTCGGTGGGCCCGTACTGGTTCTCCAGGACGGCGCCGGGCAGCGCGGCGCACAGCGTGCGGATCTCCTGGGTGACGCGCAGCTGTTCGCCGGAGGAGACCAGCACGCGCAGCGCGCGGGGGACGAGCCCCAGGGCGGCCGAGGTCTCGGCCAGCTGCTGGAGCGCGACGTAGGGGAGGAAGACCCGCTCGACGCCCTCGCGGTCGAGGAGCCGCAGCAGCCGGGGGATGTCGCGCCGCTCGGCGTCGCTCACCAGGTGCAGGGTGCCGCCGGAGCACAGGGTGGAGAAGATCTCCTGGAAGGAGACGTCGAAGCTCAGCGGCGCGTACTGGAGGGTCGACCCGCCCACGGCGCCGCTCGCGGTCCCGTTCTGCCAGGCGACGAGGCCGGCCAGGGAGCGGTGCGGCATCGTCACGCCCTTGGGCGTGCCGGTGGAGCCGGAGGTGAACAGGACGTAGGCGGCGCTGTCGGCGTCGGTCCGGGGCGCGTCCGCGAACGGTTCCGCGAAGGACCCGGGCCCCTCGGTGAGGTGCTCGGCGGGCAGCACCAGCGCCGGGTCGCCGGCGAGGTGGGCGTACGGGGCGTGGGCGACGACCCGGAAGGGCCGGGCCGTCTCCAGCATCGCGGCCAGCCGCCGGGCCGGGTAGCCGACGTCCAGCGGCACCACGGCGCAGCCGGAGCCCAGCACGCCCAGCAGCACGGCGATCATCTCCGGCGAGCGGTCCATGGCGATGCCGATCCGGGCGCCGGGCGGGGCGCCGAGCGCGCGCAGCCGGCCCGCCACGTGCCCGGCGGCCTCGGCCAGCCGTCCGTAGCTCCACCGCTCCCCGCCCCGCACCAGCGCGGTCGCCCGCGGGGCGTGTGCCGCCCGCCGGGTGAAGAGCTCGACGACGGTGGGGTGGTCCACGGCCTTCGCGAGGACCGGCCGGCCGGCGAGGAAGGCGAGGTCGGGCTCGGCGCGCGGTTCCTCCAGCAGCTTCCGCAGGACGCGCGGGAACACCCGGGCGTAGAGGTCCGCCCGCTCGGCGGAGAACGTCTCGCCGTCACCGTCGATCCGCAGCCGTACGCGCCCGCCGTCGGGGTCGGTGACCGCGTTCACCAGGAGCCGGAAGCTGGTCTCCTCCCAGGTGCGGAACTCCCGCAGGCGCACGCCGGGCAGGCCCAGGACCTCGGCGAGCTGGTGGAAGTGCACGTAGTTGAAGGCGGTGTCCAGGACGGGGCCGCCGTGGTCCTCCTGGACGGCGCTCAGCGGGTAGCGGCGGTGGGCGTGCCCCTCCTGCTCCTGCCGGAAGGCCTCCCGCGCCACGTCCAGCAGGCTGTCCCGGCCGGTGTCCAGGCGCAGGGGCACCGTGTTCAGGAAGAGCCCGGCGACGCGCTCGGCACGGGCGAGCTCGGGCCGTCCGTGGGTGACCAGTCCGGTGGTCACGTCGTGGGTGCCGGCGAAGACGCCGAGCGTCAGGCAGTGCGTGGCGAGGAGCACCGACTTCACGGGCAGGCCGTGCCCGGCGGCGAACGCCCGCAGCCGGGCGGCCAGGTCGTCGGGCAGGTCGGCGAAGCGGGACACGGGCCCGCCGCCGGTGTGCGGGCGGTGCGGCCGGAACGCCTCGATCTGAAGGGGCTCGCGGCCGGCCAGCTTCTCCTGCCAGTAGCGCCGCGCCTCCTCGGAGGCCAGGGCGGCCCGCTCCTCCCGCACGTGCGCCGCCGCCGCCGGCGGCAGGGGCGCGGTGTCGACGGGCCCGATGCCCAGGCCGAGACCGTGCGCGTAGTCCTGGAGGAGCTCCTGGAGGAGGCTCGCCACGCTGCCGCCGTCGAGGAGCGCGTGGTGGAAGCTGAGGACGAGGTCGACCGTCCCGGGCCGGACGTGGGCCCGGAAGAGGTGGAGCGGCCCCCGGCCGAAGTCGTAGCCGTGGCGGCGGCGTTCCTCGACGTGCGCGTGAACCTCGGCGTCGGCCGCGGCCGCGTCGAGGGAGCGCAGGTCCACGACGTCCAGGCCGCCTTCCGCCCGGGGGCGGACGACCTGGAGCGGCTCGGAGCAGCCCGCCAGGTCGAAGCGGGAGCGCAGCGCCGGATGGCGGGCCGCGAGCCGGGCGTACGACCGGCGGAACGCCTCCTCGTCCCAGGGGAGTTCGAGGCGGTACAGGAACACGTCCTTGTACATGGCGGAGGACTCGTCCCGGCGGCTGTGGTAGAGCAGGCCGAGCTGGAGCCGGCTGAGCGGCCAGGCGTCCTCGGCGCCCTCCAGCCGGGCCCGGTCGATCCTGGACACGAGCCCGAACGGCGCCGGGGCGGCCTCGGCCGCGGGCGTCACCGCACTCCCGGCGCGGGCGGCGAGGCCGGCGACCGTGGGGTTCCTGACGAGGTCGGTGAGCGAGAAGCGCAGCCCCCGCGCCTCGGCCTCGGCCCGTACCCTGAGCATCAGGATCGAGTCGCCGCCGAGCGCGAAGTAGTCGTCGTGGACGCCGACGTCCGCCACGCCCAGCACGTGGGCCCAGACCTCGGCCAGGACCGCCTCGGCGTGGTTCCGCGCCTTCAGCCCCGGGGCCGCGCGCGGGGTGTCGTCCGGCGCGGGCAGCGCGCGGCGGTCGGCCTTGCCGTTGGGGGTCAGCGGGACGGCGTCGATGCGGACGAAGTGGGCCGGGACCATGTACGCCGGCAGCGTCCGGCCGAGCCGTTCCCGCAGCGCCGCCGGGTCGATGCCGGCGTCGGCCACGTAGTAGCCGGTGAGGTAGGTGCCGCGGGCCTCGGTGGTGCGGTCGACGACGAGGGCGTCGCGGACGCCGGGCACCGCGCGCAGGGCGGCCGCCACCTCGCCGGGTTCGACGCGGTTGCCCCGGATCTTCACCTGGCCGTCGAGGCGCCCGAGGTACTCCAGGGTGCCGTCCGCCAGCCAGCGGGCGAGGTCACCGGTGCGGTACATCCGGCCGCCCGGGACGAACGGGTCCTCGCGGAACCTCTCGGCGGTCAGCTCCGGGCGGCCCAGGTACCCCCGGGCGACACCGGCGCCGCCGGCGCACAGCTCACCGGCGACACCGGTGGGCTGCGGCAGGCCGGCGTCGTCCAGCACGTACAGCCGGGTGTTGTCGATCGGCCGGCCGATGGGCACCCGCGTCACGTCCCCTTCGCGGGGGCAGTCGTGGTACGAGACGTCGACGGTGGCCTCGGTGGGGCCGTAGAGGTTCACCAGCCGCACCGGGGAGCCGGGGCCGAAGACGCGGTTGAACTGCTCGACGCGCGCGGCGGGCAGGGCTTCGCCGCTGGCGAAGACGTAGCGCAGGGAACCCAGTTCCCGCACGGCCTCCGGGTCCCCCTGGAGGAGGTCGAGGAACGGGCCGAGCATCGAGGGCACGAAGTGCGCGACGCTGACCCGCCGCTCGCGGACGGTCCGCAGGATCTCCTCCGGGTCCTGCTGGCCTCCGGGCGCCAGCAGCGCCACGCCCGCGCCCTCGACCGCCCACCAGAACAGCTCCCACACCGAGACGTCGAAGGAGACCGGGGTCTTCTGGAGCAGGACGTCGTCCGGCCCGAGCGGATAGCGGCCCTGCATCCACGCCAGGCGGTTGACGACGCTGTGGTGCTCCACCATCACACCCTTGGGGCGGCCGGTCGAGCCGGAGGTGTAGATGACGTAGGCCAGGTCGCGGGAGGTGGCGAGCGGCGCGAGCGGGGCACCGTCCGCGCGCAGCAGGTCCTCGACACGGCGTACGACCGTGCCCTCGGCGACCTCGGGGACGGGCGCGTCAGCGTCGACGATCACCACCTTGGCGCGGCTGTCCGCCAGCAGGAACCGCACGCGCTCGGCCGGGTAGCCGCGGTCCACCGGCACATAGGCGCCACCGGACTTCAGCGTGCCCAGCAGCGCCACGAGCAGCAGCGGCCCGCGCTCGGTCAGCACGGCGACGCGGTCGTCCGGGCCGACGCCCTCGGCGCGCAGGGCGCGGGCGACGCGGTTGGCCCGCTCGTCGAGCTCGGCGTAGGTCAGGGTCTCCCCGGCGGCGCCGGTGACAGCCGTCGCACCGGGGATCCGGGCGGCCCGGGCCTCGAACAGACCGTGCAGGGTGGCCTCGTCGGCGTACGGCACGCGGGGGCCGTGGGCGCGGGCCGCGGTGAGGTCCGCGAACTCGGCGGCCTCCAGCATCGGCACGGTGGACACGGGCTCGTCCAGCATGTCCACGCCGTTGCGGAGGAGCGTCGTGAGGTGGCGGGCGACCGACTCGACGGGGAGGTCGTCGTCGAAGACGTCGCGGGCGTAGTCCAGGTCGACGTGGAGGCCGGCCGTGTCGTCGAAGGCGGAGACGAAGACGCCCAGGGCGTCCTGTTCGTGGGAGGGCGCCAGCAGGGCCGTACGCCGCTCGATCCCGGGCAGTACGGCCGGCCGCGGCCAGCGCATGTAGGAGAGCGTCACGTCGAACAGCCTGCGGGGGCCGTCGGGGGAGGCGGGCAGTTCGCGGAGGACGTCGCCGAGCGGCAGCCGCTGGTGCCGCTGGAGCGCGCGGGTCGCGTCCTGGGCCGCGGCGGCCAGCTCACGTACCGTACGCCCGCCGCCCGCCGGGATCCGCAGCGGCAGAGTGTTGGCGAACTGGCCGAGGACGTCCCGCCAGGGGCCCGGGCGGTTGAGGAGGGGGACGCCGAGCACGGCCTCCTCGGCGCGGTGCAGGCGCGTCAGGTACGTACCGAGCATGGCGGCGAGGTACGCGAACGGGGAGAGGCCGGCGGCGCGCACCTTCCCGGCGAGGGCGCCGTCGACGGTGAACGCGTGACGCCCGCGCGCCGATCCGTCCGGGGTGCGGGCGAAGAGGGCCGGCGTCACGCCGGTGAGCGCCTCCCGGTGGAAGGCGCGGTCCCGTTCGGCGTCCGCGCCGGCGCGGTAGGCGGCTTCCTCGTCGAGGACCGCGAGGTAGGAGGACGAGGGGGCCTCGCTCCCGCCGCCCGCCGCCGTCCGCGCGTAGTCGTCGAGTATCTCGCCGCCCAGCCGGTGGAAGGTCCAGCCGTCGGTGACGAGGTGGTGCGCCTTGACGTGCAGATGGGTGACGCCGGGGCCCTCCACGAGCAGGGTGGCCCGGACCAGGGGGCCGCCGGCGGGCGGCAGGGCCTCCGTGAGTGAACGCCGCATCCACGCGGCGCACGCCGCGCCCGGGTCGGGGTCCTGGCCGAAGTCGACCCTGTCCACGCGGACGCCCTCGGGCTCCGCCCACTGGAAGGGGGTCCCCGCGCGCTCGCCGAACCGCAGCCGAAACGTTTCGTGGCGCTCCAGCGCGCGCTCCGCGCACGCGGCTAACCGCTCGTGGTCGACGCTGCCCCGCAGGCGCTCGTGGAGGACGCAGTTGAACTGCGGCGAGTCCGGATCCTGCGCGCTCGCGGCCCAGACGTCCCGTTGGTAGGCCGTCAGGGGGCGCTGTACTTGACTGGTCACGTGAGTCTGCTTTCGACGGTGGACCGCTCGGGTGGTCAGCGGTCCCTTTCTTGATCGCCATGATGCCTACTCGTGAGTAGTGGTGCGGTCATCGTGAGTAACGGACGGGCAAAGCAAGACGGAAATCCGCCAACAGGCCGTAAGTGCCCGTGAGGGGCGTGTACCGGACACCGGGCAAGCCTCGCGATCTTCTGGGGGAGCCTCGGCCGGGGGAGTCCGGGGGCGCCGGATGTCCGGAACGCCACGCCGGGCGGAGGTCTTGAGGCGGCGCCGCCCCTCGGAAAGATGGCGGAATCGAGGAATCCGCGATTCCGCGGCGAGGAACCGCGCGGTGGGGAGCACGCGCGCGGCGGGCCGGCGCGGCACGGTAGCAGCGTCCGGTGGGAGAGAGCGGCACTTCGGCAGAGGTTTGTCAGGGGCCGCGAACGCTCGTCCGCACCGCGCCGCCGGGGGCTAGCGTCCGTGGGCATTCCGGCAGGCGACCGAAGAGGTCGCGGAAGTCGCAGAAGTCGAAGAAGGTGCCATGCGATCCGTTCGTTTCCCCCGTTACGCGCGCTCCCCGGGTCTGCCGCGCCCGTTCTCCCAGCGGGCCCTCGGCACCGGGCTCGTCGTCTTCTCCCTGGCGGCCACGCTCCTGGCCCTCCTGATCCCGGTCCACCTCTTCGGCGGCGCCGGGCCCGCCGCGGCCGACGCCCGCACCACCTGGAGCGACGACGGCCAGGGGACCACGGCGACGCCCTTCGGGCCGCTGACCCCGCTGGACCGGGACTTCGTGCGCAGGGTCCGGCTCGCCGGGCTGTGGGAGAAGCCCGCGGGGAGGCTCGCCCAGGAGCGCGGCACCAAGGACGCGGTGCGCATGGCCGGCGACCACCTCGTCGACGGCCACACCGAACTGGACCGGCGCTCCGTCGAGGTGGGCCGCGCCCTCGACGTGACCATGCCGGAGCGGCCCAACGCCGACCAGCGGGGCTGGCTCGACCAGCTGAACGCCGCCCGGGGAAGCACCTTCGAGCGGCTGTTCGCCAACCTGGTGCGCGCCGCCCACGGCAAGGTGTTCGCGCTGGTGGCGCTCGTCCGCGACCGCACCGCCAACGCCATGGTGCGAGAACTGGCGACCCGCGCCAACACGGTCGTCCTCGACCACATCACCGTCCTGGAGAACACCGGACTCGTCGACTTCCCCCACCCTGGCAACGACGAAAAGAAGTGACCCCACATGATGCGACAGGCCCACAAACGCTCGCAGTTGAGGACCCGGGCGGTGGTGGCCGCCGCGGCCCTGCTGCTCGGCGGCGGCGGAACGGCGGTGATCGCCCAGCACGCCTCCGCCGGCGCCTCCCGCGACACCGGCGGCCAGGACGCGGGGCGGACCTCCCGCGATACGGGCGGCGCTGCCGCCACCGAGGCGACGACCCTGGAGTGCCCCGACGTCGGCGACCGCCTCCGCGACGTCCCCGCGCCGGCGCGGACGGCGGTCTCCCGTGGCCTCTCCGAACTCGACGCCCAAGTGGCCCGGGCCTACGAGCGCATGACGGCAGGCCAGGACGCCCCCGACGCGGTGCTCGACGAGCTGAAGACGAAGCGCGCCGGGACCATAGGCGAGATCAACGACTCCCTCAAGACGGACGGTAACGGCCCTGCCCCCGCGGCCGTGGAACCGGCGGCACTCAGCGGCTGCCGCACCCGGCAGGTCAGCACCGCCGCCGCGGACGACTCCTCCCGCGACCTGGCCCCCCGGCTCGGCCCGCGGGGCAAGCCGGGCGGCCCCTCCCGCGCCGACTTCGCCGACATCAGGACCGCCCCGCAGCGGAACGGACCGCGCGCCCGCCCCGGCGGCTCCACCGGCACCTTCACCTCCGTGTGCGGTCGCAACGAGAACGGGCACTTCAACCCCGACAACGTCATCGTCACCCCGGGGGTGCGCAACGGCGCCCACCACATGCACGACTATGTGGGCAACAAATCCACGGACGCCTTCTCCACCGACGCGAGTCTCGCGGCCGCGGGAACGACCTGCACCAACGGGGACAAGTCCAGTCACTACTGGCCCGTACTACGCGTCCTGGACGGAAAAGCGGCACCCGACGCGAATGCCCCGGGCGGCGGACACGACGGGAACATGGGAACCGTGCTCCGGCCCGCTTCCGTGACCCTGCAATTCAAGGGCAGCCCGGTCTCCAAGGTGACCGCCATGCCGCGCTTCCTGCGCATCATCACCGGGGACGCCAAGGCGCTCACCAACGGAGTGGCCAACGCGAATGCCTCATGGAGCTGCGAGGGCTTCGAGAACCGGCAGCTCAAGGACAAATACCCGATCTGCCCGCGGGGCGCCGACGTCGTCCGCACCTTCGCCTTCCAGAACTGCTGGGACGGCCGGAACACCGACAGCGCCAACCACCGCACCCACGTCGCCTTCGCCCGCCCGGACGGCTCCTGCCCGCGCGGCTTCCGGGCCGTTCCGCAACTGGTCCAGCGCATCACCTACGACGTCCCGGCGGGCGTGCCCTTCGCCGTGGACAGCTTCCCCGAGCAGCTGCACAAGCCGGTCACGGACCACGGCGACTTCATCAACGTGATGTCCGACCGCCTGATGGCCCAGGCGGCCTCCTGCGTCAACAGCGGCCGCACCTGCTGACAGGAGAACGGACCGGCGCCCCGTGACGCCGGTCCCCCGCGAACCCCCGGCCCCGGGTGCTCCCCCCACCCATGCCGCCCGGCGCCGGGAAGGCGGCGGCCCCCGACAGCCGGGTCGGGGGCCGCCGCGCCCCGTGTCTCACAGCCCGTTGACGCGGGCCCTTCCCGCCGGCCCCAGGGGATGGACCGCGGCGCCGAGGGCCCGCGCGGCACCCGGCGCCCGTGACCTCAGCTGCCGGGTACGGGCCAGCAGGCGCCGGCCGCGCAGCGCCAGCTCCAGCTCGAAGCGCGTGTGCGGCTCGCGCATCGCCGGCCCGAAGAGCTTCTCGATCTGACGGAGCCGGTAGCGCACCGTCTGCGGGTGCACCTTCAGGGTCCGGGCCGCCTCCGGCGCGCCACCGCTCTCCAGCCAGGCCAGCAGCGTCACCTCCAGCCGCTCGCTCTGCCGCGGCGTCAGATCCTCCAGCGGGCGCAGCCACCGCGCGGAGAGGGCCCGGGCCAGGGACTCGTCCTGGAGCATCAGCAGTTCGGAGAGGTGGTCGTCGACGCACACGACCCGCTCCGCCGGGCCGCCCAGGGCCGCGGCGACGGCCAGCAGCCGGCGCGCCCAGCGCAGCGAGGCGGCGGCGTCCGCGACCGGCACCGAGTGCCCGACGGCCGCCACCCGGCAGCCCAGCGCCGCCTCCAGCGCCGCGCGCCCCGGCAGCCCCGGGTCCGGGACCAGCAGGCACAGGTCGGCCTCGACGGTGCCGGGCAGGCCGTGGCCGAGGGCCGCCGCGAGCGCGGGCGCCAGCTGGGGCACCAGCTGCGGGCCCGGCTGAGGAGCCGCGTGGGACAGCGGATGCGGCAGCGAGTGGGACGACGGGTGCGGTGACGAGTGCGGTGACGGGTGGGACGTCAGCGCCTCGTTGGGGGTACCGAGGACGACGGCGCGCACCCGGCGGGGGAGCGGCCACCCGGCCTGGCCCGCCAGCTCGGCCAGGACCTCGCCCGGTACGTGCCGGTCGTCGGTGAGCGCGGCGAACAGGGCCTGCCGGGCCCGGGTGGCCGGCATGGCGGTGACCACCTGCGCCGGTTTTCGCCGCGGTCGCGGGCCCGTCCCCGGCGGTATGCGCTCCGGGTCCGCCCCCGGCACCTGCCCCAGCCCCAGCGCCCGCAGCAGCGCCTGCTCCACGGCGGCCCGCGTCGCCTCCGTACCGATGCGCTGCGACACCGCCGAGAACGCGGGCGTGCCGCGCTGGAGTTCCTCCGCCACCGAGGCGGCGACCGCGGGAAGTTCCTTTCTCAGGACCCGGGTCCACTCACCGCGCGGCCGTGACCAGATGCGGTTCAGCATTTCGCACATCGTCTACCTCCGGACTTCCGTACCGGGCGGGAGGGCCGGGAAAGCCGTCGGCGGCCTCTCGCCTGAGTGGGCATCATCCGCAGCCGACCACTGCCGTGGGGACAGCCGGGCGTGAATTTGTCACAGCGCGATAAACCTTATGAAGTTCCGGTGAAGTTGGGCGATGCTTCTGCACATTCAGCCGCCGGACCATGAGTGGCCGGCCGGTCACATCGAGTGAATTCGACGATCGCCCTGCCGGCGGACACCGCCGATGCGAGGGATTTCCGGATTTCTCAGGAACACGGACGGTCGCCGGGACCCCGGCCGGCCGCCCGTCGGAGAACCAGATGCATAAGTCGCGAACGCAAACACTTCTGTCCCGCCCGCGAACCGGCCACCGGACGCGTACCGGAATCCGACGCCGGGCCGCACGGCCGCGTCCGTCCGCCGGACCCCCGGCCGGTCCGCCGGCCCGGCCGCCCGCCAAGCCCTCGCCCCGGCCGCGGGCCCTGCCGCAGACCCGGCCCTCCGCGCGCCCCGCGCTGCCCGCGGCGATCCTGCTGTTCCTCGCCGTCGCCGCCCGTTCCGGCGTGGCCGAACGGGC
Organism: Streptomyces albireticuli; assembly: GCF_002192455.1. NCBI lineage: Bacteria > Bacillati > Actinomycetota > Actinomycetes > Kitasatosporales > Streptomycetaceae > Streptomyces > Streptomyces albireticuli. The sequence goes on from NZ_CP021744.1 coordinate 7,002,622, forward strand.
CCGGGAATTCCTCGACTTCGGCGCGGGCGTACTCGCGCTCGTCTCGCTCACCTCCACCGTGCTGTGGGGGCTGGCCGCGACCGACCGACGGCTGCTGGGCTCGGCCCACCGGCTCCTCGCCCAGGGCGTGCACCGCGGACTGGCCGTGGCCGGGCTCGGCTTTCTCGCCCTGCACGTGTGGGTGAAGATTGCCGAGGACCGTACCAGTACGACGGCCGCCGCCGTCCCGTTCACCGACTCCGGGCACCCCCTGCTCATCGGACTCGGTACGCTCGCCGGTTACCTCTTCGTCGCCGTCGCGGTCACCGGCGCGGTGCGCAGCGCCTTCTCCGGCGTCGGCCGCTCCCGCCGGTGGCGGGCCCTGCACATGGCGGCCTACCCGGCCTGGGGCGCCGCCCTGGTGCACGGCCTCCACGCCGGGCGGCCCGCGGCCGGCTGGGCGACGGCGGGGTACGCGCTGTGCGTGACCGGCGTCGGCACCGCCCTCACGCTGCGCCGGCGGGCCCGGCTGCGCGAGGCGCGCGGAGCACGGCGGTGAACCGCGCCGTCCCCACCCTCGCCACCGTCGGACCGCCCCGGCTGCTGGCCGGGCTCGACGAGACGGCGTGGATGGACCGCGAGGCCCACCTGGCCGCGCACGGCCCCGCCCCGGCCCTCGGCCCGCACGAACTCGCCGGGCTCGCCGAGGACATCGGCCTGCGCGGGCGGGGCGGCGCCGGATTCCTCTTCGCCCGCAAACTGCGGGCCGTGGCCGACGCCCAGCGGCACCGGGGCACCGGCGCGGCCGTCGTCGTCAACGGCAGCGAGGGCGAGCCCGGCTGCCTCAAGGACACCGCGCTGCTGCTCTACGCGCCGCACCTGGTCCTCGACGGCGCCGTGCTCGCGGCCGGGGCACTCGGCGCGCACCGGGTGGCCGTCGGCGTCACCCGGCCGGACGTCGAACGGTCCGTGAACCGGGCGATCGCCGAACGGGACCCGGCCGGGCCCGCCGGCCCGGCCGTCGACGTCACCCTGCTGCCCGAACGCTTCGTCACCGGCGAGAGCAGCGCGCTCGTCCGCGGCATCGACGGCGGCCCCGCGCTGCCCTCCGGGCGCCGCGTCCGCACCAGCGACAGCGGCCTCGGCGGCCTGCCCACCCTGCTGTCCAACACCGAGACCTTCGCCCAGCTCGCCCTCGCCGCACGGCTCGGCGCGGCCGGCTACGGCGCCGCCGGGCTGCCGACCGAACCCGGCACCGTGATGCTCACCGTGGCCGGCACCCACGCCGTGGAGACGCCGACCGGGGTCCCCCTGCCGTACGTCCTGGAACTCTGCGGCACCGCGCCCGGGCAGGGCGTGCTGATCGGCGGCTACCACGGCGGCTGGCTGCCGCCCGACGCGGTACGCGCCGCCACCGTCTCCCGCGACTCCCTCGCCGCGGCCGGCGGCGTCCTCGGCGCCGGCGCCGTGCTGCCGCTGCCGGAGACCACCTGCCCGGTCGGCGAGACCGTCCGCGTGACCCGCTGGCTGGCCGCGCAGTCGGCGGGCCAGTGCGGCCCCTGCGCCCTCGGCCTGCCGGCGCTCGCCGAGGCCCTCGCCGACGCCGCGGCGGGGGGCGGACAGGGCGCCCTGGACGCCGCGCGCGCCCGGATGTCCGCCGTGGAGCGGCGCGGGGCGTGCGGACACCCCGACGGCAGCACCCGGTTCGTCTCCTCCGCCCTCACGGTCTTCGGCGAGGAGTTCGCCGCCCACGCCCTGGGCCACGGCTGCGGCCGCCAGACCCTCGGCGCGCTGCCGCTGCCCGCCGACGGGGCGCGGGCGGCGCCCGGCCCGCTCGGCTCGCTTCCGGTACGCGGCGTCGGCGCCGCGCGGCCCCCGGCGGAACACCTGCTCGTCGACTGGACCCTGTGCCGGGGCCACGGGCTGTGCGCGGACCTGCTGCCCGGCCTGCTGCGCCTGGGCCCGGACGGCTACCCGGAGCGGGCCGTCATGCCCGTACCCGCGCGGATGCGCCCGCGGGCCCTCCGGGCGGTGCGGCGCTGTCCCGCCCTCGCCCTGCGCGTCGAGGCCGCCGGCTGAGCGGCCGTGAGGCCGTTCCGCCACCGAAGTCCTTGTCACCGGGGCCTCGTCGCCCGTTCCGGCGCGCGGTTTCTGTCATCCGGTGACAAATTCCCGGGCCCGTTGAGCGCACGGCGGGCCCACCCCGTAATCCCACGGCAACGGCGGACCACCGCCGGGTCACGAGCAAAGGACAGCCCATGAACAAGCGTCACGTCTCCCTCGCCTCGGCGGCGATCACGGTCATGCTGCTGACGGCGGCCTGCGAGGGCGGGGGCGGCTCGTCCGCGACGGACGACTACGGCAAGGCCCCCGCCGGGAACAGCTCGAAGATCGACGACGGGTACGGCTCGGGCGGGTCCTCGTCGGCGGACCCCTCCGCGCCCGGCTCCGAGGGGGCGGACGCCAAGGCCGGGCGGCTCGCCGTGCGCGACGCCCCCGGCATCGGTTCCGTCGTCGCGGACGCCAAGGGCCGGACCCTCTACCGCTTCGACAAGGACACCGCCGGCCCGTCCGCCTCCCGCTGCGACGGCGACTGCGCCAAGGCGTGGCCGCCGGTGCCCGCCGACGACGCGAGCGCCACCTCCGGCATCGGCGCCGCGCTCGGCGAGGTGGAACGCGCCGACGGCACCCGGCAGCTCACCCTCGCCGGCTGGCCCGTCTACCGCTACGTCAAGGACACCGCCCCCGGCGACACCAAGGGCCAGGGGGTCGGCGGCACCTGGAACGCGTTCGCCCCCGACGGCAAGAAGGCCGGCGGGAAGCCGGCCGGCGGACAGGACGCCCCGAAACCCTCCGCCGCCCCGAGCGACGCCCCGAAACCCGCGGATGAGGCGGAACCGGCCGCCGAGGGCGTCTCCGTCGGCGCCGACCGGACCCTCGGCAAGATCCTCGTCGACGGGCAGGGGCGCACCCTCTACCGCTTCGACAAGGACAGCGCCTGGCCCATGAAGTTCGCCTGCGACGGCGCCTGCCTGGACACCTGGAAGCCGGCGAAGCCGGTCGAGAAGAGCGCGGTGCGCGGCGTACCGGAGAAGCTGATCACCACCGTGACGCGCCCGGACGGGACGAAGCAACTGGCGGTGGACTGCTGGCCGGTCTACTGGTTCACCGGCGACAAGAAGCCCGGGGACACCGAGGGCCAGGGCAAGCAGGGACTCTGGTTCGCCGTGGACGACCAGGGCAAGAAGGTGACCACCCCGGCGGGTTGAGGGAGCGCCGTGTCCCGGGCGGTGGGACCCCTGAGTTCCGGGGAGATCCCACCGCCCGGCCCGGGTCACGCCGGAAGGGCGTCGACCGTCGGCGCGACCGTACCGAACAGATCGGTGACGGTCGTCAGGGCGCCGGCCTTGAGAGCGGCCGCGGGGACGACGGTGCCGTCCGGGGCCGCGAGCGCGCGGGTGGCCGTGGCCTCGGCGACGACCGTGGGCCGGTAGCCGAGGTTGAAGGCGCCCTCGGCGGTGAACGTGACGCACATGTGCGTCATGAAGCCGGCCAGGACGAGGTCGTCACCCGCGCCGACACCGAGCTCCGTCAGCGTCTTCACCAGCTCGGTGTCGTGGAAGGAGTTCGGGAAGCGCTTGACGACGACGGCCTCGCCCTCCACCGGGGCGACCTCGTCGCTGATGCGGCCGATCTCGGCGCGGATGTCGTACGGCGAGCCCTCGCCGCCGTCGTGGAGGACGTGGACGACGGGCGTCCCCGCGGCCCGGGCCCGCGCCAGCAGCCGGGCGCCGGCGGCCAGGGCCTCCTCGGCGCCGTCGAGCGCCATCACGCCGGAGCGGTAGGTGTTCTGGAAGTCGATCATGATCAGCGTCGACGCGCCCAGCCGGGGCAGCCGGTCGTCCAGGCCGGAGACGGCGCGGAGCGTGGCGGAGGGGGTGGAGACGGTCATGGGAGGTCCTTTCCAGGGGTGGGTAAGAGGGAAACTCAGAGGGAAAAAGGAGTCGGTCGGACGCGGACGTGAACGGGCGGCGGGAATCCGGGCACGGCGAAGCCGCGCGGCCGGCCGGAGCCCGCGTTCGAGGCGTGGTTCCAGGCGTACGGGACCCCGGGGGATCAGGCGGTCGTCGTACGGAAGCGGCGGCGGTACGCGGCGGGCGTGGTGGCGAGCTGCCGCCGGAACGCCCGGTGCAGGGTCTCCACCGAGCCGAGCCCGGCGGTGGCCGCGACCCGGTCGAGCGGGTGGTCGGTGCCCTCCAGCAGGCGGCGCGCCGCCTCGACCCGGGCGGCTTCGACGTAGGCGGCCGGGCTGGTGCCGGTCTCCTGGGTGAAGACCCGCGCGAAGTGCCGTTCGCTCAGGCACATCCGGGCCGCCAGGGCCCCCGCCGAGAGGTCCTCGCCGAGGTGGTCGGCGATCCACAGGCGCAGCTCGTCGATGTCGCGCCGGGAGGTGGCGGCGCCGGCCAGCGGCACGGAGAACTGGCTCTGCCCGCCCTGCCGCTTGAGGTACATCACCAGCTGCCGGGCCACCGCGAGCGCCACCTCCTCACCGTGGTCCTCGGCCACCAGGGCCAGGGAGAGGTCCAGGCAGGCGCTGATCCCCGCCCCGGTCCAGAGGCGGCCCCGGTCGGCGCGGACGAAGATCGGGTCCGGGTCGACCGTGACGGCGGGGTGGTCGGCGGCCAGCTGGGCGGCGGTCGACCAGTGCGTGGTCGCCGTCCGCCCGTCCAGCAGGCCGGCCGCCGCCAGCACATGGGCGCCCACGCACACCGACGCCACCCGCCGGGCGTGCGGCGCGGTGGCCCGTACCCACTCCACGACCTCCGGGTCGACGCGGGCCACCGGGCCGGAGTCGCCCCGGTCGACCGCGCCCGGCACCAGGAGGGTGTCCACCCGCGCGCCGACCTCCGCGAACGACAGGTCGGCGCACAGCCGCACCCCCGCGGACGTCCGGACCTCGCCCGCCCGCGGCGCGGCGAGCCGGACGTCGTAGCGGGCGCGGCCTCCGGTCTCCCGGCCGGCGAGGGCGAACACCTCGGCGGGGCCGGTGACGTCGAGGAGGTCGACGTCGGGGAAGACCGCGATGACGACACGGTGCGTAGTGGGCATGCGTCCATCGTCGGGGCTGAAGGTCATGGCCGCAATGACGGTTTCCTGTCACATCCGGACACGGGGTCCGCCGAGGTGCCGGGCGCCCCGCTCACCGCACCTTGTCGCACACCTCCAGCACCAGCCCGGCGACCGTCTCCGGGGCGCGCAGCATCGGCAGATGGTCGCAGCCGGGCAGCCGCACCAGCCGGCAGCCCGGGATGCGGGCGGCCATCTCCTCGTTGCACCGGACGACCTCGGGCTGGTCCAGCTCCCCGAGCGCCAGCACACACGGCGTGGCCAGCTCGCCGAGCCGGTCGAAGGAGGGCGGATCGGGCACCTGATGGGGGTAGTTCGAGAACCACGCGGGGACGGCCGCCCGCACCTGCGCGGCCGCCACGGTGTCGTCGCCCGTGCCGGCCGCCGCCCAGGTGCGCATCGCCAGGGCCACCAGGCCGTCGACGTCCCCCGCCTCGGCCAGCCTCTCGATCTCGGTCGTCAGCGCGGCCGAGGCGAGCCCCGGGTAGCCGGTGACACCCGGACACAGCAGCACGAGCGCGGCGACCCGTTCCGGGTGACCGAGCGCGAGGCTCACCGCCGTGACGCCGCCCATGCTGGAGCCCACCAGCACGGCCCGGTCCACCTCGAAGCGGTCGAGGACCGCGATCAGGTCCTCGACCAGCGAATACGCGGCCGTGGGCGCCGGGGACCGCCCGTAGCCCCGGGTGTCGTAGCGGATCACCCGGTGCCGGTGCGCGAAGCGCGGGACGACCGGGTCCCAGAGGGCGGAGTCACCGATCCCGGGATGCAGCAGGACCAGCGGCGGGCCGTCTCCTCCGGAGTCGTCCGCCCACACCTCGCCGCCCTTGACCGACACCATGAGTTCCATGGCACAAGTCTGCGCGCGGCGCTCATAGGGCCACCAGGGCGGACGGGGGGCCGGGCGCGCCCGCTTCACGCCGGTGGCAGCATCGCGGCGCGGATGGCGTGGGCCAGTTCCGGCAGGTCCCAGTAGACGGAGTGGGTCCACAGCCCCGCGGACGCGGAGTGCGCGAGGGGCACGTCGACCGGGGGAGTGCCGTCGTCGAGCGTGAAGACGCGGGAGGCGGCGAAGGCCAGCACGTCGAGCGGCTGCCACAGGTTCGTCCAGCGGGCGAGGGACGGCGGCAGCGGGACGGGCCCGCCGCCCGCGTAGGCGGGGAGGCGGCCGCCGCGCGGGTCGCAGAGGTGGAAGTACGCGGCCTGGGAACCGAAGGTGAGCAGGGACGACGTCCACAGCGGCGCCCGCGCCGTGGCCATGTCCACCGCGATCACCCCGCCGAGGCTGTGCGCCACGACGCGCACCGGGCGCTCGGGGCCGCTCCCCAGCGCGGGGTCGACCTCGGCGATCCGCTCCCGTACGCGGGCGTGGATGCGCTCGCGGTGGCGCTGGTACACCAGTACGTCGCCCAGGAACCGGGTGGTGCCCGGCCCGAAGCGGGTGCGCAGCCCGTGGTTGACCCTCCCGGCGAGCGCCTGCATCGCGGCGCCGGCCACCCGGTCCAGGTCCGCGAGCCTGCGCCGCACCAGGCCGCGCAGGCCGTCGGACCCGGGACCCGGGCCACGCAGGCCGTCCCAGGAAGGGTCCGTCTCCTGGGCGGCGGCGTCGGTGACGGCGCGGGCGACGGCCGTACCCGCCTCCCTCAGGAGCACCGGGTCGTCGGTGAGCGACAGCCAGCGCGTCGAGGGCCAGGCTTCGGCGAGCGCGGCCAGCACGTGTTCGCCGTCCGGCCCGCCCGGGTCCGCGGGGCCGCCGCGGAGCCCGGAGTCCTCGGCGCGGTCCAGGCCCTCGCGGACCGCGTCCCGTACGGGCTCGGGCAGGCCCCCGGTACGCGCCGGCCCGGTCCCGCCCGGTGGATCGGACGGCGCGGACAGCGCGGCCAGCAAGTCCTCGGGCGACGCGCCGGCCGGCTCGTGTGCCGGGACCGGCCCGGATCCGGGAGCGTCCCGGAGCCCGCCGGCCCGGTGCGGGAGCGCCAGGTCCACGAAGCGGTCGTCCGCGCCGAGGTCACCCCAGTGGACCGGCACCAGCTCCATGTCCCCGCCCACGGCGGCCCGTACGGCGGCGACCGTCGCGGCGAACGCCCGCGCGTCGCGGTTGCCGACGCCGTGGATGACGAAAACCGGCTCGCTCATGCCTCTCCCGCTCTCTCGATCGCTGCTGTCGTCGTTCTCGTGGTCGTTCTCATGGTGTGGAGGCCCGGGCGGCCGGGCTCCCGTACATGGCGTAGGCCAGCCAGGTCGGGTCCCCGCCCTGGTCGCGGATGGCCCGGCGGGCGTTCAGCGAGGCCTGGCCCAGCGTCTGGCCGTCGGTGAGCAGATGGTCGTAGAAGGCGCCGGCGAACGTCAGGGCGGAGTCCGAGCGCACCGGCCACAGGGTGCCCACGAACGCCCCGGCCCCGGCCTTGAGGAACTGCGGCGCCCAGCCCATGCCGGAGGAGAACCAGTCGATCTGCCCGGCGCTCCGGCACGCGTTGAAGAACACCAGCGGATGGGTGGCGCGCAGCGCGCCGGACTGGGTGGCGTAGGCGAGGTCGACCGGGTCGAAGGGCCCGTCCGCCATCGCGACATGGGAGCCGCCGCTGGTGAAGGCGTTGTGGCAGGCGAAGTGCAGCAGCCCCGTCAGCCCCTTGTCGATCAGCGTGCTCACGGCGGCGCCGTGCGTCAGGGTCCCGCCGTAGGCCACGGCGGAACCCAGCCTGGCCCGGAGGGCCGCCACCTCGCGCTCCGCCTCGGGCGGCGAACCCGGCGGCACGACGAACGCCGCGCGCGACAGGGACAGCTCGCGGACCCTGTCCTGCCCGAAGACCCGCCGCACCACCGGCAGCCACTCCGCGAGGAAACCCTCGCCCTCCCGCCCGCCGTCCAGCGGATACAGCAGCTCCCAGGGCACGACGTCGTGCTCGCCGAGCACGGTCAGCGCGGTGACCCGCCCGGCCTCGTCCCAGAACTGCCGCCGCACCGCGTCGGGCACGGCACTGGCCCACAGCTGCACCCCCAGATTGCGCAGCCGCCGGCGCGCCCGGTCCGTGTCGAGCCCACCGCCGGGCCCGGCCGCGGCGGCCGTGCGCCGCAGCTCGTCGTAGATCCGCTCCGTCGCGCCGCGGGAGTCCCCGGCCAGGAGCCGGAAGGACTCGGGCGCGTACGCGGTCTCGCCGAGGAGCTGGAAGCTGTACGAGCCGTCCGCCTCCTTGTGGACCTGGAGGCTCACCTCGCCCGGGTCGAACGCGGTGCTGAGCGGGGCGCCGTGGGCCGGCCCGTCCCGGGCGGGCGTACCGGGCCGCACGGAGATCTGGAGCCGCAGCTCGCCGAGGAGCGACCCGCCGCGGAAGGCCCGTACGGTCACGGCGTGGAGCCCGGGGGCCGTGGTCCGCAGCCCGAAGTGCAGGACGTCCGAGTCCCGGCCGGGCAGGACGGTCAGCTCCTGCTGGAGGTCGCCCAGCGCCTGGAGACCCGGGGCGTGCACGGTGACGAGCAGCCGGGCGCCCCCGGCCGGGATCGCGAACGGCCGCAGCGGCACGCCCTCTTCCGTGGTGCCCCGCGTGACCTGCACGTGCAGGGGGACCTCCCGGCCGGGCGGGGCCTGCTCGGCCAGCTGGGCGGTGAGGCGGCGGGGCTCGTCGGGTTCCACACGTTCCGCGGATTGCGCGGGCTGCGCGGGTTGCGCGGCCGGGGACGCGGCGAAGGGTGTGCCGCGGGGCCGGGCGCCCGGCGGCTTGTGCCGAGGGGCGGGTGTCGCCGACGGCTGCCGCCAGGGGGACAGACGCTCGGCGCTCACGGCCGCTTCGGCGGGCACGGGCACCCCCGCCAGGTGCTCCTGGAGCCGGGCGTGCCGGAACTGGTAGGTGGCGCCGGCCCGCCGGAGCACACCGAGGCGGTGGGCGTCGGCGAGGAAGGACCGGAGCCGCCACGGCAGCCGGCCGCGCGCGGCGAGCACGCCCCGGGACAGGAGGGAGGACGGCCAGAGCGAGGAGGCCGACGCCAGGACGGCACAGAACAGACCGAGGGACAGGAGGCCCGGCCCCGGGTCGGCCAGGGCGTCCGGCGCGCAGAACGCCCAGACGGCCCCGGTCACGCCCACCAGCGCGGCGGCACCGGCGCCGCGGACGAGGGCGACGCGCCGCCCGCTCCGGAGGGACGCCCGGGGCCATGCGCCGCCGGCCCATGGGCGGCGCCGCCGACTGTGGGGGAACACCTGCGGGCCCGCGACCCTGCGGTAATACCCTCCCACCGAGACCCGGTGGTACCCCTGTCGTACCGCGCCGCCGGAGCGACGCCGTCGTACCGCGGCCCACGCGTACCACAGGGAGACCAGGGAAGCGGCGAGGACGACGCCCCACCACGCCTTTTCGAGAGGTGTGCCCGACCCGCCGGTTCCCGGGAGCGTCCGCCACGCCAGCCACGGTGCCAGACCCGCGAACACCACGGACGCGGTCCACGCCAGGGCCCGGATCCACCGTCCGCCCGCCGGCCGGACCGGCCGGCGCGACTCCCACCAGACCGCGCCTCCCGCCCTCGGCTGGTCACGGAGGCGGCGGGCCAGGTAGGCGAGGTAATGCCGGGCCTTCTCCGGGTCCCACCCCGGCCGGTGGGGGACCTGGTGCTCGGGACGCGCGAAGGCCGCCGGGACGAACCGGGCGAGGAGGTGCTCCTCGACGGCGGCGACGCTGGGGAAACGGGCGGGGTCGGCGAGCTCGGCGGGGTCGGTGCCGGGGTGGGCGTAGACGGTCGCCGCGAGGGACACCGTCAAAGGGCTCGTCAGAGCGCGGGCCACCGGCCCGACGGGGTGGTGTCGCACATGCTCGGCGATGGCCGTCCAGCGCCATCCGCCCCATCCGTCCCGGCCGGGCGGGGTGGCCCGGCGCAGCATGCCGAGCGCCTCGTCGAGAGGGACGGGGGCGGGCCCGATCACCGTGACGCCCGCCAGTGGTGCCGTCGCGGCCGTGAGGCTGTCGTACTCACGGGTGCGGCAGGTGATGACCAGAGGGGCGTCCCCGGGAAAGTCCGTCCGCAGCGCGAGCAACGCCGAAAGCTGTGCTTGGAGCGGGAGCTCGTCCAGGCCGTCGAGGACGGGCAGCACCTGTCCGCTGTCCAGAAGGGTCCGCGCGATGAGGGGCCCGTACGACCGGGAGCGGGTCAGGCCCGGGTGGGCGGTGGCGATCCCGTCGTACAGCCAGCCCCGCAGGCTGGTGTGCGAGGGGTCGAAGGAGGCGAGCGGCAGCAGGACGGGGACGGGCTCGCCGCTCCCCGCCTCCCGGCCTTCGAGCAGTGCCAGCGAGAGCAGTTGGGCGAAGGTCGACTTGCCCGAGCCCGGCGGGCCGACGACCACGAGCCGTGGTGCCTCCATGCGGCGGAAGACGGTGGCCAGGTCGTCCAGCTGGTTCGAGCGGAAGACCGGCGGTCCGCTCCCCGCGCCGGGGCGGGAGGGCGACGAGGGCGCTCCCGCCACCGGTGACCACACCACGGGCAGCGCCGATTCGTACAGCCGCCGGAGCAGCGTCTCCTCCTCGTATTCCCTGCGGAGCCGCCGGGCGAGTTCCTCCGCCGCGTCGTGCCGCGTGCCGGCCGGCCGCCGGAGCGTGGCGGAGAGTGTCCCGGCGGGCCATGCCGCCGCCAGCGCGGTCGCCAGCAGCGTGAGGGCGCTGACGACGCCGAGGATCACGGCGCCCGCGAGGAGCGACGGATCGCTCAGCCACCACAGTGCCAGGGCCGCGGCCGACAGCACGCCGCCCATGAGGACTCGCAACACCCGGTGCCGCCGCACCCGCTCCACCCCGTCTCGTCGAACACGCCCGCCCCGTACGCCCGCTGACACGCCCGGGCACCCGGGGCAACGATCCCTCGGTACCGCCGGTCACGTTCAGGGCAAGGCGCAGTTCCAGGCAGAGTGCCGGACGGGGCGGGCGCGCGCCAATGGCCCGGATGGGGCGGTGCGTTGAAGTCCGCCCCCACACTTGCCGCCATCTCCTTGCATTTGAAGGAAAGTCAACGATGTGGATCTTGAACGTTGGGCGGGAATCGGTCCTTCAACCGTGGATTCCGGCCGTCGGTGAGGCGCCCGATCCCCGGGGTACGGAGGGGCCCCTAGCATCGGTCGGGCTTCCCGGGAACTTCTCGGGAGCATGTGTCAGGGAGGCATTCCTGTGCGCACCATGAAGGCCATCGCCGCACTCGCCCCGGTCGTCCTGGGGGCGATCCTCGCCGCCCCTGGCGGCGCCGTCGCCGCCGGTCAGGATCACCCGCAGGGCAAGGCGACGACGTCCCAGGCGGGCGCCGCGGCGTTCCGTAACTTCATCCTGCAAACCGGTACGGCGCTCCACGAGACCGACGACACCTTCGCCACCGCGACCGCCGACTGGGACCGTGACGGCCGTCCCGACCTGGTGGCGGTGAAGAAGAGCAGAACCGGCACGAACAGCACGGAGGTGCACGTCCTCTCCGGGGCGAGCAACTTCCAGCGGTTCGTGCTCCAGACCGGCACCGCGCTCCACGAGACCGACGGGACCTTCGACTTCGCGCTGGCGGACTGGGACCGTGACGGCCGTCCCGACCTGGTGGCGATCAAGAAGAGCCGGACGGGCACCAACAGCACGGAGGTGCACATCCTCTCCGGTGCCAGCAACTTCCAGCGCTTCATATTCCAGAGCGGTACAGCACTCCATGAAACCGACGGGACCTTCGACTTCGCGGCCGCCGACTGGGACCGTGACGGCCGTCCCGATCTGGTGGCGGTGAAGAAGAGCCGGACCGGTACCAACAGCACGGAGGTGCACGTCCTGTCGGGCGGCAGCGGGTTCCAGCGGTTCGCCCTTCAGACCGGCACGGCGTTGCACGAGACCGACGACACCTTCGACTTCGCGGCCGCCGACTGGGACCGCGACGGCCGTCCCGATCTGGTGGCGATCAAGAAGAGCCGGACCGGTACCAACAGCACCGAGGTGCACGTCCTGTCGGGCGGCAGTGGCTTCCAGCGGTTCGCCCTTCAGACCGGCACGGCGCTCCACGAGACCGACAACACCTTCGAGTTCTCCGTCGCCGACTGGAACCGCGACGGCCGCCAGGACCTGGTGGCGGTGAAGAAGAGCCGGACGGGCACCAACAGCACCGAGGTGCACATCCTCGGCTGACCGGACGGAACCCCCGCACGCCGGCGGTGACCGGCGTGCACCGGAGCAGACCTCGGCTCTTCCCGCGGCCCCTTCCCGGCTCGCCCGCCGCGGGGAGAGCCCTCCGCCGTACCCGGCACACATGTCGGCACCCGCCATACGACCGGCGCGTCCTGTGGGGCCGTGACCCATCGGCCCGCCGCGGGCCGCGCGCCTAGGGTGCGGGCATGACCACCCCCACCGGCCCCACCACCCCGCCCCCCTCGCCCTCCGCCCCTTTTCCCGCCCCGGCCTCCTGCCCGTCCCCGGGCCTCCAGGGCCGTACCGCCCTTGTCACCGGCGCCGCCGGCGGCATAGGCGCGGCCTGCGCCCTCCGGCTCGCCGCCGCGGGAGCGCGCGTCCGGGCCCTGGACCGTGACGAGCCCGGTCTCGCGCGGGTCGCGGCCCGGGCGGAGTGCCTGGCCGGCACCGTCGAGCCCGTCGCCCTCGACCTCACGGACCTCGACGCGGCCGAACGGGCCGCGGCCGGCACCGACATCCTCGTCAACAACGCCGGCATCCAGTGCGTACGCCCCATCGAGGACTTCCCGCCCGACGTCTTCCACAATGTCCTCACGCTCATGCTGGAGGCGCCCTTCCGCCTGCTCAGGGGCGCGCTGCCGCACATGTACGAGCGGGGCTGGGGCCGCGTCGTCAACATCTCCTCCGTGCACGGGCTGCGCGCCTCGCCCTACAAGTCCGCCTACGTCGCCGCGAAGCACGGCCTCGAAGGGCTGTCCAAGACCGCCGCCCTCGAAGGCGCCGGCCACGGGGTCACCTCCAACTGCGTGAGCCCGGGTTACGTGCGTACGCCCCTGGTCGAGCGGCAGCTCGCGGAGCAGGCGGCGGCCCACTCGCTGCCCGTGGAACGCGTGCTCGGCGAGGTGCTGCTGGCCGACTCGGCGCACAAGCGGCTCGTCGAGCCGGAAGAGGTGGCGGAGGCCGTCGCCTACCTCTGCGGTCCGCACGCCTCCTTCATCACCGGGACCAGCCTCGTCATGGACGGCGGCTGGACGGCGCACTGAGGGCTCCTGTCCCAGGGGCCACCGCGGACCCCACGAACTCCCGGGAAAGTATGTGGAAGCGGCATTCGGTGACGGGGATCCTGTGCCCATGTCCACACCTCCTGTGCCTCCTGTGCCTCCTATGTCCCAAGTGCCTCCAGCGTCTCCTGCGCCTCCGGTGTCTCCTGTGCCCGGAACCGACGACCGCACCGGCGACGGCCCCTTCGCCGCCTACCTCGCGCTCCTCGCGCACGGCGCCCCCGCCGAGGCGTACGAGCGTCCCGTGCTGCGCGCCCGCGCCGAGGGGGCGTCGCCGGACCTCCTCGCCGCCGTGGAGCACGCCAAGCTCCTCGCCCTGCGCGTCCGGGCCGAACTGGAGGACCGCAGACGGCGCGAGGCGGAACTGTCCGCCCTCTTCGCCACCGCCCACGACCTGGCGGGGCTGCGCGACCTCGACGCGGTCCTCCTCGCCATCGTGCGGCGCGCCCGCTCCTTGCTGGGCGCCGACGCGGCGTACCTCACGCTCAACGACCCGGCCGCGGGGGACACGTACATGCGGGTCACCGACGGCTCGGTGTCCGCCCGCTTCCAGCAGCTGCGGCTCGGGATGGGGGAGGGGCTGGGCGGGCTCGTGGCGCAGACGGCCCGCCCGTACGTCACCGAGAGCTATCTGGACGACCTCCGCTTCCAGCACACCCGGACCATCGACTCCGGGGTGCGGGACGAGGGGCTCGTCGCGATCCTCGGCGTCCCGCTGGAGCTCGGCAGCGGCGTCATCGGCGTCCTGTTCGCGGCCGACCGGCGGGCCAGGGTGTTCGACCGGCAGCAGATCGCCCTGCTCGCCTCCTTCGCGGCCCACGCGGCCGTGGCCATCGACACGGCCAACCTCCTCGCCGAGACCCGCTCGGCGCTCGCCGAGCTGGAGACGGCCAACGCCACCGCCCGCGACCGCAGTGCCACGATCGAACGCGCCGCCGGCATCCACGACAGGCTCACCGAACTCGTCCTGCGGGGCGGCGGCGTCCACGACGTGGCGCGGGCGGTCACCGAGGTCCTCGCCGGGCACGTCGAGTTCCTGGAGACCGAGGACTGCCCGGCGCCCGCCGTGGAACGCTCCCGCGCGGACGGGCGCGCCGTCCGCGACGACGACGGCTGGATCGCCGCCGTGTCCGCGGGCGGCGAGCTGCTGGGCGCCCTCCGGCTGCGCGGCCGGCCCCGCCTCGACCCGGTGGACCGGCGCACCCTGGAGCGGGCCGCGATGGTCACCTCGCTCCTGCGGCTCGCCTTCCGCTCGGCGGACGAGGCCGAGCAGCGCGTACGCGGCGAGCTCCTGGACGACCTGATCGACGCCCCCGACCGCGACCCCCGCCTCCTCCGCGAACGCGCCGCCCGGCTGCGCGCCGCACTCGACACGCCGCACCTCGTCCTCGCCGCCCGCACGGCGGACGAGCACGCCGACGCCCCGGCCGACCGCCGGCGCCTGTGGTCCGCCGCCTCCCACCTGGCCGCCACCCGGCACGGCCTGGCCGCCGCGCGCGACGGCGGCACCGTACTGCTCCTGCCCCACGGCCCGTACGACGACGCGACCCGCACGGCGCGGCACCTCGCCCAGCGCCTCGGCGCGGCCGTCCACGCCCCCGTCACGGTCGGCGCCGCCGGGCCCGTACCCGCTCCGGACAGCCACCCCGGAGCCGTCGCCACCGCCTACGCCGAGGCCCGCCGCTGCCTGGAGGCCCTGCGCGTCCTCGGGCGCGGCGGCGACGGCGCGGCCGCCGAGGACTTCGGCTTCCTGGGCCTGCTGCTGACCGGCGCCGCACACGGCCACGACGGGGCCCGCGTGGGGGAGTTCATCACCCGGACGATCGGCCCGGTCGTCGACTACGACACGCGGCGCGGCACCGCGCTCGTCCGCACCCTCGACGCCTACTTCGCCGGCGGGATGAGCCCGGCACGCACCAAGGACGCGTTGCACGTGCACGTCAACACGGTCGCGCAGCGGCTGGACCGGGTCGGCCGCCTGCTGGGCCCGGACTGGCAGACACCCGCCCGGGCCCTGGAGATCCAGCTGGCGCTGCGGCTGCACGGGCTGTCAACGGCGCTCGGTGACTGAGGAGCCGCCGCCGGTACGGGCGGGAGCCGCCCGGCCGGCGTCGTCGTCCGCCTCCCCGAGGTCGCGGTGCCGGGTCTCCTGGGCGCACACCACGGCCACGAGCGTCAGCACCGCGGCCGCGATGACGTACAGGGCGACCGGCGACCCGCTGTCGTACTCGGCGAGCAGCGCCGTGGCGATCAGCGGGGCCGGCGCCCCGGCGGCCACGGACGCGAACTGGGCCCCGATCGAGGCGCCCGAATACCGCATCCGTGTCGCGAACATCTCCGAGAAGAAGGCCGCCTGCGGCGCGTACATCGCACCGTGGAGGACCAGCCCGACCGTGACAGCGGTCACGAGCCCGCCGAAACTCCCGGAGTCCACGAGCGCGAAGAACGGGAACGCCCAGACGCCGACGCCCGCCGCGCCCACCATGTAGACGGGCCGGCGGCCGACCCGGTCCGACAGCGCGCCCCACGCGGGGATGACGGCGAAGTGCGCGGCGGAGCCGATCAGCACCGCGTTGAGGGCGGTCTGCTGGGCGAGGTGCCTCCGCTCGGTCGCGTAGACGAGGATGAAGGCGGTGATCACGTAGTAGCTGATGTTCTCGGCCATCCGGGCACCCATGGCGACGAGCACGTCGCGCCAGTGATCACGCAGCACGGCGACGAGCGGCGGCCGCTCGGCGACGCCCTCCTCCTGCTGCGCCTCGGCCCGGGCGAGCGCGGCCTTGAACACCGGCGACTCGTCGACGGACAACCGTATCCACAGACCCACCATCACCAGCACCCCGGACAACAGGAACGGCACCCGCCACCCCCACGCCTCGAAGTCCCCGTCCGACAGCACCCCCGTCAGCGCGGACAGCACCCCGGTGGCGAGCAACTGCCCGGCCGGCGCCCCGGTCTGCGGCCACGCCGCCCAGAACCCCCGCCGCCGGGCGTCCCCGTGCTCGGACACCAGCAACACGGCCCCACCCCACTCACCCCCCAACGCAAACCCCTGCACCAACCGCAACCCCGTCAGCAACACAGGCGCCAACACCCCCACGGCAGCATGCGTAGGCAACACCCCGATCCCGCACGTCGCACCCCCCATCATCAGCAGGCTCACCACCAACAACTTCTTCCGCCCG
Source organism: Streptomyces albireticuli (assembly GCF_002192455.1). Taxonomy (NCBI): domain Bacteria; kingdom Bacillati; phylum Actinomycetota; class Actinomycetes; order Kitasatosporales; family Streptomycetaceae; genus Streptomyces; species Streptomyces albireticuli. The sequence continues at coordinate 7,019,101 of NZ_CP021744.1, forward strand.
AGCCGATCCCCGAAATGCCCGAACACCAACGCCCCGACGGGCCGCGCGACAAAGCCCACGGCATAGGTCAGGAAGGAGAGCAGGGTGCCGACGAGCGGATCGGAGCCGGGGAAGAAGAGCTTGTTGAAGACGAGCGCGGCGGCGGATCCGTAGAGGAAGAAGTCGTACCACTCGACGGTGGTGCCGATGAGGCTCGCGACGACGATGCGGGGGAGCGAGTTGGGGGTGGCCATGGTCATCACTTCCGGGTGGGGGTGGGCGCGTCATTGCGTCGCCATACCGTAGGAAGTCGCAGGTTGGAGACCTATGTTGTGGGGGTCCACAGTTCGGGGGCGGGGTGTGAGGGTGGCAGCCATGCCGAGGAGTGAGGGGTGGCGTCAGGAGCCCAACTCGTATGCGGAAAGCCCAGAGAGCTCAAGAAATCGATTGCCCTGATTTGAGATTACTTGTTGATCGGTGCTGACTCCCGTGCTGATTTGGCGCTGACTACGGAGCGTTGAACTTCGACATTTGGCGACAGGCCGGGCGGTACGGAGGATGTGCCGGCCGGACGGTCGCGAGGGTTCCCAGGGGGTCCGCTCTGGGAGATCGTCCGCAGCACGCGAGGCGTCATGAAAACGGTGAGCAGGGCGTGGTGGAGATCGCCACGCGCAGCGCTGTGCGTGAGCGTCATTTGCAGGATCTGGTCGAGGCGAACATGGAGACGGTCCTCGGGGCGCGCTTCCTGGCGAGCGAATACAGCACCGGCGCCCGGCACCGCGGGCGGATCGACTCCCTAGGGCCTGTCTGATGGGCCGGTGACGAACCGAGGGGAGAACTCGTTCCCAGGCATGTGGGACGGGGAGATCTCAGTGATACGCAGGGGCGAATCGACTGGTCAATGGCGAGCGTGGACTCGACGATCTGCGGGGCCCGCCAACACGCTGCGGGTGCCCGTCACCGGGCCCTGACGGTACCGGGCGCACATGACCCGTCAGACGGAACCTGGCCGGCTCCTGGTCTGCCTCCCCGGGTGCCCGGGGAGGCAGATCCGCCGCCTACGCGTCGATGATGACCTCGAACGCCTCGCCCTGCATGATGCGGTCGGACGTCACCGCCCTCCCGAACTCGGAACCCGCAGCGGAGTTGTCCTTTTCGTCGACATGGGCCCGGATACAGGGCGCGTTGGGCGGGGTGCCCCGGTCGACGGTCACGTTCGCCACGTCCCACACCCCGCCGACCTCGCGCGGGGTGATGTCGATACACAGTTCACCCTCGTTGCCGCCCTGCGTCGACTTGGCGAACGGGTACTCGTCACACGAGTCGTTGGGGATGCCCGTGGCGCCCCGGGGGAACTTGTACTTCCCACGGTCACAGGTCAGGGCCCGCCTGTTCTTGGCCTCCGGGTCGAGCGGGTCAACATGCCACCGGTTCAGCAGGTGCCCGGGGGTGCCGAATTTGCCCGTGAGTTTCTTCTGCGCCCACTCGTAGGCGACGGCCGCCCCCTTGTAGAGCGACCGGTGGAGTGTCACGTTGGCCGTGTGCCCGTCGACAATGCATCCGGGCGGCGATCCGGCCTCCGGTGAGACCTTGTCGTCACAGCGCACCTTGGGGCCGGTCCAGTCCAGGAACCTGTTCACCGGCCTCCCACCGCCGTTGACGGTTTTAATGGTCCCGTTCACGTGGTAGGAGGGCTGGACGATCGTGTCGAAGCCCTTGCCGACCGACGAGCTGTAGGAGAGGCTTCCGTCCTCCCTGCCCTGGCCGTTCTTCAGGAGCACGGGCGCGCCGCCCCAGGCCGGTTCCCCCGCCGTGCACTGGCCGCTGCACGTGGCGCTCAGAGCCATCGTCACAGCGGCGATATTGGGCGTCATGTCAGTGACATAGATCCTGATGTCCTCCTTCCACTGTGCATTGGGCAGGGAGTTCATGGCCGCTGCGGCGAAGACCATGACATGGGCCTCACCGTTCACCTTGCTGTCCTCGCCAAGGGTCACGTACTCGGCCAGGTACCGGGTGCAGTACGCCTTGCGGTTCGAGGCGATGGGCTCGATGGGCTTGTTCGGGTCGGGGTCCATCTTGAGGCAGAGGTCCGCCCCCGGGTTGGCACGGGCCCCCCGGGGGGCTGCGGCGGGCACGGCGGCGAGGGCGGAGGCGGTGGCCGGTCCCGTCTTGACGCAGGTCCAGGCCATGCCCTCGCGCCGGAGGTCGCGCCCGGTTTCCGTACAGTCGCCGTGGCCCTGGGGGACTGTACGGCTCGTGGGCGGTTGGGCGGCGGCCGGTTGGGCGCCCACGGCGCACAGGGCTGCGGTGAGGGCGAGCGAGGCTATCGCTGCCAGGCCGCGTCTGACGTGTTTCAAGAGGTGGTCCCTTCCTCCGGTGGCCCGTTGCGGGCGCACCGAAGGCATGGAACCGGTCAACTCCCGTTCATGCCAACCGAGAACGCGACAGTTCGTGATCGTATTTGGCCAGTTGCGGTACAGACCTGCTGCCCCCGGCGGCGCTAGTTTCACTCACACTCACCTCACAGATCACACACAGGGGGAAGGCAACGATGCGTCGCACAAAAACCCGCCTGAGCAGAGGCATCGGAGCGCTCATAGCCACCGCGACGGCCACCGTGGGCCTGGCCGCCGCCCCGGCCGCCGCCACCCCGGCCGCCCCCGGGCAGACGGTCCAGCCCGGCCAGACCTGTACAGCAGCCGATCTCGGCAGACGCCACCCGGTCATCAAGACGACCGAAGTCACCCCGACGATCACCCACTTCAAGGGCTGGTACGTCACCCAGGGCTCCACCGGCAGCCATACCGTCACCACCAGCACCCAGACCACCATCTCGGTTTCTGTCGGCCTCAACGGCACCGTTCAGGGAAGCTTCGCCGTCGAGGCCCTCGGCAGCGTCGGGGCGAGCCTGGGCCTGAACGTGCAGGTCAACTACTCCTCCACCAGCAGCGAGTCGAACTCCGTCTCCTGGAACTTCTTCGAGCCCGGCTACTACGGCCTCTACAAGGGCACCAAGAAGGTCACCGGCACCTACGGCAGCCTCAACTGCAACCGCATCCAACAGGGCGACGGCAGTTGGGCACTGAAGTGGACCGAGGGCCCTGACAGCGGCAGCTACACCACCTACACCGCCCTCGAAGAAGGCGCGGTGCGCTGCGAGGACAAGGTCCCCGCCAACAGCATCATGGCCAAGGCCCAGGGCCTGTTGGACTGCGGCTCCCCCGCCGCCACCGCGAAGCACCCGGCAGGTCCCGTCCCCTCGGCCAGGGCCGACCAGGCCAAGCGCGATGCCGGCAACGCCGCAACAGCCGCCAAGGCCGCCCAGAACATGAAGGCCACCCAGGCCGCCAAGCCCACCCCGCGCGCCGCCCTGAACTGCCAACCCGGCGCCTACAAGATCGACGTCCCCGGCAAGCCCCTGAACTGGAGCGCACCGCGCCTGGCCAACGACGGCATCCGCCTGCGCCAATCCAATTGGACAAGTGCCCACCTGGACAACTGGCGGCTGTGCAATGTGACGGAGAACAACGGGGTCATCGAGGCGTCCCTGTGGAACTGGGGCAACGGCGGTTGCGCGACCATCCCGGCGAACATCGCCAACCTGGAACAGGCCTACCTGACGACGGCCACCTGCGGGGAGGACGACCTCCAGAGGTTCTACATCTACCGCGACGTACCCGGCAGCTCGAAGATCGGTCTGCAGAACAAGTACACCGGCTCCATGCTGGGCCACGACCGGTACGCGGACGGTGAGCTCATCCGCCAGTACTCCAGCGGCAGGCAGGACGGCACGGGTACATACACCTTGACCGGAGTCTGACGGCCCCCACCCCGTGAGCGCGGCCCCGCACGTGAATCCCCGGCCTCCCGGCTCCGTACGGGGCCCTCCGCGTCTCTACCCCGAGCCCAGCCTCGGGGACCGGTACCCGCGGCCGAACGTCCCCTGCCGCATGCGGCGAACCCCGGCCAAGGTGGTTCGCGCTGGCCTGGGCGAGCATGGTCTTGCCGGCGCCGGTGATGCCCACCAGCAGCACCGCCGTCGGCTCGCGCTCCGGCACGGCCGCCTCCCTTCTCTCTACCTGGCCCGGCTTCCGTTCTCGCCGACCAGTGTCGGCTACTGGTGGGTGTTCGCGGCAGGTGGGCGTCATCGGGTGACGATGCCGCGGGCCTCGGTCGCCCACCCGGCCGGCAGGCCGTCGAGGGTGACACGGAGGAAGCCGAGGCGGGGGTCGGCGACGTCGATCCGCCCGTGGTGCCGGTCGGTGTGGTCCAGCGGTCGTCCGGCCTCGTCCCGTACGGCCGGGGAGTGCTCGGCCCAGGCGCCGAAGGCGAAGTTCTCCACGCGGCGCCGCGAGTCGCCCAGGACACCCGCGCGCCATGTGCAGTGGTGCACGCAGGCCAGGGTGTCCGGGTCGGGCTTGTGCCCGGGGGTGCGGTGGTTGCCGGAGGCCGCCGTGGTGCCGGACCCGGCGAGGACGATCTTGCGGGGGTCGCCGTGCAGGAGCCGGTGAGTGAGGGGGCCGCCGAGCGGGAAGGCGCGGTCCAACCCCGTACCGGGCTGCCAGTGGGCCAGTCGGCCGTCGGTGGCGACGCGGGCGAGCAGGTCCTCGTCGAGTGGGCTGCCGGTGACCACCAGGTGCGGCGGCTTCGTGAGCCGGGCCAGGGCGGCGCCGATGGTGGTGATGTCCTTGTAGGGCCACCAGCCGCCGGCCAGGCACACCGCCGGGGCGGTCTCAGGGATGCCCAACGCGGTGCGGGCGCCGTCCCGCTCGGCCCCGGTGAGCCGGTTACCGTCGTCGACCGCGCAGGCCCGCACCCGCCCGGCCACGCGAGGGAAGGCGCCGGCGAACCGATCCCGTACGGCTGCCGTCGGGTACAGCGCGATCACCTGCCGCTCGCTTCGGAGGGCGAGCCGGCCGAGCGGCCGTACCGGCGCGTCCTCCGTGGTGACGGTCTCGTGGATGAACCGCAAGCGGGGCTGCCCGCCGAGGAGGGCGGTGGCGCCGTGCAGGGCCTCGCTCGCGCTGAGCAGCACCACCGCGGCCGGCTCCCGTACGAGGCGCCGGGCGCTCCGCAGGCAGGCGGCCCCCGGGGTTGAGATCGGGAGAGCCCACCGGTAGAGGTCGAAGGACGCCGCCGACGAGGTATGACAGGGGCGGGGCCACGACCCAGGCGTTCTCCGCCGAGCTCAGCTCCGGGGCGTGCCGGGGGCGTCGAGGTCGCTCGCGGCCCGCACGACCCCGGACAGGGGCTTTGTCGGCAGCCCCGCCTACCCCCTTCGAGGTTTGTGTTTCCTCCCTTCAGAACCTCCCGCCTCGCGTGCATACTGGGGGCCCGTAAAGCTACCCGGGGTACGTGTCCGACGGTCCGGGATTCTCCTCAGGCGTTACCAGGGCCGAGGTTTGACGGTGCGTCATCCGGTGGGGACGCCGGAGGAGGCCACCCGAGGTTCCCTCTTCGGTCGGCACCCACGGGAAACATCGCGCGTGGCCCGAGTTCCACACTTCTCAGGAGCCGTCTTGCACATACCGAAATATGTCACCGCCGTCTGTGCCACCGCCGCGGCGACGGTCTTGGCCACCTCCACGTCCGCGGCCGCGGAGACCGGCCCTGAGCAGGACAATTTCCTTCCCGCTATGGTCCATTCCATCCTCCACCTCGACATCGATCCGCCGGGCGCCAATGACTGGAACTGCCGTCCCGGCGCCGCCCACCCGCGTCCGGTCGTCCTGGTGCACGGGACCTACGAGAACCGCTACAACAACTGGGCCCGGATGTCCCCCGAGTTGAAGGCCCAGGGCTACTGCGTCTACGCCCTCGACTACGGCGACACCGACGACGCCGGAGTGGCTCTCGCTCCCACCGTCAAGGGTTACGGAGACATCAAGAAGTCCTCCAAGGAGCTGGCCGCCTTCGTGGACAAGGTGCTCGCCGCCAGCGGCTCCGGCCAGGTGGACCTTGTCGGCCACTCCCAGGGCGGGACCCTGTCCCGCTGGTATCTCAAGGCCGACGGAGGCGCGAACCCGACCGACTCCTCGAAGAACAAGGTCAAGAAGATCGTCCAGCTCGGCGCGACCAACCACGGCACCACCCTGAGCGGCATCGAGACTCTCGCCGACAAGCTCCACATGCTGGGCCTCGGGGAGAAGCCCTTGGGGAAGGCGGGCATCCAGCAGTACGAGAAATCCGACTTCATCAAGGAGCTCAACGCCGACGGGGACACCGTTCCGGGGATCGACTACACCGTGGTCGGCACGAAGTACGACGAGATCACCACCCCCTGGCAGAGCACGTTCATGACGGCGGGCCCCGGAGCGACGGTGCAGAACATCACCTTGCAGGAGGGCTGCGTCGTCGACTTCTCCGCCCATCTGAGCATGTCGTACAGCCCGCGTGCGATCGGATTGGTCAAGCGGGCCCTGGACCCCTCAGCCCCGGCGGCTCCCTGTGTGCCGAGGGCGCCCGCCTTCTGATTCCGGCCCGAAGGTCCGCCTTGGCCGAGCTCGATCGCCAGTCGGCCGCCGGAGGATGCCGGAAAGCAAGGCGGCCGACTCCGCCCTCCAGTCCCTTGAAGATCTGGCGGCCGCCATTCTGGACACGGTCTTCAACGCCCTGGTTCACCCCAGGAAACTCAACCGCACCTGGCGGTCCAGGTTGTCCTTGTACTGAGTCCTGCGGTGCGGCGTAGGCCGAGATCGTGCCGCCTGCCCCGGTGAACAGAAGGGTTACCGCGAGCATGACCACGGTACGGCGCAAAGCTGCGCACCACATACCGTCACCCTTGTCGAATACCGTCGAGGCGCGTTACATCACCCACAAGGCGCCTGCTGAGTATGGGCTGAGACCCGGTGCTGGTTCGGTGCTGACTTTGGCGCCCATTTTGAGGAAAACGGCAGGTCCTAGCCCTGCCCGGAGGGGTTGTCGTACCACTCGATGATGATCCCGATGAGGCTCGCGACGACGATGCGGGGGAGCGAGTTAAGGGTTGCCATGGTCATCACTTCGGGGTGGGCGAGGGGCGCGTCATTGCATCGCCACACCGTAGGAAGGTGCAAGTCAGGGGCCTATGTGGTGGGAGACCACACTTCGGGGGGTGTGAGGGTAGTTCCCATGAAGGGGCGCTGCGGACCCCGCGGATCGCTCGACTCGGTTCGGCGGGTTGAAGAACAGATCAGTCGGCCCATACCCGCACCAGGCAGCGGCCGGCGTGCGGTGGGGGCGGGTCGGCGAACGAAGTCCTGCCGTGGAGGACGGCCGTGTTGTCCACCAGCAGCAGGTCACCGCGGCGGAGCCGCACGCGCAGGGCCATGCGAGGGTCCGCCAGGACCTCGTCAAAGGCGTTCAGAGCGGCAACCTGAGCGGGGGACAGCGGGATTCCGTGCTCTCGGTGGCCGCGGGTGATCCAGTACCGGTTGTACTGCACGTGCAGGCTGCCGGCGCTGCGCCGGAAGACGGGGTAGATGTGTTCGAAGTCCGGCCCGCGGCCGAAGTGGAAGTCCTGGTAGAGGTCAGGAAGGACATCCGGCCGGGACCTGAGCAGTGCGTTGTGTACGGCGTGGCCGCTCACCAGCACCGATTCGCCGCCGTGTCGCGCCGGGCGGATGCACAGCATGCCCAGCAGCCGTGGAGGTCCGGGGAATTTCGCCCGGTCGGTGTGCAGGGCGAGGTCTTCCCCGGGGTGGTGCGCGCGTGCCGGGGGCGCGGGGGCGGCGGCCGCGGCCGTCACCAGGTTGTCACCCGGGTGGTCCGGGTTCACAGGGCGCACGTCGCCCAGCGGTGCCATGAACCGCCCGCACACCGCGACGCACTCTTCATCGGTCAACGTGTCAAGACCGAGGCCGCGTACCACCGCCAGGCCGGGACCGCGGTTCAGGTACTGCGCGGCCCGGGCCGCGGGATCGGCACCCTTCTGGCCCGGAGGCGCGTCACCCGTGGCGCCCCCAGGCAGTGGACGAGGCACCGGAATCAGCCAGTCCCGTTCCTTCAGCGTCGCGCCCTGCCACACGGAGGGCCCCGCGACCGCAACCGGTGTGTCCATCAACGGGCTGGCTCCTTCCGGTCTTTCGGACCTTGTCACCGCCGGGTGGATCGGACCAGCACATACGTCAGGGTGAGGTCATGTGATCTCCCAACGCTGGATGGCGAGGAAGGCTGCCACGGCACGTTCGATGCGATGCGCGTTGGTCCCGGTGGTCGGGACGACACCGAGGTGGTCGCAGTCGGAGCGGTAGAGAGGATACTCCTCGCAGGCCATGCGATGACTGACGGCGGGAAAGTGTCTCAGGGGCGGACCAGTAGGCCCACCGTGCCGAACGCGTGCGACGCCCCGTACTGCTCGTCACCTCGGAAGGCGGCGACGTAGCCGTTGGTCAGAGTGCCGACGCTCGCCGTGCCAAGACGGAGGGGTCCGACGCACGCGGCCTCGCCCTCGGCGCTGGTGACGGCGCGGCAGATCTCGCTGCCGTCGGGGGTCGTGAACTCCACACGCTTACCCCTGAGCGGCTTGCCGGTCTCGGCGTCGTACAGAAAAGCCCTCGCGCCGATGGAGGGCGGGAAGACATTGGCGTTCGCGTTCTGGGTGGAGAGGCGCGTCGCATGCGGTGCACGGGCGTCGTGCTCCCCGTGGGCCGAGGCGGCTTGCGTGCAGGACAGCACCGTGGCGGCGGCGAGGATCGCGGTGCCGAACCAGGACCGTACGGACATGGGGTCTCCTTGAGCGGCGGGTCATGGAGCTGAATGATCTGCTCCTCATACTGTTCGCCTAACGGCGAGACGCGGCGGAGGTTACGGGGCGAACGGACCAGGTCGGCGCGGCATGCGTCCGGCCAACTAGTCGACCGGGTAGAGGGATTGACATGGAGGGCGCCGGTTCTACAGTTCCCTCGTGCTGTATTTGCTGGCGCTGCCCCCGACCGACTCCGTCACCGAGGGTTACCTCCCGGCTGCCGCCCGGCTGGGGCTCGACGTCACGCTGCTCACCGACGCACCCGAAGCGCACCGGCGGGCCTACGAGGGGCGCGGCGGGGACGCGTGGCCCCGGATCGACATCGTCCCCTGCGAGGTACGCGACTTCCGCGAGGTGATCGCCCGCATCACGGCGCTCGACCGCCGGCCGGAGGCCGTGTTCACCAACAGTGACCACCTCCAGGTGCAAGCGGCGCTCGCCGCCGAGTGGTTCGGCCTGCCGGGCAAGGAATGGCGGGCCGCGCTGCTCACCAAGAACAAGGCGCAGATGCGGTGGGCCCTCGCCGAGGCGGGGCTGGAGACCGTATGGAGCGCGGAGCTGACCCGGCCCGGGGACGCGGAGGATGTCCGGCCGCCCTTCCCCTGTGTGGTCAAACCCCGCGAAGGGGTGGCCAGTGAGGACGCCGAGCTGGTCGAGGACCGCGCGGAACTGCTCCGCCACTGCCGGGACGTGTGGGCCCGGCGGCCCGGCCTGCCCCTGGTCGCCGAGGAGTACCTGCCGGGGCCGTTGCACACCCTGGAGACCCTGGGGGACGGACGCGCCCTGCACATCCTCGGTTCCTTCCATGAAGTGGATGTCGTGCCACCGCACTTCGTCCTGCGGCGCGCCGATCTGCTGCCCGCTCCGCCCCGGACGCACGTGGAGCAGGTCGTCGCACGGCTCGAGGCCCTCGGTGTCGGGTTCGGCGCCTGCCACACCGAGTTCGTGGTCCAAGGCGAGCGGGTCCGCGTGATCGAGGTCAACTACCGCTCCGCCGGCGACCAGGCCGACCTCGGTCTCGCCGAGGCGCTCGGCATCCCCTTGTTCGAGCACGTCCTCGGCGCCCATCTCGGCCACCTGCTCCCGGCCGGCCTCGGCGCACGGCGAGCGGGGCGGCTGCTCCGTATCGAGACCGTGCATGCCCAGCGCGCCGGAACCCTCACGTCCGCACCGGGGCCCGTGGAGTGGGACCGGGACGGGGTGCGGCTGGTCTACCGGCCGCAGCGCAGGATCGGCGAGGAGCACCCCCTTCACCACTCCGACCGCGACCACCTCGGCGTCATACGGGCCACCGGGCCCGACCAGGACCGGATCGGACGTGTCGTGGCGGCGTTCCTCGCCGCCCATCGCTGGGAGATCGTGTGACGGCGGAGGAGGACGAGATCCTCGCCCGGGCCCTCGGCGCCCTGCTGCGGGAAGACCCGTACGACCTGCGCCCCGGGGCAGTCGTCGAGCGACGGCCCGACGGCGACTGGCTCGTCCTTCCCGGGGCGGACATCCCCGTACGCCCCGACGGCTTCCAGTGCGAGATCCGGGTTCGCCCGGTCCCCGGCCTCGGCGCCGTACTGGACCGGCTGCGCGAGGGCGTGGCCGAGCGGGATCTGCCGGGTTTCGACGCCTTCCGTACCGAATGCGACCAGGCTGTGACCATGGCCCGGTTGCAGTGTCGGGAGCGGCCGCGAGTGGTCGCGAGGCTGGCCGAGGAGCACGGGCCCGTGGAGGAGTGGACGGGGGTGCGGGGTTCCCTCGCCTTCGAGGCGCTGGCCGCCTTCCGGGACCATCCGGTCTACCCCACCGGTCGGGTACGCCACGGTCTCGGCGAGCGCCAACTCCTCGCATACGCACCGGAATTCCGGGCGGTGTTCGGCCTGCGCTGGCTCGTTCTGCCGCGTGACGCGCTGGCCCTCGGACCGCGGGCCCGGCTGCCGCGCTGGTGGCCGGCCCCCGCCTCCCTCGGCCTGGCCCGGCCCGGCGACGGGTACCTCGCGCTGCCCGTCCACCCGCTCACCGCCGAGGGCCCCCTCGCCGAGGCCGTCACCGCCGCCGGCCTCGGCGGCAGCGCGCGGCTCGCCGAGACGACGTGGCCGGCCGTGGTCCCCACGCTGTCCATGCGGACCGTCGCTGTTGTCGACGACCCCGGCGTCCACATCAAACTTCCTCTGGCCACGTCCACCTTGGGACTGCTCAACCGGCGCACCATCAAACCAGGTGTCCTGCCCAACGGAGAGTGCGGGCAGCGGCTGGTGGCGGAGATCGCGGCCCGCGAGCCCCGCTTCGCCGACGCCGTGCTGCTCACCGATGAACGTACCCACCTCGGCGCCGGCCACGAACTGCTCGCCGCGCTCGTCCGCCGCTACCCGTCCGGGCTCGGCGACGCCCATGTGGTTCCGGTCGCCGCCCTGCTGGCCACCTGCCCCGACGGCCGTACCGTCGTCGACGTGCTCGCCGAATGCCACTACGGGGGCTCGGCGGCCGCGCTGCTCGACGCCTACCTCCGGCTGCTGCTGGACTGGCACACCACCCTCTTCTCCTACGGCATCGCGCTGGAATCGCACCAGCAGAACACCTCGATCGTCCTCGACGGCCACGGCGGCCTCCCCCGGATGCGGCTGCTGCTCAAGGACAACGACGGGCCACGCGTGCACCCTGCGCGCCTCGCCGCACGGCTCGGCGAGGCGGCAGCCGCCGGCCTGCTGGGCTTCGCCGACCCCCGGGTCCTCGTCACCGACGACGGCCCGCTGGCAGACCTGTTCACGACCGTGCCCGTTCATCTGTGTGCGGCCGCCCTTGCCTTCGAACTGGCCGAACGCGGCCGGGGCCCGTTGGACACCTGGCTGGGGTTCCTCCGGGACCGGCTCACCGAAGCCGTCGACCGGCTTCCCGCGGGACCGGCCGCGGTGCTGCGCGCCCGGGTGCTCAAGGCGCCCCGGCTGCCGGTCAAGGCGATGGTCACCGCCGGAACGCTGTTCAGCAAGGACCGCTCGGGCGCTGTGGACATCAACAAGTACTACGTCGACGGGCCCAACTACCTGCTCCCCACCGATGCGAAACGGCCGGCATGACCACTGTCCTCCGGCCTGCCGGTGCACGCCGACGACATCGTCGGCGGCTCAGCCACGCCCGGGTGAGGGTCGACTCGATCGAACCGGAGGGCATGGACCGCCGCACGGGCCGGGCAGTTCGGTGGGGCCCGCTCGGACGCTCAGCTCGGTACCGCGCTACCAGTACTGCGGGCGCCATTCGAAGAGCAGGATGGTCGCGTCGTCCCGCAGCTGGTTGCGCTGGTAGTCGAGGACGGCGTGGATGAGCAGCCGCAGGACTTCGGCCGGACGCTGGCCGGCCGCGGAGGAGCGGATGATGAAGTCGGTGAACCGGTCAAGGCCGAACTCCGCCCCCTCGGCGTCGCGGGCTTCCACGACGCCGTCGGTGTAGAGCAGGACGCAGTCGCCCGGTTCCAGCGTCGTCTCGTGGACCTGCCGGGCCGACGGTGCGAATTGGCCGGCCAGGCCGATCGGCGGCTGCGGAGGGCTGTCCAGCACTCCGCCGAGCACCCGCTCGTCCCGGATCAGCAGCGGCGGGGGATGACCGCAGTTGACCCAGCGCAGCTCCCCGGTGAGCGCGTCGAGCCGGCACAGCACGCCGGTGCAGAACTGGTCGGGCAGCCACTGGGCGAGCGCCTGGTCCACGGAGCCGACGACGTCGGCCAGGTCGCCACCGCCGCGGCGGGCGTTCCGCGCCGCCGCCATGGCGACCGACGTGGTCAGGCCGGAGTTCAGATCGTGCCCCATGGAGTCGAGGATCATGGTGTGCAGCACGTCCTTGACCACCGAGTGGTCGAAGGCGTCGCCGGCGACGTCGTACGCCGGCTCCAGGACCGCGGTCGAGACGCACCTGCTGCTGCCGATGGTGTGGGACGGCAGGAAGGCCCGCAGCATCTCGGTGGGCAGCCGCATGGTCGCGGTGCGGGCGCGGGCGGCGAGCCAGTCGCTGTAGGCGCGCTTGGAGGTGATCAGCATGGCGAACAGGAAGGCCAGCATCCGGCTGCGGCGCATCCGCACCCCGTCGAGCCAGGGGGTGCGCACCGCCAGCACGCCCAGCCGTTCCGCACCGTCGACCAAGGGCATCCAGACCACCACGTCGTCGTCGGCGTCGGCCACTCGCGGAGTGACCGTGCGGTACGCCCAGCCGGCCAGCGAACGGTCCACCGGAAGTGGCTCCAATGCCTCGTCGAGCGGGATCAGCAGCTGTTGCTGGAGGTCGACAAGGTAGATCAGCGCGGTGCCCAGGCCGAGGGCCGAGGCGCACCGGTTCGCCAGGTCGGGCAGTTCGAACGGCAGGGCCGTCTGCGCCTCGACGATCAGCTCTTCCAGCCGGTTCTCGTCGACGGCGGTGTCGGGGCCGGCGGACGCGTGTGGTGGGTCCGGCACGGGGATCACCCCTTCCGTTCCCAGTCTCACACCGATCCCGGCTTCTCTCACATCGGGCACGATCGCGTTACCTGCCGGGCACCGTCGCGTGGGCGCGTGCTGATCACCGCGATCACGGGGCGGTCAAGAAGCCCCTCGCTGTCTGCCGGCCGATGGCGAAGCCGCGTCGGCATCTGTTCCGGGGGCTTCGGCCGACCCACCCGCCGAGTCGGTTCTGCCTTCACCGGCCGAAATCCGACACGCCCCGGGGGAAGAACGCCACCATGGATGCGGCCGCGCTCAAAGATGCCGCCAGAGCCAAGCACCGGGGTCCGAAACCGAACGGCGACCTCGCCCGGCCCGCACCCGGCACCGACGAACGAGAAGGCGACCTGCGAGCCGAGACAGAATGGCTGCTGCTCGTCGCCCAGGCATGCGCGACAGCGACGTCGTGCGCGCGACCACCACCGAGTCTGTCCCCACAAGAAAGCCGTCCCCACACCATGAGCGACCCGCTGTCGACCCCGGAGTTCCTCCGGAACCCCTACCCCTTCTACGACGAACTCCGGGCGGCAGCCCCGGTGAGCAAGGTGGTCACCGGCTCCGGAACCCGGTCCGGCTACCTCGTGACCGGCTACGCCGAAGCGAAGACAGCCTTCACCGACCCGCGCCTGTCCAAGGACACCGCCCGGTTCTTCGCAGGCCGTACCTCCGGCCGCACCCTGCACCCCGCGGTGGCCCACACCATGCTCGCCACCGACCCGCCCGAGCACACCCGGCTGCGCCGCTTGGTGACCAAAGCGTTCACCACCGGCGCGGTCGCCCGCCTGCGCCCGTACATCCAGCACACTGCCGACGACCTCCTCGACGCTCTCCCGAGGAATGGTGAGGCGGACCTTGTGACCGGTCTGGCCGTCCCGCTGCCGGTGACGGTGATCTGCCAGATGCTCGGCGTGCCCGAGACCGACCGATCCCAGGTGCGGACCTGGTCGAACGACCTCTTCGCCGCCGGGCAGCCCCAACGGATCGACGCGGCCTCCCACGCCGTGGCCGGCTACATGGCCGACCTCATCGAGGCCAAGCGCCGCGCCCCGGACGACAGCCTGCTGCACGACCTCATCACCGTCCGGGAGGAAGGCGAACAGCTCAGTGAGGACGAGTTGGTTTCCCTCGCCGTGCTGCTCCTCGTCGCCGGTCACGAAACCACCACGAACTTCATCGGCAACGCCGCCCTGGCGCTCCTCCAACACCCCACCCTCCTCAGCAACGCGAGAAGTAGCCCCGCCCGGATCGGCGGCATGCTGGATGAACTGCTGCGCTATGACTCACCGGTCGGAATCGCCACCTTCCGATACAGCACGGAAGCGATCGCACTCGGCGACACCGAAATCCCCGCCGGCGTCCCTGTGCTCATCTCGCCCGCAGCGGCGAATCGAGACCCCGCCCGGTATCCGGCTCCCGGCTGCCCCGACGCCGACCGCGACGCCAGAGGTCACCTGGCGTTCGGCCACGGAATCCACCGTTGCCTGGGAGCACCCCTTGCCCTGGCCGAGGCGGAGATCGCCCTCCGTGCACTTCTGACCCGGTTTCCCGGGCTCCGCCTCGCGGTCCCGCCCGGCGAACTCCAGTGGCGGCGTACGCGACTCATGCGGGGCCTGGAATCCTTGCCGGTGTTCACGCTGTAGAGCGCGGCCGGCCGCGTGCCGGGCCGGCGCATGCGGTGCGCCATGTTCGTTGACGAAGGTCTCGAACGTGGCGGCAGCGGAGCCCGAACACAGCACCATGACGTGAGTGGCGGGATCACCCTGGGGGAGGAGCACGCTGCGCGTCTCGCGCTTCGAGCTGCGGTTGGGCAGTGCCCGAGGAGGCATGCCGTCGGTCCACTTCGTGGTCACGACCGCCGACAGGTGTAGCCTCCGGCCGCACCGGACAGAATCACCCGGGGCGAGCTGCCCTTGCAGGTGGCAGCACAATGCCGTATGGGGCGTACGGGGTGGTCACGCCGTCTGAGCCGGGGTGGACAGGCCTGTTCTCCGGGCTGAGCGAGCGGCAGTTGCCGGTCGCCGGGCTGAAGGGAGACCGGAATGTCGGTATGCCAGGTCATCAGCGGCGCTGTGCCCCGAGGAGCCGTTGCCGAAATCACGGCCGGGGCAGGGGCCGTGGCGTGCTGTCGCATCGGGCAGTGGGACACCGATGGCCAGCTGATCGGCAGCGGCGGCAAGTCCGTCCGCTCCGCATTGATGTCGGCGTGTGCCCGTGCCGTCGGCGGCAGCCTGGACAAGACGGTGCCGCGGGCGGCGGCGGAGTCGGCACGAGACTTCTCCCTGCCGCACGACGGGCGGCTCGGCCGGAGCCCCGGCCTGGCCTTTACGGAACGCCACGACGGAACCCTCAGTGGATGCCTCCTGAGACGACAGCGGAAGGCAAGACCAGAGCCCTGCTGCGCACCGCCTGCCGGCTAGGAGCTTTGGCAGAAGGCGCCGCTGCCGATGGTCGCCGCGCTGATCTCGCAGACGCAAGCCATCCGGTATCCGGCCTGTCCGACTGAGCGCGCAGGCCGCTGGGACACCTCCTCACCCATGTCACCGATCTGATCGCCCATCCGGTGCCGACGCGGCGGCCGACCTGAAGGATCCGCCTTCGGCGCGTGTCGGTGGCGAACGTCGAGTTGCTTGGGGCACAGCAGATCCCCACGGCTGCCCGCCGCCACGCTTGGCAAAGTCATCAGCTCTCGCAGAAAGAGGCAACCAGTGAGCTCTGGTGCACGCCCGTCCCCGCTGGACGCCCTCATGTATCACGACCCTTCGAAGAGTGTCGGGCTTGTGATCCATCTGACCGGGCAGGCCCCCTCGCTGGACCGACTCGCCGCACACCTCCGACAGCGTCTGGACCGGCTTCCGGCCCTCTCGCTCACCATGCGGGGCCAGGGTACGGCTGCGGTCTGGTGCTCACAGAGCCCAGAGCTTGACCACCATCTCCGCGTACACGAAGTCCCCATCGGCGCGGACATCTACGACGCGGTCCGGGAACTGCATCACGCACCGTTCACCGAGGGCAGGCCACCTTGGACCATGACGTTGCTGCACGGACATACCCCGGGCCATTACGCCATCGTGTACCTGATCAATCACGGCCTGCAGGACGGCGGCGGGATCATACGCACCCTGGAGGTTCTCTTCGCCCACCCCGCGGTCGATGCCGCGTCGTCTTCCGCGACCGTACGCACCCTGTGTGTTCCATCGCGGCCCTCCCCGCGCCACTATGCCCAAGCGGCTGCGCTTCTGGCCCGGTCTGTGAAGAAGTCCCCTTTGTGGCCGCATCCCCGCTACGGGTATTCCACCGAGCGGGTCTTCCACTGGGCGGGGGTCCCGACCAAGCTGCTGCGTGACCTCGCGGGCCCTTTCGGAGGGAGCAGCAACGACGCCTTTCTGGCCACACTGGCACGTGTCGCGTCGCGATGGGCGGTCCAGCGTCACCCCGGCTACGAGGGGAACCGCTTGCCCGTGACGCTGGCGATCAACAATCGCCGCCCAGCGGTCGTCGATCTCCCCGGCAATCGTGCCACTGGAGGGCGGCTCGACCTACCCGGCCACATTGAGCCGCTCGGCCAGTCGCTTCGGTCGGTGGTCGCTGCTACCGGACTGCTGAAACAGGCCCCCTGCCGGGAGGCGATCCGCCGGCTGTCCGAGAACATCCCGCCTTCCCTCCTGGACAGGTCATTTCGTTCACTGCTGTCCCCCGAGCGGGCAGAGGTGTTCTCTTCCCACTTCGCGATCCGGCATGAGCTGGGTTTCGCGGGTGATCCGGTACACGCCATCGACCCCATCACCGTGCTGCCGCTCGGAAGTCCCGTCTCCGTTCTGATGATCAGCTATCAGGGACAGTCCCGAACCGTGTTCGTCACCGATCCGGCCCTCCCTGACGCCGACAGGCTTCATCAGGAGTGGCGCGCAGAGGTGGTGGGCGAATCATGAATCCGTCGCCGACCCGCGGTCGCGGGCAGCCGCCGAATCCAGGTGACCGTCGCAGGGACAGCCCCTGGCCGAGTCCGTCCTTCGGCTCACTGCCGGCCCGGTCGACCGGGCCGGCGGCCGTGCCTGGGCCCACGCCGAGGCTGAACCGGAAGATACGGCGGCGGGCGCAGCGGTGGGAGACCGAGTGTGTCGGTCAAGCGACGGTAGGAGGGTGAGGGCCGTGACCACTACCTCGGATCCGGGGAGGTGGACCGTGGCGACCGCGCCGGGAGCGGTGCCGGTGGCCGGGCATGCTCTCCAGCTGCGCAAGGGACCGCTGGCCTTCCTGGCCGGCCTGCCCGCCCATGGTGATCTGGTCCAGGTCCGGATCGGTCCCAGTCGGGGCTTTGTGGTGTGTCATCCCGATCTGGTCCATCAGGTCCTGCTGAACGACCGCGTCTTCGACAAGGGCGGCTTCTTCTGGGACAAGGTCCGGTTGGGTGTGGGCAACGGTCTGGCGACCTGCCCGTATCGTGACCATCGACGACAACGGCGGCTGTTGCAGCCGGCCTTCAGCCGGAACCGCCTGCGCGGCTACGCCCCCGCGATGACCGAGCAGATCAACACCCTGACCGGCCGGTGGCGCGACGGCGAAGTGATCGATGTGATCGCCCAGATGAACACGCTCACCAGCCACACGACGTCGCGCACCCTGTTCATCGCCGATTGCGTGGCCCCTGCCGCGGCGGCCGTCGTGGAGGCGCTGCCCGACTTCCTGCACGGCATCTACCGGCAGATGATGATGCCGGCGCTCCTGAACCGCCTGCCGACCCCGGCCAACCGCCGCTTCGACCGGGCCCGCACCCGGCTGCGTACCTCGGTGACTGACGCGGTCCACGCCTACCGGCAGGACGGCGACCAGCATGAGGACCTGCTGTCGGTGCTGCTGGCAGCACGCGACCAGGACGGCAGCCCGCTCACCGACAGCGAGATCTACGACCAGGTCATCAGCCTGCTCATCGGTGGGACCGAAACCACCGCCACCACCCTGGCGTGGGCGCTGCACCTGCTCGCCACCCACCCGCACATCCAGCAACGGCTCCACGCCGAGACCAGCACCCTGCTCGGCCACCGGCCCGCGACCTGGGACGACCTGCCCCGCCTGGAGCTGACCGGACACGTCATCACCGAAACCCTGCGCCTGTACCCGGCCGGCTGGCTCTTCACCCGCATCACCAGCACCGACACCGAACTGGCCGGACAACCACTTCCCGCCGGCACCACCCTGATCTGCAGCCCCTACCTCATCCAGCGCCGCGCGGATACATTCCCCGACCCCGAACGTTTCGACCCCGACCGGTGGCGAGCCGGCCACGCCCCCCACCCGCCGCGCCAAGCCAGCATCCCCTTCGGAGCCGGTGCCCGCAAATGCATCGGTGACACCTTCGCCATGACCCTGGCACCCCTGGCACTGGCCACCATCATCGCCCGCTGGCGGGTCGAGCCCGCCACCGACGCCCCCGTCCGCCCCTCCGTCACGGCCACCCTCCAGCCGGAGTCCCTCCGGCTACGTCTCCACCAGCGCACACGGACCTGAAGTCCCGGGTGAGGGGCTACTGACCTGCGGTTTGTTTTGAAGGATCGATCTCGCTGCTCATGATCGGTACCGATGGCCCTCAGAGCCGCGTTCGTCCCCCGCGCCGTGAGGACGTACACCGGCGCTCATGCCGCGGCCGGCGCCGGGGCGCTTGGCGGTTCGAGGGGCCGGTGGTCTCCGTGCGGGTGAGCAGGCCCTGCCAGTGATCCGTCCAGATTCCGGAGGGGAGGGGGCCGGAGCCGTTCATCGCTCCGGGCGGCATGGCCGTCGACCGGTGCCACGGGAGGGCGTCCGCGCGACGCCGCAATCGATCTGACCTTCGCCTGGGCGGTTGCGCGCCGGGGGGAGGGGGCGCGTAGCCGATGAGGGCGCCCCGGGAATCGCTTATGTGCCCCTTGGGTGCACCTGTTCAGATTGCTGGCAATTGTCTTTCCTGGAAGCGTGCAAAAACCTTCATGTGCCGCGTACCGGGCTGGGCGCGGGGCCCACTCCCGTCCGCGGGCCGACGGGTGGCATGGCGTATCGGGCGCCCCGGCGTCCGAGAGCGGAGTGTGGCGATGACCGTGCCGCAGGGGACCGCAGTTGCGTCCGCAGGGGTGAGGTTGCTGGGGCGTTCGGGGCTGGTGCCGGCTCCGGCGCCTGAGGGAGGTCCGGCGTGTGCCGGGGGGATCCGTGTGTTCCTGGTGGAGGAGACCTCGCACCCTGTCCGGAGTGCCCCGGTCACTTCGCCGGAGGAGGCGAGATGACCGCGGGTGCCGTCGAGCTGCCGGGCGCGGCTGCCGTGCGCGGACAGGTCACCGTCGTGCTCGACGGTTTCCTGGAGCGCAAGGCCAATGCCGCCGCGAAGCTGGGGATGCCCGCCGAGGTGACCGAGTGTCTGCGTGATTTCCTGGCCGCCGGCGGGAAGCGGTTGCGGCCCCTGCTGTGTGTGAGCGGCTGGCAGGCCGCCGGCGGGCACGGTATCCCGGAGGGGCTGATCAGGACGGCGGCGTCACTGGAGATGTTCCACGCCTTCTGCCTCATCCACGACGACATCATGGACCACAGCGGCAGCCGCCGCGGCGCCCCCACCGTCCACCACCGCCTCGCCCGGCACCACGCGCCCGGCCGCACCGTCACCGCCGCCCGGCACCTCGGAGTCAGCGGAGCGATCCTCGTCGGCGACCTCGCCCTGGCCTGGTCCGATGAACTCCTGCACACCGCCGGCCTCACCCCCTCCCAGCTCGCCGCGGTCCTGCCGCTGATCCACGACATGCGCAGCGAAGTGATGTACGGCCAGTACCTGGACGTCACCGCCGCCGGCCGCCCCTCCGCGGATGTGGAGCGGGCGCTGCGCATCGTGCGGTACAAGACCGCCAAGTACACCGTGGAACGCCCCCTGCACATCGGTGCCGCCCTCGCCGGAGCCCCGCTCGCCGTGCGCGAGGCGCTGAGCGCCTACGCCCTGCCCGTCGGCGAGGCCTTCCAGCTGCGCGACGACCTCCTCGGCGTCTTCGGCGCCCCCGAAGTGACCGGGAAGCCGTCGCTGGACGATCTGCGCGAGGGCAAGCACACCGTCCTGGTCGCCCTCGCGCTCCAGCGCGCCGACGCCGGCCGGCGAAGCGTCCTGCGCACCCTGCTCGGCGCCCCCTGCCTGGATGACGCCGGGGGCGACCGTATCCGTGAGCTGCTCACCGCCACCGGCGCTCGGGACGCGGTGGAGGAAATGATCGGCACCCTCCGGGCACAGGCCCTGTGCGCGCTGGAGACCGCGCCCTTCCCACCCCATGCCACCGCCCGTCTGAGGAAGCTCGCCGATGCCGCCACCGCGAGGGCCTCATGAACCTGCCTCCGGCACCTGGGTCTTCCGGCCGTCAGGAGACTCTTGCTCCGCCATGCTGCGACCACGCCCTTTCGCACCGCCCATACCGAACAAGCAGCCGGAGCGGATTGTTTCCCGCGCTTCGCCGCCGAGGTCGCCAACCCTGGACGTCGCCGTCACCGGACCCCTTCAGCAGGTTCAGTCTCCCGGAGCCGACATGATGAACTCCAGTCCGTTCCCCACGCCGGCCAAGGGGTTACCGCTGCTGGGGCATCTCGTGCCGCTGCTGCGCGACCCCCTTGGGTTCCTGGCCCGTCTGCCCGCACGCGGGGACCTCGTACAGGTCCGCCTCGGCCCGCTGCGGGCGCTCGTGGTCTGCGACCCGGACCTCACCTGCGATGTCCTGCGCGATGACCGGACCTTCGACAAAGGCGGACCGGTCTATGAACGGCTCCGGGAGTTCGCCGGCAACGGCCTGGCTACCTGTCCGTACGGTGACCACCGCCGTCAGCGGCGTCTTCTCCAGCCCGCCTTCCACCCCGCCCGGCTCCCCGGTTACGCCCGGGCCGCCGCCGCCCGGGCCGCCGAGACGACCGGTTCCTGGCAGGACGGCCAGATCCTC
Source organism: Streptomyces albireticuli (assembly GCF_002192455.1). Taxonomy (NCBI): domain Bacteria; kingdom Bacillati; phylum Actinomycetota; class Actinomycetes; order Kitasatosporales; family Streptomycetaceae; genus Streptomyces; species Streptomyces albireticuli. Next base: position 7,040,187 of record NZ_CP021744.1, read on the forward strand.
GACGTGCTGGCCGTCCTACAGGAACTCACCGTCAGGATCACGGTCGACACCCTGTTCTCGACGACGGTGCCGCCTGACCTGCTCACCCAAGCCCTCAGCGACCTCAACACCCTTGTCAGCGGTTTGACCGTGCGGATGGCGACACCGCCTCCGATGGACCGGCTGCCCACCCTCGGCAACCGCCGCTACCACCAGGCACGGGCCCGCCTGCCCCGCCTACTCCATCGCCTCGTCTCCGAACGCCAAGCCGCCGGCACCGACCACGGAGATCTGCTGTCGATGCTCCTGACTGCCCAGGACCCCGTCCCCGGCCCCGCCGAACAGCGGCTGACCGACACCGAGGTCATTGATCAGATCGTCACGTTCTTTCTCGGTGCGACGGAGACGGCCGCCTCCACTCTGGCGTGGGCGCTGCACCTGCTGGGACAGCACCCCGAGACCGAGAGACGGCTGCATGCCGAGGTCGACGCCGTCCTCGGCGGCCGCCCGGCCACCCATGCCGACCTGCCCCGTCTGGAGCTGACCGGCCGCATCCTCACCGAGACCCTGCGCCTGTGGCCTTCCGCCTGGGGTGTCACCCGTACCTGCACGGCCGACACCCACCTGGACCGATACCCCGTCCCCGCCGGGACGACCATCGTCTACAGCCCCTACCTCCTCCACCACCGCGCGGATCTTTACCCCGACCCCGAACGCTTCGACCCCGACCGGTGGGCACCCGAAAACCCCCGACCGCCGAGGCGCGAGGCGTACATCCCCTTCGGCGGCGGAGCCCGCAAGTGCATCGGCGAGCGGTTCGTCACCTCCGAGATGGTGCTCGCCCTGGCCACCATCGCCACCCGTTGGCGCCTGCGACCCCTGCCCGGTACGCGTGTCCGCCCCACCATCGGCGGCCCGACCCTGAACCCCAGCGGGCTGCGGATGTGCGCCATCGCCCGGACGACCACCGGCATCAGCAGCCCGGCGAACAGGGAGAAGCCGCAGTGACGAGCTGAAGATCCGCTGGTTCCGCGGCAGTGCCACCACAGACGCCCGACCCCCCACTCCTGGAGGAACCATGGCGGGTACGTTTCCTCAACCAGATGAGCTGTCCCCTTCGGTGTATGACATTGCCGCGGTGTCCCTGGTCGACGGGCCGCAGCAGCCCCGGTGCGTGCAATGGCTCACCGAGCACCGCACGACCCCTACCACCTGGGGTGCCTCACCCCGGGTCAACTGGTACGACGCCTACCTCTCGACCTACGCCGCCGCCCTCGCCCTGCACCACGCGGGCCAGCACTCCCTGGCCGAGCCCGCCCTCTCGGCGCTGGCCACCCTGGTTCCCCCGGATCCCACCGGTGTACTGGAGACCCTGACCTTCGGCGCCCTGGTGGACGCTCTGGACCGGTTCTGCGCCCACCGCGGATGGCCGGTACCCCCGCACCCCGGGCCCGTGCGCACCGTGATCGACCGTGAGCGCCTCAAATGGCGCCGGATGCGCGCCTGGGACCATTTCCTCGACCCGAGCCGGTCCATCGCCGGCTACTGCGCCGAACGCGTCTACGGTGACGAGGACATCGATGCCGGTGCCTTCCTGGAAGCCTTTCAGGCGCCCAACGGCTCCGTCTCCAACGCGCCCGGTGCGTCGGCTCTCTTCTTCCTCGAAGCGCAACGCCGCGGCAAGACAGTGGCACCCGAGCGCATCGACCGGCTGCGTCACTACCTGCACACCAGCCCTGTCCCCGTCGGCTACCTGGACCGGGTCCCCCACTTCACCACCGCGTGGACCCTCATGTTCGAACACGCACCGGAGGCCGCTCCCGGCTCGGATCCGGCAGCCCTGGACATGCTCTGTCAGGATCTGGGCCACCCCTCCGGTCTGCTGTGCCCCGTCGGCACGCTCGGGGTAGGGCTCACCATCCCGGGTGATGCCGACAGCACCGCCTGCGCCATGCTGGCCGCACGGACCATGGGCCGGCAGGTTCCCGACTCCACGGGACTCGACGTGCTCTACGCACCCTCCCAGGGGTGCTACCGCACATTCCTCTTCGAGCACGACGCCTCGATCAGCACCAACATCCACGTGGCGGCCGTCCTCGCCCTCGACGGGCGCTACGACCGTCTCACGCAGGTCCTGCGCTGGCTGACCCACGCGGTTACCGAAGGCCGGACGCTGTGCAAATGGCACCTGTCCCCGACCTACGCGCACGGTGAACTGGCCCGGATCACGGCGGGGATCGGTCACCCCCTGGCGGCACCTCTGTGCACGCAGGCGGCGAAGAGCCTGCTGGCCACACAGAACCCGGACGGCGGATGGGGGCTGCACGGCTCCACCACCGAGGAAACCGGCTACGCCGTACACGGACTGGCAGCCGCGGCTCGGAGCCACGGCCACGCATTCGCTGCCCAGGCCGCCGACGCCCTCGGCGATGCCCACACCTACCTCACCACGTACCCGCCGCAGGAAGCCGCACTATGGCTCGGAAAGACTCTGCACTGCCTGCGCCCCCTTGTGCCCGTACTTCAGCGCACGGCCCTCGCGCTGACCGGACAAGCAACCGGAGAGGGTCACCGAAATCACGACACCCGTGGAGCGGGCCACATCTGACATCGCATCAACAGACAAAGGCCCGAACCATCGCCGTGACCAAGGGGTTCATGACGGCATCGAAGGGCCACCTACAGCCACCTACAGCGAAGTCCCTCTGCAAGCGGATCCGCCCGACACGAGCGTCGTTACGGCGACGTCGGGTCTTTGGCGTCATCGGGGGCGACCCCGAAGAGGTCGTCGAAAGCGTGCTGGTCCGCTGCGGCACCGTTGTCAGGGCGGTATCGCTCGCAGTTCATGTGCCAGTCATGGGATCCGCGGATGAGCGAGCGCAGGTGCGCGAGGCACTGCTCGGCAACAGACCGGTCGTCGTCGGACAGGTGCAGTGAACGGGCAAGACCGGGCAGTTCCCGGCCGGCCTTGAGGAAATCCTGGATCCTGTCGGTGATCAGGCGGTGGACGTGGTCCACCGCCTGCTGGGGGGCAAGACGGCGCTGGGTCTGAAGGGCGAGCGCCAGGTTGCTCGTCTCCCCGGAAGCCGCTTCCTTGGGGTAGCTGACGAGGTCGTTGGTCCACATGATGACGTCGGCCGCACTCCACAGCAGCGTCTGATACGTGGTGCTGCAATACACGGTGTCGGGGAGCCATACGCGGTGGGTGTGGTGCTGAAGGTCATGGGCGAACGCGACCCAGCCGAGCTTGCCGCGGAGTTCCCTACAGGTGGCGACGTCCATCGGTGTTCGAGTGGCCCGGTGGACCGAGGCGCGCAGCTGGCAGCGGAACGCCTCGGACATGTGCTCGTAGAAGCGCCGGCGCCATGACGGCGGGCTGTCACCTGCGGTGCGCCGCCACAGGTCGGCCAAGGCCTCCGTGGCGGGGTTCGGCCGGGCCCGGGAGCCGGACTCGTCGAGGAGGACGGCGCGGAAGTCGTCCAGTACCGGGGCCAGGGGGCCGGGGCGCAGACCCGCGGTGGCTTCGTCGATCTGGTCTTCGAACAGGGCTGCCCAGGTCATCCAGTCGGTGAACAGCCGCAGCGCGGGCCAGCCGTCGACGGTGGGAGCGTAGTAGGAGACCATCACATCGACCTGGTACCTCCTCAGGCGCCCCGCGGCTGTTTCGGTGGTCACCAGACCGAAGCGGCGGGCCCAGTCCAGCGTGGCGGGGTACAGCCGGCCTTCCGATGGGTTCGTCCGCGAGGGGGCGAAGGGGACGTCGATCCTCGGGATGGTGATCTCAGTGGCCATCTGGTCTCCTCGCCGGTCGTCAGGTGCGGCACAGGACTCGCCCGCACCGTCGGCGCAGCCGGGCTCCGCACCACTGCCAGGACCCGGACGCCCACCTCTACAGCAAGCAGAACCCACCCCCGGACACCACACCAGAGCACTTGGCGGGCGCACCGGAGCCACGCGCAAGGCGCCGCGCCACCGACCGCCCCCTGCCCGACACGGCTTCCCGGTTGACTCGTCCCGGTCCGCGAGCCTCACGAGCCGGTAGCGGTCCCGATGAGGTCGCATCCCCCCCCGCCACTCCGTGCCCGGGCCGGTGCCATCCGTATCGCCCGCGTCAATGGGTGGCTCTGGCGGGTCCACCGACGGGAGTCAATAGGACATTTGCTGACCTATTGGGCATCTAGCGTGGGTTGTGTCGCAGGGAAGCCTCCCTGCCGACCCCGTGATCAACGGCTTTGCCGGCAAGGAAAGGAGCCAGTCATGGCCCAGAAGGAAACGATGCAGCGGTTCACCACGATGCTGTACGTCAACAGCAGCTACGAGGCCGTCGCGTTCTACCGGGAGGTCTTCGGCGTCGAGGAGATCGCCGAGCGCACGATGCTGCTGTCGCAGGTTCCGGGCATGGACAAGGTCCCCGGCGCGGACCGTACGGTGGTGTACTCCAAGCTGCAGTTCGCCGACGGCAGCGGCCTGAACGTGGCCGAGCTGTCCGACGAGGGTGTCTACGCGAAGGACGGCGGCGCGGTCGTCGGCAACAACGTGCACGTCGGTCTCCAGCACACCGACACGGCCGTCCAGAAGGCGGAGTTCGGCAAGCTCGCCGAGGGCGGGAGGATCATGGAGCCGCTGGAGGAGAAGTTCTGGGGCACCGTCTTCGGCATCGTCCAGGACCGCTACGGCGTGATCTGGGAGTCCAACTGCTATCTGAAGCAGGGCTGATCAGCTGATTCCCCCGCCTCCGGAACCGTTCAGCGGTTCCGGAGGCGGGGGTTTTCGCTGTCCGCGGTGTGGCGGCCGGCCTCGCGTACGTAGTCCTCCCAGCGCGGCAGTCCGTGGAGGGCGGCGCGGGCGTGGAGGTGGGCCGTGACCTCGCGGACGTACGACGCGGGCATGGCGCGGCTGCCGGCGTACGAGGCGGCCAGGCGCTGGTGGAGGTGGGGCGGCAGGTGGGCGGCGGACCGGTCGAGGAACCAGTCGCGGGCGCCGGGGCTGATCCGCATGATGTCGGGGTAGACGGTGACGGCCCCGGCCTCGGCGCAGGCGTCGACGAGCGCGTCGAGGTCGGCGGGGCGGTCGCCGGCGTGGGGGATGACCGGGGCGATGAGAACCCCGGCGGGGACACCGGCCGCGCGCAGGGCGGCGATGGTGGCGAGGCGGGCGCGCGGTGGGGCGGCGCCGGGTTCGAAGGCGCGCCACACGCGCTCGTCGAGCGAGCCGAGCGAGGTCATGACCAGGACCTTGGCGACGCGCGCGGCTTCGGCGTAGAGGGGGATGTCGCGGCGCAGGAGGGCGCTCTTGGTCGTGGTGGTGAAGTTGACGCGGTATTCCGCGAGCGCGCCCAGGATGCCGGGCATCAATCGGTAGTGGCCTTCGGCGCGCTGGTAGCAGTCGGTGGAGGTGCCGACCATGACCCAGTCGTCGCCGGTCTTGCCGCCGCGCAGTTCGCGGCGCAGGACGTCGGCGGCGTTGGTCTTGACGACGACCTGGGTGTCGAAGCCTCCTCCGGTGTCGAAGCCGAGGCGGGCGTGGCCGTCGCGGGCGAAGCAGTAGGTGCAGGCGTGGGTGCAGCCGCGGTAGGGATTGAGGGTCCACGCCATGCCGCCGGGGCGGGCCCCGGGGATCTTGTTGAGCAGGGTGCGGGCGCGCTGTTCGTGGAAGGTGATGCCCTGGAATCCGGGGGCCGGTGTGGGTGGCGGCATGACCTCGGCCACGTCGAAGAGCCCCGGTCGGCTGTTCACCTGGCGTCTCCCGCCTGCTCGGCGGTATGCGCGGCGCGCAGCACGCGTTCCCCCAAGGTCCGCAGGTGTGAGCCGAGTTCGGGCGGGTCGAGGACGTCGAAGTCGAAGCCGAGGACGGCGACGCGGTAGGCGAGGTACTCCAGGGAGTCCGCGCCGGTCAGCAGCCGGCAAGTGCCGTCGCCGACCGGCTCGACGACGCCGAGCGTGGCCGGGACGCGGTCGGCGACCTGCTCGGCCGGTGCGTGGACGAGGAGCAGGGCGCGGTGGCCGGCGGTGCCGCTGAGCGTGCCGGCCACCCAGGTGGCGGCGTTCACACCGCCGGGCAGTTCACGCGGCGGTACGCGGGCGCCGGTGCGCAGCGGGTCGGCGAGGCGGTCGAGCCGGAACGTACGCCAGTCGGCGCGGTCGCAGTCGTGGGCGACCAGGTACCAGCGGCGGCCGGCGGCGACGAGGCTGTGGGGCTCGGCCAGGCGGCGGGTCTCCTGCCCGCTCGCGGCGCGGTAGGTGAAGCGGACCTTCTCGTGGGTGACACAGGCGGCCGCGAGGAGGGCGAGGTGTTCGGCGTCGGCGCTCGGGCCGCCCTGCGGGACGGCGACCGCGGCCTCCTGGAGCACGGTGACGCGGCGGCGCAGGCGCGAGGGGAGCACCTGTTCCAGCTTGGCCAGGGCCCGTACGGAGGTCTCCTCGATGCCGGTGACCGAGCCCGCGGCGGCCGTGCGCAGGCCGATGGCGATGGCCACGGCCTCGTCGTCGTCCAGGAGGAGAGGCGGTATGGCGGCGCCGGCGGTGAGCCGGTATCCGCCGGTGTTGCCCTGCGTGGCGTGCACGGGGTAGCCGAGCTCGCGCAGGCGGTCGATGTCGCGGCGGATCGTGCGCGGGCTGACGCCGAGGCGCTCGGCGAGTTCGTGGCCGGGCCATTCGCGCGGGGACTGCAACAGGGAGAGCAGCCGCAGCAGGCGGCCGGGGGTGTCACTCATGCCCGGGAGCCTTCCATCCCAATAGGACGTTTCCTGGCCTATTGCCTGCCTGCCAGGCCACCTACCAGCCGTTTCGCGTAATAGGCCATGAATTGACCTATTAGCGGCCTAACGTCTTTTTCATCGCCACGGAGCCCGCCGGGCCCGTGCGTCCCCCTCCCGACACCACCTGGAGACAGTCATGGCCGAGCAGACCTTTTTCACCACCCCGATGATCTACTGCGACGACGCGCTCGGCGCCCTCGCCTTCTACGTGGACGCCCTCGGCGCCGAGGAGCTCACCGACCGCCGCATGCTTGCCTCGCACCTCCCCGGTCTGGCGGACGTGCCGGGCATGGACCGTACCGTCGTCTACTCCGCGCTGCGGTTCCCCGACGGCAGCGGCCTGAACGTCGCCGACCGCTTCGGTGACCCGACCGCCAAGAACGGCCCGGTCACGGGCAACAACCTGCACATCGGCCTCCAGCACACCGACCTCGCCGAGCAGAAGGCGGCGTTCGGCAAGCTCGCCGAGGGCGGCACCGTGTACGAGGCGCTGGAGCCCAAGCCCTGGGGCGCGGTCTACGGCATCGTCCAGGACCGCTTCGGCGTGATCTGGGAGATGAACTGCTGCACCGGCTGAGCCGACCGGCCGGTGCGGGGACTCCGCTCCCCGCACCGGCCGCCGGCCCGGCACCGCACCACCCCGTTTCAGGAGCATCCCGATGAATTCCCCTGCCACTTCCCACGCACCCCCGGATCCCCGCCGCTGGCTCGCCCTGACCGCCCTGCTGGCCGGCACCCTGATGGACGTCATCGACGTCACCATCGTCAACGTCGCCATCCCCCACCTCCAGGAGGACCTCGGCGCCTCCTGCACCGCCGTGCAGTGGACGATCGCCGGATACGCGCTGACCTTCGCCCTGCTGCTGATCACCGGCGGACGACTCGGTGACATCTTCGGCCGCAAGCGCCTGTTCCTGCTGGGCATCGCCGGGTTCACCGCGGCCTCACTGCTGTGCGGCCTAGCCGTCAACGCACCCATGCTCATCGCCTCCCGCGTCGCCCAAGGCGCGATGGCGGGCCTGATGGTGCCGCAGGTCCTGGCCACCGTGCACGTCGCCTTCCCCAAGGGCGAGCGGGCCAAGGTCTTCGGCATCCACGGCGCGATCACCGCCGTCGGCACCATCCTGGGCCCGGTCCTCGGCGGCGTCCTCGTCCAGGCCGACCTCTTCGGCCTGTCCTGGCGGCCGATCTTCCTGATCAACCTGCCCATCGGCCTGACCGCCCTGCTGATCGCGGCCCGCGCGATGGGCGAGTCGAAGGCCGAGCGGCCGCCACGCCTGGACCTCATCGGCATGGGCCTGGCCGCGCTGGGCCTGCTGATGGTCATCTACCCGCTCACCGAGGGCCGTTCCCTGGACTGGCCGGTATGGGGCTTCGTGATGATGGCCGCGGGCGCCGCCGTGCTCGCCGTCTTCGTCGCACACCAGCGGGCCAAAACGCGCTGCGACGACAGCCCGCTGATGCCCACCGGCCTGTTCGCGGCCCGCAGCTTCAGCGGGGGCATCGGCGTGCAGCTGCTGATCACGCTGAGCCTGAGCGTGTTCTTCCTGGCCTGGATGCTCTACCTCCAGATCGGCCTCGGGTACAGCGCGCTGCGCGCGGGACTCGCCGGACTGCCCTTCTCCGCCGCCGTCATGCTCGGCGCCGGCCTGGCCATGGGCGCGCTCGTACCGAAGTTCGGCCGTACGGTCCTCCAGGCCGGCGCCGTCCTGATGGCCGTCGGGCTGCTGCTCTTCGCCTGGCAGACCGGCGCGGCGGGCCCCTCCATCGGGTACTGGCAGATGGCCTGGCCCATGGCCGTTCTCGGACTCGGCATGGGAATGATCGTCGCCCCGCTGACCGACACCGTCCTCACCGACGTCCCCGCCCGCGACGCGGGCTCCGCCTCCGGCGTCACCGCCACGGCCGGGCAGCTCGGCAGCGCCTTCGGAGCGGCGCTGGTCGCCGTCGTCTTCTTCGGCCTGCTCCCCGGCCACGCCGCGAACGAGGACGTCACCGACCGGCTCCGCAAGGACCTGGCCGCCACCTCCCTCACCCCCGACCAGACCGACCGCACGGTGACCGCCTTCACCCGGTGCCACCGGGACCGCACCTCCCGGACCGACCCCGGCAGCACCCCGGCCGGCTGCACCGCTCCAGCCCTGACCTCCGCGCAGACGGACCCGCGCGTCGCCGACGCCCTGCGGCAGGCAGGAGCGCAGGCCAATGCCCGCACCTACACCGACACGGTCGGCGAGACCGTCCTGTACGTCGCCGGGCTCGTCACCGCCGCCCTGCTGCTGATGTTCGCCCTGCCCCGCGAGGTCCGCCCGTCGGAACCCGACGCCGACCAGGAGCGGACCCCCTCGACTCCCGTCACCACGGCCTGACATCCCGCCTAAGGACGACAGCGCCGGCGGCAAGCCGTACGACAACGTCTTCACCGGCAACCCGTTCCCCTCGGGCGGCATGTACGACCACGCCTCCGGCCCGGGTGGCGCCGCCTACATGATGCCGTCGTTCCTGGTCACCGACGTGCGGGGAACGGTCACCACGGCCACGGCGGCCGGCGCCGCGGTCGAGCACGTCCCGGCCCCGAAGTCCTCTCCCACCTGCGCGACATGGCACGGCGCACTCGCCCGCCCGTTCAATGGGACACCCTGTGTCCTCTTGCGATCGTAATGTCGATCCCGATTCCGGCGACCTCGCTCGACTTCACCGTCGACCAGGTCTTATGAGCCGAACAGCCACCAGTATCAAGGAGACTTGTGTCCAAGCAGACAACCATCCGTAAGGCCCGCACGGGCGCCCGCGCAGCCGTCGCCCTCGGCGCGGGCGCGTTCATCGTCGTCCTCGGCGCCGGCGCCGCTCAGGCGGCATCCGAGCCCGCTTCCAAGCCTGTCCCCAAGCGCACCGCACCGCACCGGCCAAGCCTGCGACTGACCGGAAGGCCCTGATCGAACAGACCGGGAAGCACTTGAGCAAGGCCAAGGCGGAGCTCGCGCGGATTCAGAAGGGAATCCGCAACGGTACTTTCGATGCGAACCGTTACGCGCTCGCGCCTGAGATGCACGAGAAGGACGTCGTCGGCCTCACCTACAAAATCGACGACATCGCCAGTGGTGGGCTCAAGCGCTGACAACGCGTCTGCCCGGACGCCCGGAGAGCACGGGTAACTCCGCCGTCGGGGGCGGGGCGGCCGCACGGCGCCGCTCCGCCCCCGGCGGGCACGTTGACGCGCCGTCACAGTTCCGACCGTCCGCGTGGTCCGGCGCCGGCTACAGATGTGCCATCGGCGCGGACACGCACTGGGGCCCCAGGTTCATCTTCTCTTCTCCCCGGCACGGAATTCCTTGTTGACCAGGCCGTGCCGACGGAGCATGACGCGAATCAGGCAGCGTCGTCGGGTGACGTCACTGTGGTCCTCGTATGCGGTACGGCCGTGCAGGATCCTGCGGTCGTCGGTGATCAGGCAGTCGCCCTCCTCCAGCAGGATCGTGAGGCCCAGCTCCGGGCGGGCGACGACCTGTTTGAGGGCGTCGACAGCCGTGCGTCTCGCGGGTGACAGGGGTTTGCCGGTCAGCTCGGCGGCGGTTTCGAGCCGTTTGGCGTTGCACCGGACATGGACGCGGCCGTCGGCGCGTACGTCGAAGACCGGTGCCCGGACGACCGAGGGTTTCCCCGGCGGCGTGACATGGCGCCGGTCGAACGCGAAGGGGGTGCTCAGCAGGGAGAGCTCGCCGGGGAACTCCTCCCGCAGAACGTGATGCACCGTCCAGCCGTCGACCAGGACGGAGGCGCCGCCCTGCGCGGCTCTGCGGTGGGTGAGAAGGGCGATCCAGTCCGGGTCCTGGCCGAAGGGCCTGACCGCCTGGTCGTTGTGCGGGTGGAGGTAGCCGCGCGACTTGGAGGTGTAGGCGTTCTCGTGGAACCGGCGGTCGTCCGTGTGCGCCGAGACCCCTTCGTCCCGTACCAGCCAGGCAAGGGCGGTGTCCGTGCCATGGCCCTGCGGTAGCGGCTCGCCGAGGTGGCGGAGCATCGCCTCGCTGAAGCGTTGCGCGTCGGCGGTACCCAGGGATGCGACGGGGGTACCGGTCACCACGGTGAAGCCGGGACCGTCGAGAAGCGCCTCACGTATCCGACGGGCCAGTGCCGCGTGATCACGTTGGTACGGCAGCCGGAAGTCCGCGGGGGAGGTGAAGGTCCGCTGCGTCCAGCCGTTCGCGGCGTCTCGGAACATGGGCCGAGGGTAGGAGCGGGCGACGGCCCGGCAGTAGGCGGAAACAGGCCCTCCGCCGGCATCCGGCCGGATATTACGCTGACACCGGGAGACCGAGGGGGCCAGGGCGGATGCCGGTGAGACGGTTAGGCCGAGACGGCCCATGGGTATCAGCGATGGGCCTGGGCTGCATGGGCATGTCGGAGTTCTACGGGGCCGCCGACGAGGCCGAGTCGATCGCCACCATCCGTAAGGCCCTGGACCTCGGCGTCACCTTCCTCGACACGGCCGACATGTACGGCCCGTACACCAACGAAAAGCTCGTCGGCCGGGCCGTAGCCGGCCGCCGCGAGACCGCCTTCCTCGCCACCAAGTTCGGCGTCGTACGCGGCCCAGGCCCCAAGGACCGGCGGGTCGACTCGACGCCGGAATACGCCGGACGGGCCTGCGAAGCATCGCTGCGCCGCCTGGGCGTGGACCACCTGGACCTGTTCTACCTGCACCGGCGCGATCCGGACGTGCCGATCGAAGAGACCGTCGGCGGCATGACGGAACTCGTGGCCGAGGGCAAGGTCCGGTATCTCGGTCTGTCGGAGGTGAGTTCCCGGACCTTGCGCAGGGCGTGTGCGGCGGGGCCCATCGCCGCCTTGCAGAGTGAGTACTCACTGTTCACCCGTGGCCTGGAAGAGGACATCCTGCCCGCTGCCAGGAAGTTGGGGGTCGCTCTCGTTCCGTACGCGCCACTCGGCCGTGGACTCCTCACCGGCGCTGTCACGTCCGTGCACACCCTGGCAGCCGACGACATCCGACGCGACCAGCCCCGCTTCCAGGGAGCGAACCTCGCGACCAACCTCGCTCTGGCCGAACGGGTACGGACGCTCGCCGCGAGTGTCGGCTGCACACCGGCTCAGCTGGCCCTCGCCTGGGTGCTGGCTCAGGGGGACACCGTCATCCCCATTCCGGGCGTGCGCCGAGGCGGACACCTGGAGGAGAACGTCCTGGCTCTCGACCTACGGCTGTCCGCCGAAGAGGTGCGGGCTATCACCGAGGCGGTCCCGGAAGCGGCGGGCGCCCGTGCCCCCGACCTGTCCCGGCTGGAGAAGTGATCCGGGAACGTGCCGACCAAGGCACGGGGCTGGGGGACGGCGAGGCCACCGGCCGGCGGGTTGACCAGGGTTGAACAGCAGGTCCCATGCGGGCTGGGAGCCCGTGCTGGTTCGGTGCTGACTTCGCGGGGCCCATGTGCTGAGGGACCACACTCCGGGGCGGGGTGTGAGGCCAGTAGCCCCGCTCGGCCAGGCAGCCCGCGCCCGGCCTGGACTCCCTGCGTGAGCAAGCAGCCGACCTGCGCCGGGGCAGGTTCGTGACCACGTTCGAGGAGGGGGCACCGGCGGCGGTCCACGAGACGGTCGAGTGGGAGTTCAGCAAGGTCGACGGTCATCTCACGCCGGAGTCGCTGTACGCCGAGAGTCCGCACCCGGTCCCGGCCGGCGCCGCACACCCGCAGGATGGTGTCGGTGAGCTGCTTGGGCCGAGGCCGCGTCGAGCAGGTGCCGGCCGCGGGTTGCCGGGGGCGGACGGCGGGGTTCGCCGCGATCTGCTCGCCCGAACGTCTCGCCGCACAACGCCAGGCCGGCCGTAGTGCGGCCCCCGATCGCGGCTGACTGCCGGTCACGCCGGCAGCGACGCCTCCGGCCACCTGAGCCGCAGGGCACACGGCCGGCATCTGTGGTTCCCCCCCCGGCATCGACTACGGCAGTGCCCCAGCGGGTGCCGGGAGCCGGAATCGTGTCCGGGCAGGACAGGGCGTGGTCGATGTCGCGTCGGGTGCTGCTCATCGGGGACCCCGGGCGAGTGGTCACGGCCGCAGGCCGGGAAGTGGCTGGAGGACCTGCGCGACCAGGTCCTCGGTGGGGCCTCCAGGGCCCGAGCTGTGACGTGTGGGGGTCGTCGCGGCGAGGGCCTGGGCATCGGAGTGCTCCAGATGGAAAGGCCGGGCTGTGCCCACTCGGTGCGGGGCGGCGCGCCGTCCGGATCCCGGTGGCGGCCGGTCAGCCGGTCGGCGCCGGTGGGCGGTTCGCGGCAGCGGACTCTGCGGGCGACCAGCGGCAGGCGGCGGGCAGGCCGGTATCTGCCGGCCCCCGTGTGTGACAGGAGCCGGCCATGCCAGGGCCGGCGCGCGGAGGGTCTCGATCGTCTTGCCCCGGCGGCGATGCACGAGGCTCAGGGCGAACTCATCGCCCCCGAGCCACCCGACCGGGACGCGCGGGCCCGCCCAAGCGGTGAGCCGGGTCGCGATCGGTGCGAGGCGGTGTCTCCCGCCGCAGGGCTCGTGCTGTCCGGTGATCTGCTTGCAGTGGTTGGCGTGCCACGCGCGTGTCACAGGCGATGATGGTGGCCCGATAAGTCGATCACGAGGTCAGGAGCTCCGATGCCACGGCGCGTTCATCAGCCACTGGAGGACGAGGAGGTCAACTTTGTCTTCAGGATGAGCGAAGGCCCGGTCCTCGCCTACTTCTCCGGGACGTGGCCGAAGGCGATCGAGGCATGCCGGGCGATGGACCTTGTCGTGGGTCGGATCGCCGAGGAGTACGCGAATCTCCTGACAGCCGTCAAGATCGACATCACCCGGTGCCCGGAGGCGACCAAGCGGTACGGCGTCACCGGGGCACCGTCCGTCGTCCTGCTCAAGGACGGTGCGGTGGCGGCACGCGGCGCGGGGGCGATGACCCACACCGAGGTCCGGGATTTCCTCCGCGCTCACATCTGACCAGCCACGAAGCACCCTCACCAGCACTGGAGCGCGGCCGGTTCCTCGCGGGTGACCTCGTAGACGCCGATGACGCCCTCGCCACCGGACCAGGTGCCGGTGGCGTGGAGCCCGGCCTTCAGCAACCACAACGGCAGGACTTCCGAGCCGAAGAAGCGCCTTGCCCGGATCGTCTTGCCTGAGGTCGGCCTCGTAGGCCCGGCCCAGGCGCGCACCGCAGGAACGGGATGAGGTGCCGAGTCGAAATCTGTGCCGATGAGCCCGAGCGGCGCACGCACCGTCGCACCGAGCTGCCGCGGGCCAAGAAGAATCACCCGGATCTCGTCACACGTTCACGGCAAGACCAGCTGAAAGTGATCTTGCCCACCCAATACGCCTGTGACCTTATGGAGCTGGTCGGCAACCTTAAGTAGCAGTCGGTGAAGGGAAGACGATGAGTACTGCCTCCGAAGCACCCACCGGTGACGAGAACACCACCCCGGTGAGGACGGCCGGGCTGCCAGATTCGGGCACGGTGGTCTCCTGGGCCAATGTCCGCAGCAGGTTGCGGATGGGGGTCGCGCGTGAGTCCACCAAGGACGGGGCCGAGATCCACCAGCTCCTCGCTGCCCCGAGGGGCTACCAGCGGTGGCGGCTGGTCGTGGTGGGCCAGGAGAACGGCGAAGTCTTCTACAAGTTCGAGAACCTGCGCAGCGGCAAGGTCCTGGAGATCGCCGGAGCGCAGGAGGCGGCGGGCGCTGTGGTCACGCAAGGCACCTACGAGGGTGACGAAGCGCGCCACCAGCAGTGGAAGCTGATCCCGGTGGGATCCGAGACCGACGCTGCCCCGCGGGCGTACGAGATCGCGAACAGGAACAGCGGCCTGTTCCTGCAGGTCGACACCAACGCCCGCGCGGCGATCAAGCAGCACGGGGCGGAAGGCGGCCACCGCACTCGCCAGTGGCAACTTCTGCCGGTGTGACGCACCAGGGGCCAGTGGTTCGGGCGCCCCTGGCCCCTTGCGACCATCCAGACACCGCGGCTCGCCGGCTTCCTGCGTCATCCGCCCACACCTGGACCTCGACGACCTCGTCGTGCGCGGCAGTGTCCAGCTCCTCGGAACGTCCGCGGACCTTCCGTTGCCGGGACCGACCGCGCGCAAGTAAACGAGCGGCCCCGGCTCCGCTGATGGCCCGCTCAACAGTCCTTGGGAGCAGACCCCAGGCAGGAGTCGTGCCGGTGTCACGGCCCGTAGATCAGGGGCCATTTCTGATGGGGCAGTCCCTGGTTGTCATTGGTCACCACCGGGGATTCGTTGGCCCCACCCCATCCGCGGTCGGGTTCGAGGACGCGGCCGAAGAGGTTGGCGATCCGGGCGGGGTCGGCGCTGTGGGCGGGGTCCACGTACCAGAGCTGATCCACGTTGGTGAACGATCTGTCGCAGTCGCTCAGCCACGTCGCCCAGCCACTGGGCCCTTGGGCATAGCCGGCCAGGCAACGGCCGTCCCTGCGAGTGACCATGTGGTAGGCGCCACGGCCGTCGGCGATCAGGTCCCAGAGCTGGTACGGCTCGCTGGTGCAGTTCCACACCCGCATCCGGTCGTCGCCCGCCGGCATGCCCATGCAGCGGCCCGTGCCCTGGTTCCGTACCTGGAACGGACCGACCGCGGCGCGTTTCGTGGGTTCGGCGGCCCGGCCCACGGCGCCTGAACTCGGTGCGACGGAGGCCAGCGCCGCGAGCAGCCCGGCAAGAACCAGCGCCCGCCGCGTACGCGATAACGTCAAGATTCCTCCTGTTCCCAGTGGAATGACGGGACACCACGATTCCCCAACGTAAGCGTGAGCGAACAGGGTTGAGCAGCCAAACCCCTCGAACGAGTACAGCCCTCCCTCCAGCAGCTATCTCGACCTCAGGTAGCCGCCCCATGTACTTGGGAACAGGAGACCCACCGGACCCGCCCCAAGGCGTCTACTTCTCTGCTGCCCTGACGTGATACCCCGGCCCGGCCAGGGGCAGCGCCGACCCGGTGTGTTCCCGAACACACCGTCACATTCGCGACTTAGGTCAGCTTTACCTTAGTGACTGGTTGAGGTGTCTGCCGGCATGTTGGAAACGGATGAGGAGAAGCGGGATGGCAACGAGAACGCTGCGGAAGGCGCTGGTCGCCGTGGCGACAGCCGCCATGATGACCACGACAGTGCTGACGACCACGGCCTCCGCGGACACGGGCACCTCTCGCCCCGGGCACCCCGCCGCCCAGAGGGCACTGGAGGCCCATGTCCGGACCGGTATTCCCGGCGTGCTCGGGCAGGTACGGGACGCCGGCGGGACATGGAACGGCTCCGCGGGAGTCGCGGACCGCGACACCGGACGCAAGCGGCTGCCCGAGGACCGTTTCCGCATCGGCAGCATCACCAAGGCGTTCACCGCGGTGGTCCTTCTCCAACTGGAGTCCGAGGGCAGGCTGAGCCTCGACGACAGCATCGAGCGCCACCTGCCCGGCGTGGTCCATGGCAACGGCAACGACGGGAGCCGGATCACACTCCGTCAGGTGCTCAACCACACCAGTGGCCTGTCCGACTACCTCGACGACGCGTTCTTCGAGCGGATAGGCACCACCGACTGGCCCGAGCACCGGTACGACATCTTCAAGCCCGCCGGCCTCGTCGCCACGGCCGTCGCCCACCCGCCGGCCTTCGAGCCCGGCACGGACTGGAAGTACTCCAACACCAACTACGTCCTCGCGGGCATGGTCATCGAGAAGGTGACCGGCGCCTCGTACGAGAGTGAGGTGGAACGGCGCATCGTGCGCCCGCTCGGCATGCGCGCCACCTCTCTGCCGGGCACCTCACCGCAGATACCCGGCCCGCACGGCCGCGCGTACAGCGATCTCCATGGTGGCCCGGGTGCCAGGATCTGGGACACCACCGAGCTCAATCCCTCCTGGATCTGGTCGGCAGGGGAGGTCATCTCCACGGTGGGGGACCTCAACCGCTTCTACGGTGCGCTGCTGGGCGGTGAGCTGCTCCCCAGGAAACAGCAGCAGGATCTCCTGGCCGCGGTACCGGTGCCGGCGAAGGAGGCCGGGGAAGGCGTGGCCTACGGGCTGGGTCTCTACCGGACCACCCTGCCGTGCGGCGGGTACATCTGGGAGCACGGCGGCAGCGTCAACGGCTCCCTCTCCGTGGCCGCGTCCTCGCCCGACGGCCGCCACACCGCGGTGTTCAACGCCAACGGCGACTGGGGGGACGCCGATCTGGAGGACGTGGTCAAGGCCGAGTTCTGCGGCGCGACGCAGCCGGCGCGGCACTGACCCTGATTCCGGGAAGCGGGCCGGGGGCCGCCGCCGGCACGGGCTGTGGTGCCGCGGTGGTTCCCGGCGGTGGCCCAAGCCCGTGGCTCCCGATCGGACGCGCCCCCAGGGCTGGGCACTCTGAGGTCATGGCATTGCCGGCGGCATCCGGCGATCTCGCCGGACCGGGTTCAACTGCCCAGGGGGCGATATGCCGAGTTGCTGCGGTCGAGAGTCCAGCCTCCGCCGCCGGCACGGCAGGACAGCGCGGTGTCGGCCGTGCGTGACGCGTTGGTGCCGGTGTTGAAGTTGGCGTTGGGGGTGTTGGGCAGGAGGCCCATGTAGTACATCCCGCTCGAAGTCCATACGCACTGGTGCAGATTGAGGTACCGGTTGTCGGCGAGTTCGAACGACTCGACGGCGGAGTTGGCCAGGAGAAGCCGCCAGCCGCCCCCGCCCGAAGCGCAGTTCAGCTTCGTGTCGGCGCTGTTGGAGACGTTGGTGCCGGTGTTGAAGTTGACGTTCGGGGTGTTCGGGAGCACGGCTGTGTAGTGCTGACCGGCAGAGAAGTAGACGCACTGATGGACGTTCAGGTACCGGCCGGCGGTGAGATCGAAGGCCTTCACCGCGGAGTTGGCGGGCGCCGGGCTCCAGCCCCCGCCCCCCGGGCCGCAGGAGAGTGCGGTGTCCGGTGTGCTGGAGGCGTTGGTGCCCGTGTTGAAGGCGGTATTTGCCGTGTTCGGCAGCACGTTCGTGTAGTGCCCGCCGCTGCCGACGTAGACGCACTGGTGGAGGTTCAGATAACGCTCAGCCGGCCGTGCCCGTGGCTGCTCCGCCACAGCGGTGCTTCCCAGGGTCAGGCCGATGGCTCCCGCGACTGCTGCCGCGACAACGGAAAATCTGCGCATGACACGCCCCTCCCGAACCGACGATGCCCCCCATTCAGGCATGTACTCACCAAGCTACTGATGCGAAGGGCAGGGGAGCGTGCGAGTGATAAGAGGTACCTCGTACGGCCTAGTCGCCCGGATGTCAGTGCGGTTACCCGTTGTCGCGGCGGCGAGCGACCGGAGCGCAGGCCGCCGCGAGCGGGCGCCAAGTCACGCCTCGGCGGTGGTCACTGTGAAGACCACCAGGTCGACGAGGTGACGGCGGTGAAGCCCAGCGACTCGTACAGCGGCTGTCCGAGCCGTGAGGCGGTGAGTGTCACCGGAAGGTCCGCCATGGGCGCGAGCGAGCCGAGCATGACCGCCCGCCCGGCGCCGCGGGAGCGGTGTGCCGATGACGTGCCGACCCAGTAGTGGCTGCCGACCCCGTCGTGGACGGCGGTGACACCGGCTCCGACCGCCTCGCCGTCGAGGACGGCGAGAAAGACGTCCACGCCCGGCTGCTCGGTCAGTGTCGTGGGGAACATCTCGCCGGGACGGTAGGGGGTGAACCTGGTCAGCTCGAAGCCCTCGATCACGATCTGCTCGGCGGTCCGCAGCTCGTGCGTCCGCCGGGCCCGGATCACCTCCATCGCGGGTGCGGGGACAGGGCCGGGCGGGCGCACCATGATCGGCATCTGCCAGTTGCGCATGCCCAGGTGACTCAGGTCGGTGGAACTGAAGGGATCCTCGACATCCACCGGTCCGGTCGACCGGCCGGCCAGCTCGGTCAGCTCGGCGAGCTCGTGCGCGGCGGGGTCGGGTTCCTGAAGCAGGACACGTGTCCCGGCACGCTCGCCGCCGAGCACGGCGAGGAAGCCGCGCCGGCGGATCACCTCGTGGCCGCGGGAGTCTGCGGTCGCGGCCCAGAACGCGGCGGAGTTGCGCGCCTGGCGTATCGCCGCGTCGTCGAAGGCCGCGGACCGATCCGGATCGCCCTGCCTGGTTCGATCCTCGACACGAGCGTCGGGGGTGGTCTGCCGAGTGTCAGCCACGGGTGGCTCCTGTTCAGTCAATGTGCGGTGATCCAGGCGAAGGGGCGGGCGGGGCCCGAGCGGAAGTCGACCCGGGTCTTCGCCATGCCCTCGGCCCAACGACGTAATGTCTCTGATAGCCGGGCCGATCTCAACCGAGATTGCTGAGCCATTCGCCTTCTGCGACCTGGCCCGAGCCCGCATGAGGCTGTGGTCCCCGCCCTGGAGCGGGGCGAGGTCGCCTTCGACGAGGACGACGCCGTCGCCGAGGCCGGGTGGGACTTGGGCGCGGGCCACCGCTGGGCTCCGAGCCGTCGGGTCGCGTGGCTGGGCGTGAGCGAGAAGAGGGAACCCGTAGTCGCGGCCCCTCGAACGCGCCGTACCGATACATGGGCGAGTGCGTCAGACGGCGAACCACCGCTCGGCACGGCGAACCCCCGCTCGGCGCGGCGAATCCCCGGCTTCGCCCACCGGGGATTCGCTGCTGGTACGCCCGGCAAAGGGGGCGATCGCTCGGAGGTGAAGGCTCTCTGGGTATGGAGCTGTTCCCCACCTCCAGCCGGAGTTTACGGCCAGCCTTGCTCCACCTTGCCGGGGGCGGTGTTCCAGCTCTTGGGTATGAACGTGATCACGTAGGCCCCACGGTCGAAGTCAGCGTACCCGGCGGACCAGTTCCGGAACTTGCTCTCGTGTACGTGCATGGGACCCAGGTCGCTATTGGGTGCGTGATAGTGGTCGCCATGGGTCCAGGTGGTCTTGTCGGCATCGGCTTCTGTCTGAGCCCCGAACCAGCCGTAGTCGAAGTTGACCCAGCCTTCGCCAGGACTGGTCGGACTGCGCGGAATGTTTCTGTCCCTGGACATGTCGACCAGGCCGGTACCCTGGTCGGGGCGGAAGGCTTCCGCGTCGCCGTACTTTCTCTTGTCGGAGGAGCCCCGCTGGTCCTGTCCGCTCCAGAAGTGCTTCGAGTAGATCACCGCCTTCATCTTGGACGGGTCGTAGTTGCCTCCGTCCCTTTCCCTGAAGGACGGTGTGTTCCTCAGCGCCGAGTAGAAGTTCGAGCGGCTGTCCTCGTGAAGCAGGGCGTCATTCTTGTTCGTGAGGTCTGCCTTGAGGTTGCTGATGTAGGTTCCCTCGTCGTGGGCGTTCTCCAGGGCCTTGTTCATGACGGACGCCACATCACGCGCCCGCTTGAAGCCCTTCCTCTCGTCGAAGCTGCCCTTGGCGATGCGACCCTCGAACTCCGCCCGCGTTTCACCGGGCCGGGGGCTGGTGTTCGTCAGATCGTTCTTGTACTTGTTCTCGTCGAAGGACGCGAACGCCAATCTGTTCGTCGGGTAGAGTCCCGAATTCACCCAGGTGACGCCGACGCAGCCGTAGGACAGCATTTCCCGCTGCTCTTCGGTCATTTGCTGTTTCTTGCCGTCGCGGTGACTGTAGACCTGCTGCCACTTGCGTATGTAGTTGTTGACGACCGTGGTGGCCCTGCCTCCGTAGGCCCGGTACGCGTCAGGCATCCTGTCGAGCGGCTCGGCGGGAGGGGTTTCCCTGTCGTCGTCCGAGTCAGGGGTCCGGGAGGGCGGGCCGGCGCTCGGAGGTGTTTCCGTCGGAGGCTTGTCGGGCTGACCGACAGCCATGGCCCTTTCGTTCAGCGCGTTGATGTTCTTGATGTCATCCGCGGTCAGGCCGTGGGTTTCGGCGTAGGACCCCTTAGTCACCACGTCGCCGCCGCCGGCGGCCTGGCTGACCGACGGTGTGAATCCAGCGGTGCATATGACCGCACCCGCGGCGGCGAAGGTGAGAAATCTCGGACGTTTGTACATGGAAATCACTAACTCCCTTGTGGTGAAGCCTCGTCGAACGAGGGCATGCGAGAGCACGACGCGTTGAAGGGGGTTGTTGTGAGGCGGTGCCGTTCACGGCGTTGGCCGCGCCGTCCTGCGGCGCCGCGCCGGCGGCAGGAAGGCCGCTGTCGCGAGGCGGAAGAAGATGCGGTGAATGCGGGACGGTGACGGCGGTGCGGTCGTCACCGGCCATGGCCGTGGTGGCCGCCGGGCGGGCGGGGAACGCCTCTGCCGCCGGGTCGGGCGGGGCCGCCGGCCCGCTACATCAGGGTCGTCGCCGAGGCGACGACGCGGGCCCGGTCCGGGCGGTCGGGGTCGCCGTAGCGGACCTCGACGCGCGGGTGGGAGCGCATGAAGTCGGTGTCGACCAGGCGGACCTGGCCGGGGTGAACGACCGTGCGCACGGCGATGTCCGTGTCGAGGAAGAAGCTGAACTCACCGGTGGCCGGGGCGTAGACGAAGAATTCGCCGCCCCTGAACTTCTGCTGCGCGACGTCGTCCGTCAGGACCAGGGACCAGAAGCCCACGCAGTGGCCCGCGGGACACATGAACCGGAAGTCGGCCCGCAGGCCGTCCAGTTCCATCCAGCGGAAGGGGTTGTCGTCGCCCGCGTTGATCGTGGCAGCGGTGGCAGCGGTCGCCGGGGCGGGCGGGTCCGGGGTGGCTGCTCGGGCCCCCTGGGCGAGGGGCAGGGCGAGGGCCGCGGTCACCGCGACGGTGGTGAGGGTTCGGAGAGCGGTTCGGCGTATCACTTCTCGGCTCCTGGATCAGTGATCAGGTCGATACGATCAGTGATCCTGTCCCTGTGTTAACGTCCCGGCAACATCATGGCTTGAGAATCGGCCAGCCTGTCACATGGGGCGGTAACTGGCCGTGTATCCGGTCCGGCCCGGCAGGAGATGTGGCGCGGCAGCGCTCCCCTGTTCCCGGCGTGTGGTTCGCGGCACCTGACCTGGTCGGCGCCGACGTCCGACATGACCTTCGCCGCCGACGCGCATGGCAGCGTGGCTGGAATCGGGGCGCCGGCCGAGTCAAGGGGCGGGCGTTCAAGGCGAAGTTGCCCGGCTCCTGGCTGGTCGGCCTCTCCCACGTCGACCTGTTCCGAGCGAAGCCCGGCAAGGAGTGGCCGGAGAGCTCGACAGTGGGGTGCTGCTGCGGCCCGTGTGAGCGGGGTCGGACGGATCCGCCGTCACGCCCGGGTATGCCGGAGGCGTCGGGGTGGCGGCACTACTTACCGGTGGGGAGGCCTGTGACGCCTTGGAGGACGTCGAAGCCGGCTGTGCCGGAGAAGAGCTGTTGGCCGGCGGAGAGGGGGCTGGTGCCGAATTCGGCGGTGAGCGCGTCCGCGGCGGCCGGTGCCAGGTTCACCGGGGTGTTCTCCGCGCTGACCCGGGTCAGGGACGTCTTGATCCCCTCGCCGGAGGTGGTGAGGGTGTCGATCCTCTTGCCGAGGTGTTCGGCGGTGATCGTCCCGGTCCGGTCGAGCTTCATGCGGAGCTGAAGGGCCGCGAACTCGGCTCGTTTGCCGCCCTTCCGGAGAGCGAAGCCGCCCTTCGCCGACCCGGTCAGGCCCGTCAGATCGGTGTTGATCTGGCCGTTTTCCAAGGTCGCCTTCATGCACTGGTGGCCGTTCTCGGTCCCCAGGGTGGCGGGGGCCACCGCATCGAAGGTGAAACCGGCTCCGCGCAGGGCTTCGGCCGCGGTATCGGTCAGGCAGTACGCGAACGGGGTACCGCCACGCAGTTGCAGAGGCGGCAGGACCGGGTCGGCCTCCTGCGCGGACACCGACGCGGGCACCACCACCGCCAGCGGCAAGGCCACGAGAGCGGCGAGACGTGCGAGAGGGATCTTCACAAAAGGCTCCGAAGCGAACAGCGGCCGGCGAGGGCCGGGATCGGGTGTCCGTTGGGGGCAACGCGCCGGACGTGGCAACGACACGCCCTCACCCGGGGACCGCACCGTATGGACCAGCCGGCGCCACGCCGCGCGAGCGGCCCCGCGACGGTGCAGGGGAGAGATCGGGTACCACATCGTGGTCGGCCGGAGGGGCGGGCCCGGGGAGCCTCCCGCCACGATGAAAGGCCGACCCTGGGCAGGCCGGTTCCGTGCATCTCGCGTTCCCCGATCGCGCGTCCTGTCCGGCCGCACGGAAGAACGCGCGGGTCAGGGCCGTGCGCGAACGACCGCGGCAGGCGCCCCCTGGCACTGCTGCGCGGCTGTGGCATGTCCACCGACGCCCACCATCCCCTCGTCCCCCGCCCGGACGGCTCCGGCATCGTCCGGGCGCTGCACTCCGCACTCCGGGACGCCGGCTGCGCACCCCAGGACATCGGGCACATCAACGCGCACGGCACATCCACCCGGCTCAACGACGCCGCGGAGGCCGCTGCCCTCAACGAAGCCTTCGCCGGCCGCCCGCCACCGGTCACCGCGGCCCAAGAGCGTGATCGGGCATACGCTGGGAGCCGCCGGCGCCGTGGAGGCCGCGTACACCGTCCTGGCGCTGCGCCACCAGGCCATCCCGCCCACCGCCAACTTCACGCACCAGGGAAACGACCGCGAACTCGACATCGTCGCCCACGGCATCCGGAAGGCGACCATGTCCGCGGCCATCAGCTGCTCGTACGGCTTCGGCGGCCACAACACCGCCCTTCTGTTCACCACTCCGTGACCTGGCGAGGACAGCGCTGCCCGGCCGAGGAACGTCAAGGCGGCGTCACCGTCGAAACCGTCCTCGCCCTGGCCACCCTTGCCACCCGCTGGAACCTGGAGCCCGCTCCGGGATCGCACGTACACACCGCGCTGGGTGGAACGTTGAGCCCCCGGGGGACAGACCCAAGGGCGTGGTGATGGAGGAAGCTGGATGCGTGAGCCTGCCGAGGCGGTGTCCGGCATACCGATGGGGTGGTGTGGATGGTGCGCGTAGTGGTCCTGGGGGAGTTTCGTGCGGACCGGGTGGTGGCGCCGCTCAGCCGCGGTGGTGCGGAGGTCACCGTGCTGGGGTGCGCCGATCCCGCCCCGTTCCTCGGCCCCGAGGTGACGTGCGCCGAGCTGCCCTCCGTCTTGGACGGGCATGAATTGCTGCGGCTGCTGGACGCCTGCCGGGCCGATGTCGCCTTGCCCAACATGGGGTGCCACGGGCAGGAACAGTTCCTGCCCGTCTACGCGCACGCCGCCCCGCGGGTGCGGGGGACGGGATGTCGTATGCCCGTGCACGCGGCGGCGTTCGCGCGGCTGGCCAGTGACAAGGCGGCGCTGCACCGGCTCGCGGGGGAGCGGGGATGGCCTGTGCCCCGGGGTGTGGTGTGCGAGGAAGCCGGGGCATCGCAGGCGGCCGCGGAGGAGCTCGGCTTCCCTGTCCTGGTCAAGGAGGCACGGAGTGAGTTCGGCTCGGGGCGCCACTACGCGGAGGACGGGGCGGGTCTCGGCCGGGCGGGCGCCGAGGTGACGTATCCGGTGCTGGTCCAGGAGGCCGTCGTGGGGGAGGAGTTCGCGGTCGAGTTCCTGTCCGGTCCGTCCTCCACGGTGGCGTGGCCGGTGGCTTCCCTGGGCCGTCTCGGCAGTGACTGCGACCCGGGCCGACGGGTGAGGGTCGCCCCCGCGGCGCTGCCCGTCCGTGCACGGGGTGAGCTGGCCGCGACGGTCGCCGACATGACGGAGGCCTTCGGGCCCTGGGGGCCCTGGCAGATCGACTTCGCTGTCACGGACGACGGCCGGCTGAAGGTGATCGAAGTGAACGGCCGTCTCAGCGGCGTGTCCAACATGAGCTGGGCGAGTACGGGCTGTGACCCGCACGAGGCGTACGCGCGGGCCGCCCTCGGCCGGACCCCTCGCGACCCCAGGGCCGACCGGGTCGCGCTCGAACTGCCGGTGCCCAACGGGGCGGCGCTGCCGCCCGCGCCGCACGGCACCGAACTGCTGTGTTTCCCGGGCAGCCCGCTCAACCCCGGGCCGTGCGTCCGTGGGTTCCACCGGCCGGTGCTCAAGGTCCCCGAACGCCTCGGAGACGCGGCGCGCGCCTGGCTGCGGGCCCTGCCTCCCGGCACACTGCTGAACAGCGCCGCCGACGAGGCGGCCGTTCAGCTGGACCGGGGCCTGCGAGGTCTCCGGCAGGGCAACCGGACGCCGTCGTGACCCTCGCGCGCCATGCCGCGCGGGCTCACGCCAGGAGAGTGGTGATGAGCTTGCGTACCCTGCCCTCCTCGACCCGCCGGACCCCGTGGACGAGCTGGATGCCGTAGATGACGGTCGTTCCGGGCGGTGGGCCGCACGTCCAACGGGTGTGCGGGGTGTCGGCCAGTCTCACCGGGCCGGTGCGGGCGGTGATCTCGTGGACGAACCGTGTCCCGGGCGCGTAGTCGCTGCCCGTCGCGGTGACGTCACTCCAGAGGGCGTCGGCGGAGCAGGTGTCGAGGTAGAACTCACCGCCACGCCGGGCGTCCTGGAGATCGAAGCCGACCCGGGCGATCCGCTGCGGCCGGGCCCGCGGGTCGCCCACGCCGTGGACGTGCGGACGGATCTCGTCACCGGGCTTGAGGTCGTGGTACAGCCACGGTTCGACGCCCGTGGCGGAGGGGAACGCCCGGCGGATGGCGGGCAGGGCGCGCTTCAGGCCGGCGTCCATCACGGCCTGCGCGGCCTCGGGCGGGGTGAGTCCCTGGCTGGGGCGCGCGGGAACCCAGCCGGTGGCCGCCAGGTGCTCGTCCAGCACCTTGGTGAGCTCGGTGGTCTCGTCGGGCGTGAGGAACCCTTCGACAGTCTGCACGGCCAGGGTCTCGGTCATGTGGATCACAAGCGGACTCCTCCCACGGCTTTCCGCCGGACCTCCGACATTCCAGTACGCCACGGCGGCGCCGCCTAGCCCACGCCCGGCCAATCCGGGGAACTCCCCTTTCCGCAGGGCGCCTTGACGGAGAGAGGCCCGCCCCGAAAGGTGGGGGCGTGACGTTCCCCGGCTCGGACATGGACACCGGCGTCCTCGTCGTGGGCGCCGGCCCGACGGGGCTGCTGCTGGCGTGCGAACTGGCCCTCGCGAGCGTACGGACCCTGGTGATCGACAAGCGCCCGAAGCCGCACCGGGAGTCACGGGCGCTCAACCTCCACCCCCGCAGCATCGAGCTGATGGACATGCGCGGGCTGGCCGGCCGTTTCCTGGCCGCGGGCCGTACGGTGCCGGGCTGGCAGTTCGCCGTCAGTCTCAAGAGGCCGCTCGACTTCACCGCGCTCGACACCCGGCACCCCTACGCCCTGCTTCTCGCGCAGGCCCGGACCGAGGCACTGCTGGCCGAAAGGGCCCGGGAGCTGGGCGTGGAGATCCGTCGCGGACACGAGGCCGTCGCCCTCCGGCAGTACGCCGGGGGAGTCGAGACCGAGGTGTCCGGCCCGGGCGGACCCGTCGTGATCCGTTCCGCGTACGTGGTCGGCTGCGACGGCGGGCGCAGCTTCGTCCGGCAGGCGGCCGGAATCGGCTTCCCGGGGACGCGGGAGACGATGACCGCGGTGGTCGGGGACTTCGCCGTCGCCGACCACGCGCACAATGAGCGGGCCCGGCGGAACGGCGTGCTCGTCTCCCGCCTGGAGGCCGGGCTGACCCGGTACGTGGTCATGGACCCGCGCCGGATCCGGGTGCCCTCCACCGAGCCGGTGACGCCGGAGGAGTTCCGCTCCTCACTGGTGCGCGTGTGCGGAAGCGACTGCGGCATCGGCGACCCGCGGTGGTTGTCGCGCTTCGGCAACACCACCCGCCTCGCCGCCCGGTACCGGAGCGGCCGTGTCCTGCTGGCCGGCGACGCCGCGCACATCCATTTCCCGGTCGGCGCCCAGGGGCTGAACACCGGACTCCAGGACGCCATGAACCTCGGCTGGAAACTCGCCGCCACGGTTCGCGGCTGGGCACCACCCGGCCTGCTGGACACCTACCACGCCGAGCGTCACCCGGTCGGACACGCCGTCACCACCGGCACCCGCGCCCAGACCCTGTTGGTCGAACTTCCCCTCACCGAGCAGTACGCGGACCCCGCGAGGCACCTGTGCGAGCTCCTCGACACGCTCCTGGACATCGAGGACGTCAACCGGCACCTGGCCGGCCGCATCTCGGCCCTCGACACCGTCTATCCCCCCACCGCCCCGGACGCCGATCCGCTCAGCGGCCGGCGCATGCCCGACATCGGCCTCACCACGGCGGCGGGCCCGACCCGGGTCCACGAGTTGCTGCGCGACGGCAGATTCGTGCTGCTCGGCCTGGGCGGCGGGCAGCCCCCGCACACCGCCGCCACCCCGGCCTCGTCCGCCCGTGCCCGCGGCGTCGACGCGCAGGGGCACGGCGACCACCCGGACCTGACGGACGTGAGCGAGATCCTCATCCGGCCCGACGGGCACATCGCCTGGGCCACCCGCGCGACCGATCCCCGCGATCTCCACGCCGACAGGGCCGGCGCACTCACCGCCTGGACCGGCGCCTGCTGACCGAGTACTCGGTCAGCAGGTTCGCGTGCGGTCCCGTGGTCAGGTCCGGCACCGGCGGGGCGGTCAGTCCCCGGGGATCGTGAACCGCTGGGAGTCGGTCCCGTTGCACTGGTACATCTGGAGCCGGCTTCCGTTGGCCGTATTGCCGTTGGGCACGTCCAGGCAGTATCCCCACTGGGCGTTCCGCAGCTGACCCTGCTCGTAGGCCCACTGCTGAGGCGGCGTGCCGTTGCACGCCCAGAGCTGGGCCTGGGCGCCGGTGGCCGCGCCCGCCGCGTCCAGGCACCAGTTGCCCAGGTCACCGGCGCGCAGCGCCGAGCCTTCGTGGCGCCACCACTGGGCGTTGCTGTTGTTGCAGTCGTAGGTCTGGACGGCCGTGCCGTTCTCCGCCCGGGAATGGGCGATGTCCAGGCACTTGCCGTCCTTGCCCCGGATCTCACCGCCGGACGCCCGGTGGAAGGTGAGGTTTCCGTCCGACTGATCCCAGCGGCCGTAGAGACCCCAGTTGGCCCAGCCGCCGTCGCTCTGGAGCCGGAAGGTGCCCGAGTCGAATACCCAGACGTTGTAGTAGACGCCGTTCGACTTCCGTACCAGTGCCCGGAACTTGAACCCGGTGAGGTCGTGTGTGAAGCGGGCGTCGGAGACCGTCACGAGCAGGTTGTAGTGGCCGTTCAGGGCCGGGCCCAGGCCGTTGATCAGACTCCCGACGTAGTCGCCCCGGCTCTTGGATCTGTTCTGCTGGTGGAGGTCGCGCAGCCGTTGGTCGAGCCCCCAGCCGGGCTGCCCCTGGGTGATGTTCACCTCGTCGTCCGCGGCGGCGGCGCGCGTCGCGGTCGTCGGGCCGGCGGGCGCGGCCTGCGCCGGGAGGGCACCGCCGAAGCCGAGGGCGAGTGTCGTGCAGGCGAGCAGCGCGAAGCGCGCGGCGGGCCGGACTGCTGTGATCGTCATCTTCGTCTCGTCTTCGGCTAAGGCAGGGTGAACTGCTGGGAGGAAGTGTCGTTGCACTGCCACAGCTGGAGCCGGGTGCCGTTGGCGGTGTCCCCGTTGGGGATGTCCAGGCAGTAGTTCCATTTGCGGTTGCGCAGGGAGCCGTTGCCGACGTAGTCCCACTGCTGGGGCGCGGTCCCGTTGCAGTCCCACAGCTGTACCTTGTCGGTCCAGCCGCCTCCGCCCGCGTCCAGGCACTTGTTGCCGAGTCCGGCGACCTTGAGCGCGGCTCCGTCCCGGTACCACCACTGGGCGTTGGTGGCGTTGCAGTCGTGCATCTGGATCGGGGTGCCGTTGTTGGTGGAGCTGGACTGCACGTCGACGCACTTGCTCTGCTGGTCCAGCTTCTTCACGCTGTTCCCGGGCTCCTGCTGGAAGGTGACGCCGGAGGCGTCACTGTTGTAGTGCCCGCAGAAGCCCCAGTTGCGCCATCCGCCGTCGCTCTTCAGACGGAAGGTGCCGGATTCGAAGATCCAGTAGTGATACGTGGCGGAGCCGGACGCGTTGTAGTGCAGCCGGCCCTCCCAGCGCACCCCGTTGAAGCGGGGTTCGTAGGAGGCGTCCTCCTTGACCATCAGTACGTTGTAGTGGCCCTGGACCATCGCGCACGAGTCATTGATCATGCCCTGGACGAAGGCGCCCTGGTCCTTGGCCTTGTGGTTGTCGAAGAGCTTGATCAGGTAGCCGATGATGTCGACGAGCGCCTGAAGGGCGTCGACAGGCCCTGCCGCGGCTGCCACGCGCGGGCTCGGCCCGCTGTTCCGCAGCGCTTTGGCCGTACGTTCGGGGAGCGGCCTCACGGGCATGTCCTGGCCGTCGGTACCCATGCGTAGGCCCGTCGCCGGGGCCGGCTTCGTGACGGCCGGCGCGGCGAAGGCGGACGCCTCCGTCCCGCCGGTCAGCAGTACGGCGGCCATGAGCACGGCGACGAGCCCTGCACGGGATCTATGTGGTGTTTGCCCCCTTCTGGGGGAGTTGCGGAATAGGGTGGCATTCATGACGCGACCGTAGATGCGTCCAGTCAAGAGGTGATGAACGCGGAATCAACGGATAAGCGGTGTTCTCGGCGCGAGCGGCGTTCGGGTGCGCGAGCCCGGGGCTCGACGGACCCGGGGCTCAGCGCACGAACTTCCAGGTGATGCCGTTGACCACGCCCCTGTCGAGCGGTGCCAGTTTCTGGAAGGCCGGCCGGCCGAGGTCGATGTGGGTGCGGTCGCAGGAGAGGCACTTGTCCCTGACCGGCACCCTGATGGTCTTGCCGTTGTAGCTGACCTCGATTGATATGCCCTTGCAAAGAGGGTCGTTGTTGGGATTGGCGGAGGTCCACCACGAGGGCGAGACCGCGACCAGGTCCTGGGAGTCCGCGTCGATGGCCGTTCCGCAGGCGCCGTATCCCTTGTCGGTGTAGTAGGTCATCTTTCCGTTCATCGGCTGGCCGATCGGAACGTCGGCGGCCGCCGGTCCGGCGGCGACGGCAATTCCGGTGGCCGCGGCGGCCAGGACGACAGCCGCGGAGCGCACAGCTCTGATTCCACGCATTGGTCTCTCCTCATTCAGGGGTGGTGGGCGGGCGGATGTACTCCACGGACCCAGTGGAGTGAGCGCCCCGGAAACCGGCATCAGGGAGCCGTCGCGGCTCGCCGGTCAGGAAGTCGAAGGACGGCGGCAATTCTTCGGCACGCGTCCGGCTTTCGGTCCATGAGTGCCATGCGGGAGGACATCGACGCAAGTCCTCGCCGCGACAGTTGTCCGGAATCGGTTGGCAAATGCGCCTGGTTCGGCCGCCCATGACACATGTCGTTGACAACGAAGTTGAAGAGTTATTCACTGCGCAAGAGCGACGGCCGCAGGCGTCTTCCGCCGGCCCCGTCGTGCTTTCAGCGAGCGAGTGTCACCTCAGCGATCCGACCCCACAGGAGCCGCCGTGAAAAGAAACCGCTTCGTCACCTTGCTGCTGGCCGTACTGGCTCTGGTCGGTACGGCCCTCCTCGTACCGACCGGCACGGCGAGTGCCGCCGGCCCGTGCGACAACGCTTCCAACTGGACGGCCGGAACCTGGTATCCGGCGGGCACGGTCGTCCGGTACACGGACGGTAAGTACTACGTCGCCGAGCACGACAATCCCGGCTACGACCCGCTCATCAGCACGTGGTACTGGGATCCGTACACCTGTCAGGGCGGCGGGAACCCGGGGACCGGGAAGTTCCCCGTGACGGAGGCCCAGTTCCAGCAGATGTTCCCGGGGCGGAACTCCTTCTACACGTACAACGGGCTGATCGCGGCGCTGGCCGCGTACCCGGGATTCGCCGGCACCGGCAGTGACCAGGTCAAGCGGCAGGAGGCCGCGGCCTTCCTGGCCAACGTCGACCACGAGACCGGGGGCCTGGTCCACATCGTGGAGCAGAACACGGCGAACTATCCCCACTACTGCGACCGGAACCAGCCCTACGGCTGCCCGGCCGGCCAGTCCGCCTATTACGGCCGAGGTCCGCTCCAGCTCAGCTGGAACTTCAACTACAAGGCCGCGGGCGACGCCCTCGGAATCAACCTGCTGAACAACCCGTCGCTCGTCCAGACCGACGCGGCCGTCTCCTGGAAAACCGCCCTGTGGTACTGGAACACCCAGCGCGGTCCCGGCACCATGACGCCGCACGACGCGATGGTCAACAGCCGTGGATTCGGGGAGACCATCCGCAGCATCAACGGCGCCGCGGAGTGCGACGGGCGCAACCCCGCCCAGGTGCAGAGCCGGGTGAACAGCTACCAGCGATTCGCCCAGATGCTGGGTGCGGCTCCGGGCGGCAGCCTCTACTGCTGAGCACCCGGGAATGCGGCCGGCCGGCAGGCGGGCCCGGCCGTTCGTCGCGTCGCTCCCGGCCTCGTCCCGATTGAGTGCAACTCCCCAGCAGCGGTTAGGCTTTGGTCCTTCTTGAGAAGGGGCGCTGATGGGCACCAGGTTTATTGAGGTAGACGAATCGCGGCAAGGTGAGCCGGGTGTGCGGAAGGGAGGCAGAACATTGACGGTAGGGGACCAGTCCATCACCCAGGACGCATGGGTCAAGGTCGAAGCTTACGACGATCTCGACCCGACCGTGACCGGGGACGTCCATCTGCACACGTTCGCGGTCCCGGGTATGGAGGTGCGCGTCGGGGCCGCGAAGAATGACGAGGACGGAAGCAGCGAATTCGAGCCCAGATTGATCCCGTCTGTCCAGTATTACCAGATCGAGCTCGGGCCCGATTCGCTGAATAAGCTCCATGACGCGCTCAAGCCCTTCATCGCGGCCGCGAAGGAATGCGAGCCGCCGAAGGGCCGCAAGGTGCGCGGCAAATAGTCCGCGATGTTCCTGTCCGCTGGGAACCGGGCGGCACCGTGCGGCCGCCCCGTCCCCGGCGACAGAGACGCGGGGTCGGGGGGCGGGCGGCTCGCCGACGTGACCCACGCCGCATGCGCGACAGGTGAGCAGATGCCCTATTGGCTGCCGGTCGGCGGATCCGCCCTCCCCGGCACCAGAACGGCAAGAGTGCTGCGCGCCTCACGCCGCAGCGCGCCGCGCCGGGCGAAGGTCGCGGTGAGAGCGAGGACCGAGACCGTGCTCCCGTAGAACACGGCGGCGATCGTGGAGAGGAGCCCGATCGACATCGGGCACGCACCTTTCTTCCCCCGTCCGGCCCGCCCGGCTCACAGCCCGGGGCGGGCGTTGATGCGTTTCCCCTCCACCATACGCACGCCGTCAACTCCCCCTCCGCGCCCGGCCATAGGCCCAGGGTCAGTCCGCTGTACCGGTCGCCCCCAGCCGCTCGTGGACCAGCCGTGCGAACTGCGCCAGCGTGCGGGGGCCGCCGATGAGTTCGGTGGGGGACAGCTGGACGCCGAAATGTTCGCGGGTGCGCAGGAGGAATTCGGTGCTCATCAGGGAGTCCAGGCCGAACTCCTCCAGCCGGCGGTCCGCGTCCAGCTCCGCCGGGTCGGCGCGCAGGACGGTGGCGAAGACGCGGGTCAGGGCCTCCGTGACGGCGTGCACGGCATCCTCGGGGGACAGCGTGGCCAGGTGGCGCAGGAACTCTTCGCGCGAGTCGTCCGATTCCGCGGCACCGGCCGGGACGAGGGCGGCGTAGCGCGGCGCCGCAAGGGCCGGGAGGGCACGGCGGGCGCGGCCCCAGCGGTAGCGGCCGACGCCGGAGACGTCGGTGCCCGTGGCGACGAGGTGGTCCGCGGCGGCGAACGCCTCGGTGGGAGCCAGGGGTTCGAAGCCGAGGTGGGCCATGGAGGCGCCCAGGTCGTTGCGGGCGACGTACCCCGTTCCGGAGATCGGGCCCCAGGCGATCGCGGTGCCCGGGCGGCCGGCGTGGCGGCGGGCGCGGGCCAGGGCCTCCAGGTAGGCGTTCGCGGCGGCGTAAGGGGCCTGTCCGGGGTTGCCGATGCTCGCGACGACCGAGGAGTACAGCAGGAACAGGCCGACGTCCGGACCGCGGTCGGCGGTGAGGCGCTCCAGGACGTCCGCTCCGGCGATCTTGGGGGAGAGGACGGCGGCGAACCGTTCGTCGGAGAGGTCGGCCAGCAGGGCGTCGTCGAGGTGCATGGCGCAGTGGACGATGCCGCGCAGGCGGTGCCCGGTGGCGTCGACGGCCTCGACGACGCGCCGCATGGCCGTCCCGTCGGTGACGTCGGCGGCGTAGGCGGTGGCATCGGCGCCGCGCTCGGCCAGCCGGGCGAGGGTCTCGGCCGCCTCCGGCGCGTCCGCCCCGCGCCGGGAGACCAGCGCGAGGTGCCGGGCGCCCCGGTCGGCGAGCCACCCGGCCGTGGCGGCGCCGAAGCCGCCGAGCCCGCCGGTGACGAGGTAGGTGCCGTCCGGGTCCAGGAGGGGGACGGCGAGGGCGGGCTCGACGGGCACGGGCTCGTCCAGCGGGTCGAAGGCGACGACCACCTTGCCGGTGTGCTGCGAGTGCTGGAGCAGCCGGAACGCCTCGTCCACGCGGGCGGCGGGGTGGACGGTGTGGAGGAGCGGGCGGTAGGTGCCGCGGACGATCCGGTCCGCGACCTCCCGCAGCAGGGGCGGGCACCGCAGAGGGTCGAACATGACACTGTCGAGGTTGAAGCCGAGAAAGGTGAGGCTGTGGTGGAAGGGGCGCAGCAGAAGCGGATTGTTGAGGAAGATGTCGCGTTTGCCGAGCTCGATGAAGCGGCCGTTGGGGCGCAACAGGCCGAGTCCGTGCGCGATGGCCTCCCCGCTGAGGGAGTTGACGACGATGTCGACGCCCCGGCCCCCGGTCAGCTCCCGCACCCGTGGGACGAAGTCCAGGCTGCGCGAGTCCAGTACGTGGGCCGCGCCGAGGGTGCGCAGCAGATCGCGCTTGGCCTCGGTGCCCGCGGTGGCGATGACGTGGAGGCCCAGAAGCCGGGCGCTCTGGAGGACGGCCAGGCCCACCGCCCCGGCACTGCCGTGCACCAGGACCGTCTCTCCGGGGAAGGTCCGGGCCTGCTCGGCGAGGGTGTGGTGGACGGTCAGGAACGCCACCGGGAAGGTCGCGGCCTCGGCGTAGCTCATGCCGTCCGGGAGGCGCAGTGACGTGGCGGCCGGCGTGACGGTGTGCGAGGCCAGTGACGCGGGCATCGGCCCGAGCACCCGGTCACCCGGCGTGAGCGTGGTGACCCCGGGTCCCGTGGCGCGGACGACGCCCGCGCAGTCGGTGCCCAGCCCGCGGCTGAGCGGGGTGCCTTCGACGGCCTCGGGCGGCAGCAGCCCGTTGGCCCGCATCGGGTCGCGGTAGTTGAGGCCGACGGCCCGGACCTCGACGAGGATCTGGCCGGGGCCCGGCCGCGGCAAGGCGGTCCGGCGCCAGACGAGCCGGCGGGAGAGCCCGGGGTCGCGCACCTCCAGGACGTACGAGGCGGGGCCGGGAACGGCGTCCGGACGGTCGGCCGGGCGCTGGAGCTGGCGGGGGACGAAGCGGCCGCCCCGGGTGAGGACGATCTCGTCCTCGTCGCCCGGCGCGAGCAGCTCGTGGGCCAGCCGGCGGGCGTCCGCGGCAGGGGCGCCGGAGCGGTCCAGGGAGATCCGGCGCAGGGACAGGCCGGGGCGCTCGTTGGCCAGGACACGGGCGGCGCCCCACACCGCGGCATCGGCCGGGTGGGCGGGGCGCTCGGGCGCGGGGAACAGCCCGCTGGGACGGGTGACCAGCCACACCCCGCCGATCTCCCCGGAGCGGGCGGCGCTCAGCGCGCGAAGGACGGCGGCGCGACGGGTCGTCAGGGCGACCGCCTCCGCGGAGGCGTCCGTGGAGAGCAACAGGACGACGCCGGGCGCGGCATCCCCGGAGGGCAGGGCGGCGTCCCAGGCGGCCGGGTCCTCGGGGGCGGCGACGACAGGGGCGTCGCCGAGCAGCTCGGCCAGTGCCCGGGCGAGGGGGACCTCGTCGCGGCCCTCGGTCGCGACGAGCCAGGCGGCGCCCGGATCCGGCGCGGGTGGCGCGGGTCCGTCCGCCGGCGGACGGTCGGCGGACGCCAGCAGGACGGAGCGGTCCTCGACACCCGTACGGACCGCGCCCGTGAAGCCGCACGTGGCCAGCAGCGGCAGCCACCTCTCCCGGGCGAGCAGCCGGTTCTCCGGGCGCAGCGCGTGGTCGCCGCGCTGCCAGAACGCCTCGGCCGCCCCGAGGACGAGGGCCGTACGCCAGGTGTCGTGCGGCTCGGTGGCGAGCAGCAGACCACCGGGGGAGAGGAGGCTGCGGACGTGCCCCAGCGTGGCCGTCAGATCGGTGGCGGTGTGCAGCGCGTCCCCGGCGACGACCAGGTCGAAGCCGCCGTCGGGGAAGCCCTGGGAGAGCGGGTCGCTGTCCAGGGCGAGGACGCGGTGGTCGACGAAGTCATGGGCGGCGAAGCGGTGCCCGGCCCGGGCGAAACCGGCCGCCGTGGCATCGGTGCAGGTGAAACGGGTGCGGTCGGCCGGGAGCAGGGGCAGCAGGGCCGCGGTGAGGGCATGGGTGCCGACGCCGGCCTCCAGCACCCGCAGCGGGCGGTCCCCGGGCCACCGCCGGACGGTCTCGGCCACGAGCGCCATGGCGACGCGGTGGGTGAAGCGGCGGGCGGGCGCGGTCGCGTGGAGCTGCTCGACCATGGGGTCCCCGGGAGGCAGGAGTTCCGCCGCCGCGGTGGTGCCGCGCAGCACTTCGGGCAGGTGGCGCAGCTGCCGGTTGACCAGGACGGTTTCGGCGGCGCAGGCCGGGTGGTCCTCCACCAGCCTCCGCAGCAGCTCGCCCGGGCGCGGCACGGTGCGGGTGAGCCGCCACCGGCCGCCGTCCACGGGCTCGGCCAGCCCGTGGCGCGCCACGAGCGGGAGCATCAGGCGGACCAGCCGCCGGTGCTGGGGCCGCAGCCCCCCGGCGACGAGCTCGCCCGGGGTGAAGGTGGCGGCCGGGTCGGTGAGCAGCCCGGCGAGGGCGGCCGCCCAGCAGTGGGCCCCGGCCTCCTCGGTCGCGGCGGCGCAGCGGTCGTGGCCGCTCTCGCGCAGCGCCGCACGCGCGGCGGAGACGCGGTCCTCGACGGCCGCCAGCAGAGCGGCGGGCGGCGGCAGCGGGGAGGGGGCGGCGGGCGACAGGGGGAGCGGTGCGGCGCGCAGGACGGTGCGCTGGACGGTCACCGGTGTGTGGTCGGTGTTGTCCATCCGGCGGGTGCGGCAGCCCTCGATCTGTGCCGTGACGGTGCCGTCCTCGTCGGCGTAGGTGATGTCCCAGCAGAACTCGTTCTCGGTGCGGGCGCGTTGGCGCAGGTGCGCGAAGCCCGTCGGCGCGGGGGTGCGCCAGACCCGCACCGCGCCGAACACCGAGGGCAGGTAGGCCCGGCCGCTGTCCATCCACTCCTCGACCAGCGCGACCGTGGCCTGGAGCGGGCCGTCCAGCACCACGGGGTGGACGGTGTACGGGGCGCCGGGCTCCTCGTGCCGGTAGGAGGCCAGCAGCTCGCCCTCGCCCACGTGCACCTCGCCCAGCAGCTGGAACGCCGGTCCGACACCGAGGCCGACGCGGTGGCAGGTGCGGTAGAAGTCCGCGGCGGCGACCGTACGGGGGCACCGCGCGCGCAGCGCCTCCGGGTCCAGCGGTGCGGGGGCCGCCCCGAGCAGGGTGCGGACCTCGGCCCGTACGACCGGCTCGCACGCGTCGCCGCGGCCCTGGCCGCTGCTGATGGTCAGCGCGCCGTCGGCCGGGGTCACGGCCGTCTGGAGGCGCACGCCCTCCGGGTCGGGCCAGCCCAGGGCCAGTGGCCGGAAGATCTGAAGATGCCGCACCTCCGCCGGGCGGCCCAGCGCCAGTCGCCCGGCCGACAGGGCCATCTCCAGGTACCCGGCGGCCGGCATCAGCACCGTCCGCGCGATCCGGTGGTCGCCCAGCCAGGGCGTCAGCTGCGGCTCGACGGCGCTCTCCCACAGCGCGTGGGGGGCCGGGAGCCGCTCGCCCAGCAGCGGATGGTCGAGCCGGCCGGTGCCGCTGGTGCGCACGACCATGTCCTGCGGGGCCCCGTGCCAGTACCGCTCGCGCTGCCACGGGTAGGCCGGCAGGTCGGCCACCCGGCCCGGGACGGGGAAGTGCGCCGGCCAGTCCACGGCCGCACCCGTGGCGATCAGCTCGGCGACGGCCGCGGCCACTTCCCGCGGCCCGTCGCCGGCCCGGCGCAGGGTGGGGACGTAGGCGGCGCCGGCGCGCCGCAGATAGGGCCGGAGCACCGGGTGCGGGCCGATCTCCAGGAGGATGCCCGCGTGTTCCGCGACGACGTGGGCGACGGCCGCGGCGAAGCGGACCGGCTCGCGTACGTTGCGCCACCAGTAGCCGGCGGTCAGCGCGTCCCCCGGCAGCGGGGTGCCGGTGACGGTCGAGACGAACGGCACCCGGGCCGCGGCCGGGGCCAGCCCGGCCAGCGCGGCACGCAGCGGGTCCGCGATCGGGTCCATGGCCCGGCTGTGGAAGGCGTGGTCGAGGTCCAGCTCGCGGAAGAAGACGTCCCGGGCGCCCAGTTCGGCGCCCAGGGCGGCCAGGGCCCGCGGGTCGCCCGCGACGGTGACGTCCCGGTCGCTGTTGATCCCGGCCAGCTCCAGCGCACCCTCGTAACGGGCCAGCGCCCCGAGGGCCTCCGCCTCGGACAGCCCGACGGCCGCCATCCGGCCGGACCCCGCCGTCACCCCCTGGGCGCGGCTTCGTTCGGCGATCACCCGGGCCGCGTCGTCCAGGGTCAGCGCTCCGGCCACATGGGCGGCGGCCACCTCACCGACGCTGTGCCCGGTCACCGCCGAGGGACGCAGCCCCTGCGCGGCGAACAGCGCGGCCAGGCCGGTCTGCACGGCGAACAGGACGGGCTGGGCGATCTCGGTGCGCCGCCAGGCCGCCGGGTCCGGCGCGGCCAGCTCCCGCGCCACCGACCAGCCCAGGTGCGGGACCAGGGCGGCGTCCGCCTCCTCCACGGCGGCCCGGAAGACGGCGTCGGCGGCCAGCAGATCCGCGGCCATGCCCGGCCATTGCGAGGCGTTGCCGGAGAAGACGTAGGCCACCGTGGAGCGGTCGGCCGTACGCGCCAGCGCCCCGGCGGCGGGCGTCCCGGCGAGGAGCCGGCCGAACTCCTCCGCCGCACGCTCCGGCCCGTCGGCGAGGACGGCCGCGCGGTGCGGGTGCGCGCTGCGGCGCAGCGTGCTGGTGCGGGCCAGGTCGTAGAACTCCTCGGGGGCGGCCTCGCGCAACCGGGCCGAGATCCGCCCGGCCAGCTCCCGCAGCGCCGCGGCCGAACGGGCCGAGACCACCACCGGCAGGGTGGCCCCGGTGCGCGGCCGGTGGCCCTCCGGCGGGGCGGGCGGCGGGGTGAGCACGGCGTGGGCGTTGGCCCCGCCGAAACCGAAGGAGTTGACGCCCACCGCGGCCCGCTCGCCCACGTCCAGCCCGATGGGCTCGACGGTGGGGGCGAGGCCGAGCCCCGCGAAGTCGATGGCGGGGTTCAGCGGACGGGCGTGCAGCGTCGCCGGGGCCGTACCGTGCCGCAGCACCAGCAGCGCCTTGAGCAGGCCCGGCATCCCGGCGGCCGGTTCCAGGTGGCCCACGTTGGACTTGACCGAGCCGATGGGCAGCGGCCCCCGCGTCCGCCGCCGCCCCAGGGCGCGCCCGATGGCGGCCGCCTCCGCCGGGTCACCGGCCGGGGTGCCCGTGCCGTGCGCCTCGAAGTACACCAGGTCGTCCGGCTCCACCCCCGCCCTCTCGTACACCGCGCGCAGCAGCGCCTCCTGGGCGTGGGAACTGGGCAGGGCCATGCCCTGGGTGCGGCCGTCGCAGTTGGTGCCCGTGCCGGCGATCACCGCGTGGATCCGGTCGCCGTCGGCCAGCGCGTCGGCCAGCGGCTTGAGGACGACGACGCCCCCGCCCTCGGCGCGCACGAAGCCGTCGGCGTCGGCGGAGAAGGCCGCGCACCGGCCGCGCCGCGACAGCATGCCCGCGTGCGAGAAGCCGGCGAAGGCGTAGGGCCCGACCAGCACGTTGACCCCGCCGGCCAGGGCGGTGCGGCTGGTGCCGTCCAGCAGCGTCCGGCAGGCCCGGTCGAGGGCCACCAGGGCCGAGGAGCAGGCGGTGTCGACCGCCATGCTCGGCCCGCGCAGGTCGAAGCAGTACGACAGGCGGTTCGCGGCGATCGACAGGGTGCCGCCGCTCATGGCGTAGGGGCTGGTGTGGTTCTCCTGGAGCATGACGAACTGGCCGTAGGCCGGGTCGGAGACGCCGATGTAGACGCAGGTGTCCGAGCCGGCGAGGGACTCGGCGGGGATCCCGGCGTCGTCCAGCGCCTCGGCCGCCATCTCCAGCAGCAGCCGCTGCTGCGGGTCGACGAACAGGGCCTCTTTGGGCGCGATGCCGAAGTAGCCCGGGTCGAAGCGCGCCACGTCGTCGAGGAACCCGCCGGCGGCCGTGTAGCTCCGCCCGGCGCGCACGGTCCCCGGGTCCACGAAGCGGGTCTTGTCGAAGCGGTCCGCCGGGACCTCGCCGACCAGGTCGCGGCCCTCGGTCAGGGCCGCCCACAGCCCGGCCAGGTCGGTGATCCCACCGGGCAGCCGCAGGCCCGCACCCACCACAGCCACCGCGCGGTCACGCTGTCCCATGACATGCACCATTCCCCCCGCAGGATCCGCACCGCTCCGATGGGGCACGGGAGGAATGCCCAACATCTTTACTGATCACTCGAATTGTAGCTCTATATAGTGAACTGACCTGCTTGAAGCTTGAATTGACCTTTGGAATGGCTACGGTGATGCCGTGTCTGACACCCGGCGTGCCCGTCTGGCGGCGGCAGCGGTCCACCTGCCGCCCCGCTACCGGACCATGGCCGCCATCCGGGAGCGGATCGCGGCCTCGGGCGGGGCCTACGTCCCTCCCGTCGGGCTGCTGGAAGACCTCACCGGAGTGCGCGGGGTCCATGTGCGCGACGAGGGCGTCCAGGCGTCCGACCTCGCGGTGGCGGCCGCCGCCAAGGCGCTGGAAGCGGCGGGTGCCGGCACCGACGACGTCGACCTGCTGCTGTTCGCCGCCACCAGCCACGACCTCCTCGAACCGGCGACCGCGCACATCGTGGCCGCCAAACTCGGCCTCGTCTGCCCGGTGTTCGACATCAAGAACGCCTGCAACAGCGTGCTCAACGCGGTGGAGACGGCATGCGCCTTCATCGCCGTGGGCCGGTACCGCACCGTGCTGATCGCCTGTGGCGAGACGCTCACGGAAACCACCCGCTGGCGCCTGCCCGACCACGAGGCACTCCTGCGGGCCATGCCCGGCTACACCGTCTCCGACGCCGGCGCCGCCCTCGTCCTGACCGCCGGCCCCGCGGGGGAACGCGACCCCGGCGTGCTCTCCCTGGCCTTCGGCGGGGACTCCACGGCCTGGGAAGCCTGCACCCTGGCCGGGGGCGGCTCGCTGCACGGCCGCTCCACCGACGACGAGCACACCACCGTCCGGCTCAACGGCAGCCTGCTGCACGACGCGTTCGACGTCCTGCCCCTCGCGCTGGAGGTCTTCGCGCACCGCGAGATGGAGGCGGTCCGCGCGAGCG
The DNA here is from genome assembly GCF_002192455.1 of Streptomyces albireticuli. Taxonomy (NCBI): domain Bacteria; kingdom Bacillati; phylum Actinomycetota; class Actinomycetes; order Kitasatosporales; family Streptomycetaceae; genus Streptomyces; species Streptomyces albireticuli. The sequence goes on from NZ_CP021744.1 coordinate 7,080,426, forward strand.
CGTTCATCGCCTTCCACCAGATATCGATGCCCCAGTTCCTCGACACGTCGGCCAAGCTCTGCCTGCCCGCCGACCGCTGCCTGGCCACCGTGGCCGAGCACGGCAACTGCGGAGCCGCCTCCCTGCCCCTGCAACTGGTCGCGGCCCAGGAGTCCGAGCGGGTGGAGCCGGGGGACCTGGTGGGACTGATCGGCCTGGCCAGCGGAGCCTGCTTCGGCGTCGTCCAGGTGCGGCTGTGACCTCGACGGACCGCCCGTTCCCGTAGCGGCGGGAGGCTCGATGCCGTCGCAGGGAGCCTCCCGCCAGGGCTCCGGTCAGAGCTGCCCGCCGCTCTTCCTCACCTCGCCGGGCCGGCGCGGCCCCGGCACGGGGGCGTCCTGGAACTGGCGCCGCTGGAGCTCGTACAGCTCGTGGAACATCCCCTGGGTGCTCAGCAGGCTCTCGAAGGTGCCGCTCTCACACAATTCACCTCGGTGCAGGACGTGGATGACGTCGGCGTGCCGTACGGAGGCGAGCCGGTGGGTGATCAGGACGACCGTGCGGCCGCCGTCGGCGAGTTCGCGGATCTGCTCGAAGACCTCCAGCTCGGCCCGTGCGTCCAGGGCCGAGGTCGGCTCGTCGACGATGAGGATCCGCGCGTCCCGGTAGCGGGCGCGGGCGATGCCCAGGCGCTGCCACTGGCCGCCGGAGATCTGGTGTCCGCCTTTGTAGCCCTTGGACAGGAGGGTGTCCCAGCCGCGCGGCAGTTCCTCGACGACCTTGTCGGCGCCCGCGTCGGCGGCCGCCGCTTCCAGTGCCTTCTCGTCCAGGGGGCGGTCGGTGCGGCCGATGGCCACGTTCATGCGGCAGGTGAAGGGCCACCGGTGGAAGTCCTGGCTGACCATCCCGATCCGGGAGAACAACTGCTCCCGGTCCAGGTCCCCGGCGGGCACCCCGTCCCACAGGATGTGACCGTCGTCCGGCTGGTAGAGACCGGCCAGCAGTTTGGACACGGTCGTCTTGCCGGAGCCGTTCTCCCCGACGAAGGCCACGATCTTGCCCATCGGGATGTCGAGGGACACGCCCTTGAGGGCCGGCCGCTCGGGCTCCCGCAGGGTGCCGGCGTCCGCGGCGTCGTCGTCCGGGTAGTGGAAGGTGACGTTCTCGAAGCGGATCAGGGACGGTGTACGAGGCACGGGGAGCCCGCCCTCGGGGATGGCGCGCTCGGCCGACTCCTCGTAGAGGCGCTCGAGATCCATCACGTAGCAGGACTCCTCGTAGAGGTTGTTGACCTGGAGGACGAGGGTGGCCAGGCTCTGTCCGCCGGTCCGGGTGGCCAGGACGGCCGTGCCCGCGACCGACAGGTCCATCACCCCGGCCACCAGCAGCCCCATCAGGGCGAGGTAGGTCACGACCACGGCGGCCCCGGTGAGGACGGAGGCGATCAGGCGGACGCGGGCGGCGCTGTCGGCCAGCCGGGACTGCTCGGCCTCGGAGTCCTCCGACATGCTGCGGAAGTGCTCCACGAGGAACGGGCCGACACCGTGGACACGGATCTCCGGAGCGGGCCCGGTGCGCATCAGGGTCTGGCTCAGCAGTCTCCCGGCCCGCGAGTGCTGCACCCAGCGCAGATAACTCGCGTAGCGGGTCCGGGAGTTCCGCAGGGCGGCCCAGGAGCGGGGCACGGTCGTCAGGGCGAGGAGCGGCAGCAGCACCGGGTGGAGGACGGTGAGCACACCGGCCGCGGCGGCGAAGGACACCAGGGAGCCGATGACGCCGGTGCAGTAGCCGATCATGCGCCGTGACGCGGCCGCCCCGTACTGGGCCGAGTCCAGCAGCCGGTGGAAGTCCGCGTCCTCGATCGCCGACAGCTCGACCCGGACCACCCGTTCCAGGTACAGCTCGGTCGCCACCCGTTCGACCTTCGGCTCCAGCCGGCCGGTGCCCGACGTCGAGGCCGACGTCGCCAGCGCGCTGACCATCCCGGCGAGCGTGACCACGATCAGCGCGGGGACGGCGGCGCGCAGGCGGTGCTCGATGCCCCCGGCGGCGAGGACGGCGGTCAGGACGCTGTTGACCGCGACGAGTCCCACCGCCTGGCCCGCACCCCGGGCCAGCTCGGAGGCGCCCACGACCTTCAGCGCGCGGCGGTCGGCCCGCCAGGCCAGGCGTACGGTCGAACGCACCAGGCGCGGCAGGGTCCTCGCCATCGCCCACAGCGACATGTCGAAGTAGGCCGTCTCGTGCCTGGCCCAGCCGTTGTCGTACAGCAGTGGCCCGCCGAACAGCAGCTGTTCCGACGCCGAACCCCGCGGCGCCCCGTGCCCGGTCGGTGTGCCGGTGGTCCGCCGCGTCATACCGTGCCTCCGGTTTCCTTGTTCCAGCCGTGGGTGGACAGCAGTGCGCCGGAGGGGAGCCGGGACAGCACGGTGGCGGCGTACGGCGGGCAGTCCGCGGGCGGGCGCGCCGGGTCGGCCCACACCAGCGCCGGGCCCTCCCCGGACGCCGCACCGTGCGGCCGGCCCGACCACTGCTGCGCGGTGAAGATCACGCCCAGTCGGCCGAGCCCGGTGGGTGAGCGGTGGTGGATGAGGTGGCAGAACTCCAGATCCTGCCGGCGTACCCGGGCACCCGTCCCGTGGACGACCTCGCGCAGCGCCGTGTCCACGACGCTCTCGCCCGAGGCGAGGTGTCCGGTGGGCGGGACGAGCGGCCCGTCGCCGTAGAGGTCCCTGGGCCGGCGCCGCAGGAGGACGCGGCCGTCGTCGCGGTGCAGCAGGACCATCACCTCGACGCGGCAGACGGAAGGCGGCGGGAGACTCATGCCCACCTGCCCGTGGAGGTCGTTTTGCCGGTCCGGCCGGTCCGTGCGGATCCCGCGTGTTCGAACCGCAAGGGCGCCTCCGGAGCCTTCTCGTGACGGTCGTGATGGTGATGCACCGCGCCTCCTCGTTGACGTGCTGATCGGACGAGTGATCGGGAAAACGACCCCCGATCGGGGGCGTCACGGCCCCCAGGGGGCGTTCCGTCGCGCGGAAATTCGAGCCGCCGTCAATCGGCCCGCAGATCCTGGGCCGGGGCCCGGTCGGCGTTTGTGCGATTCACCCTGGCGTGGTCGGTCACCCGATCCGGGACTTGCGTTGCTGACGGAAACGATCAGATGGCGCCCCCGTTCCCCCGGCCGGGGCGCGGCGGCCGAGGCCGCTTTGCACCTGGGGTGGTGTGGTGACGGCGGTCCCCCGGCCGCGGCACGGTGGAACGGCCGACGGGCCCGGCACGCACGGCGCCCGGCCGTCGTTGTGCACAGGGAGACATCGGTCGTCGCCCTGCGCGCCGGGCTGTCAGCGAGGAGGAACGGTCATGGACATTCCCGGACCCGAGCCCCAGGAGGACGGCGGGACCGGCGCCGTCGCGGCGGCGGGCGGGCTCCACCACTACCAGTTGCGGCTGCACGCCGAGTACGGGCCCGTCGTGCGCTTCCAGCTCCCGGGCGCGGAGACGGCCGTGTCGATCGCCGACCCCGTGCTGCTGGAGGCCACGGCCGGCATCGACAAGCGGCCGGAGCGGCTGTTCCAGTTCCTGGACCCGCTGTGCGAGGCGGGCAACCTCCAGGTGCTGCCGGCCGACGAGCACACCCCCTGGCGGCGGCTGTTGCTGTCGGTGCTGGCCGGGCGGCCCTCCCACGAGCGGCACTTCCCGCGGTTCACCACGCTGGCGACAGCGCTCGCCGACCGCTGGGCCGAACAGGCCGGCCGCGGGCCCGTCGAGTTGCAGAAGGACCTCACCGGGCTGTCCCTGCGGATGATCTGCGAGTACGCCATGGGCGGTGACGTGACGGACCCGGACGGCGTCGTCACCGCGTTCGAGGACGTGCTCACCGAACATCTGGGACGGCTGTACCAGGTGCCGGTCCCGGGCACGCGGGAGGAACGGGCCCGGCGGGCGGAGGAGGCCCTGGCCTTGCTGCGTGCGACGGTCGACCAGGTGGTCGCGGCCCACCGGCCCGGCGGCCGCACGGACCGGAGCGATCTCATCGGGGCGCTCATCGAGGCCGGTGAAAGACCCGCGCGGATCCGTGACACCGTCATGGTGACGATGCTGGCCGCCCACCACACGACCGGAGTGGCCGTCTCATGGACGCTGCACCTGCTGGGCCGCCACCCCGAGGTGGCGGAACGCGTCACCGACGAGCTGGACCGCGTGCTCGGTGACCGTGCGGCGCCCGCGTACGCCGACCTGCGGCGCCTCACCTACCTCGACATGGTCCTCAAGGAGTCGATGCGGCTGTACCCGCCCGGCCCGTACGGGGCGCGGGAGGCCACCGAGGCCGTCGTCGTGGGCGACTACGAGATCCCGGCCGGGACGACGATCTTCTATCCGTTCCGGGCCGTCCACATGAACCCCGACCACTGGCCCGAGCCGGAGAAGTTCGTCCCCGAGCGTTTCACCCCGGAAGAGGAGGCCGGGCGGCCGAGGCTGGCGTACGTCCCCTTCGGCATCGGGCCGCGCGGTTGCGAGGGCGCCGGCCTGGCCATGGCCGAGGCCGAGCTGGTCCTGGCCCTGCTGCTCAAGCGCTTCCGGTTCCGGCCCGCGCCGGGACACGTGGTGACCCCGGTCGAGCGGTTCGTGCTCTGGGCGGCCGACGACATCCGGATGGACGTGATCCCGCGGGCGGGGGGTGGGCCTCAGGCGAGGTGAACCCGCATGCCGATGGGGTAATGGTCGGAGTAGCCGTCCCTGTTGACCGGCTTCCCCATGCCGCCGAAGATCACGGGTTCGGGGTACTTCCCCGTACTGATCATGTCGGGCGGCTGCGTGACGATGTGAACGGAGTCCGGATCGGCACGCAGGGCGGAGTTGGCCTTGAGCATGTTCTTGTTGACCAGGAACTGGTCGAAGACGTTGGCGAAGCCGTCGAAGTACAGGGTGCCCGAGGGCAGCCGGACGTCCGCCTCACCGGCTTCGGCGCGGCGTTCGTCGACGCCCTCCACCGGCCACATCAGGTTCCACAGCAGCGGCGCCTCGGTGGCGTTCATGACCTTCGCGCGCTGACGTGTGCTGAGCGCGTGGCGCGTCAGCGAGACGTCGAACGGCTCGTCGTTGAAGTCGCCCATGGCCAGCACCGGGGTCTTCACGCCGTGTACTTCCAGGACCCGCTCGTGGAAGAAGGAGAGCGTCTCGCCGGCCACCGCACGGTACCCCTCCGACTCCAGGTGCCCGCCTCGGCGCGAGGGCCAGTGGTTGCCGAACACCGCCCATGTGACTCCGTCAGCGGTCCGGAAATTCACCTGGAAGAGCTCCCGGGTTCCGGTGCGGCGCATCACCACGTGCTGGAACTGTTCGTCGGCGGGCGCCGTGAAGAGCGTCGAGTCGAAGATGAACGCGACGTCGATGCCCCGCTGGTCCGAGGTGTCGGCATGCGCCACGTCGTAGGAACGGTTCGGCAGCAGCACCGTGATCGCGTCGATCAGGCCACGCATGACGAATTCGTTCTCGATCTCGCACACGCCCAGCAGGTCCGGGCCCTGGCCGTCGTTCATCTTCGCGATCACCGACGCCAGCCGGCTGATCTTCCGGTCCCGTAGCTCCGGCGTCCAGCCCCGCAGGTCGCCGGCCAGGACGCGGGCGAGTTTCTCGCTGCGCCGTGGGGAGTTCTCCTCGTCGAAGAGGTTCTCCACGTTCCACCATGAGACATAGACGGAGGCCATGGGAACACCCACCCTTCCAGCGGCGGATCCGCTCGGGGGCGTCCTTTGCGCGGCCCGGGAAGAGCGCGATGCACAGCCGCCACAGCTGTTTTCACAGTAAGTCGAGGAGATGCCGGCCGCCAACGGACGGAGTGTGACGCCCCGGCCGTCCGACGTCGCGTCACCCCTCCTCGTGAGGCGGCCTCCCCACGTCCTCGTGAGGCAGTCTCCCCACGCTCGCACGGTCGACCGACACGTACAGGCCGCTGCCGGTGACCACTCGGCACCGCTCGCCCTCCTCCCGGAGGACGACCACGGGTGTTCCCGCGGTCAGGGTCCCGTCGGGTCGCGGGTGCGGCTCGGCCCGGTCGAACCAGTACGGCTGGTCCTGTTCGAGGACGTGGTCGAACCGGTTGGGCGCGGGCCGTACGACGTTGTCACGGGGGACGAGCGCCTCGGCGCCCAGGACGGTGACGTCCGGCCGCAGGACCACGTACGGTTCTCCTTCTTCCGGCGCGGTCCCGCGCCCGTTCCTCGCGTGACGCTTTCGCTCACGGCTCATCGGTGAGCTTCCCTCATGCCGCGGTGACCAGGCTGTCCGAGGGCAGCACGGTCGGGATGGTGGGCAGCACGATGCCGACGTCGATGGGGGCGATGTGCGTCCGCAGCTCGCCCTCCTCGGCCAGTGCCAGGAGGCTGGGCATGCTGTAGTCGTCGGCGGCCTCCAGGTCCACCACGTAGCCGAGGTCTTGCAGGGCCCCCACCGACAGACGGCTCAGCGGATTGGGCGCTTGCTTGACGAAGCCGGTCATCAGCTCGTTGGCGAACACCTTCTCCCGCCAGTGCGCGTCGCGGGTGCCCGGCTCCCCTTCGTTCTCCACCGGTACCGGCTTGAGCTCGTCCGCGTCCCTCAGCCTCCGGTACTCCTCCTGGGCCTGCTGGCCGCGGAAGATGGGATTGTCGCCACCGATGCCCTTGACCAGCCCCTTCTTCCGGGCGGGTGAGGTGATGAGGCCGATGACGTGCCCCATCTCATGGGTGATCACATCCACCAGTGTCCCGTTGGCCTGCATGCTGGCCAGGTCGTCCTTGTCGAAGGACATGATGCCCGTCGCGGGAAGGAATTCCCCGGGTCCACCGGGCGGCCTGAGGAAGCCCGGTCCCGCCTGACCCAGGATGACTCCCGGTCCGTCGATGGCCGAGCCCTCGGCCTGGATCAAGAGGTCGTCGATGATCCTGCCGTTGACGTTCACGTCCGGCAGATCTCCGACGATGACCTTGACCCAGCGGTCCGCCGCGGTGGTGAACGCGGCCTTCTGCGCCTGGTTCAGACCGCCGAGGAACTCCACCTCGATCGTGTACGGCGACGTGCTCGAGGCGAGTGAGCGGGCACGCCCCTCGTCGGCTCTCGCACAGTAGGTCTCGTATTCAGCCATGATCTCCCTCCTCCATGGGAGGGCCTCCGCGGCCCGCACCGGAGCACCGCAGGAGACGCCCTGCAAAGCGGGGGCCGTGCGGGGAGTTGTCCCTGGAGATCGGCTATGGGGTGCCTCACGCAGCGAGGGCAAGCTCTCAACAGGTCCCGAGCATCTTCGACAGGCCCCCGGCACATCGCGCGCATCGGCTCTACGCTGTGTCGTCCCGTACTGACACGGCGGCCTTCGACGCTGCTCCGAGCAACGGTCGGGTCGCCGCCCAGTACTTACTACGCTACGCTTCCTCGCCCACGTATCAACCCGGGAGGGGACGCCCGGTCATGCGCCTTCGGTGTGCGTCCTCGGTGTTCGTCCGGGTCCGGTGTTCTTCCGGCCGGACACCGTGCTCGGGTCACCGCGCGGCGGCCCTGAGCGCCGCGAGTCGCCGGTCGAGCGTCGCCAGGGCGGCATCCGGGGTGCGGCGGCCCATCAGGACCTGCATGCTGAGTCCGTCGGCGAGGGCGATCAGGGCGTCCGCCTCCCCGTCGGTGTCGGCGTCGGAGCGGACGTCGCCGGACGCCTGCGCCGTGCGGAGCAGCAGGGCGACGAGTTCCGCGAGTCCGTCGTACTGTTCGCGCTGGACGGCCGCCAGGGCGGGGGTGACGGCCGCGTGGGCGGCGAAGGCGAGCCAGGCCCGGTTCTCCGCCAGGGTCGTCCCGTCGTGCGGCATGATGCCGGCGAGTGTGTGCCGCAGCATCGTCGTGGCCGAGTCAGGGTCGGCGGAGTCCGCGATCCAGCCCTGCACGCGGGCGCTGACCCGCTCGTTCATGTCCTCCACGACGGAGGCCATCAGCTCTTCCTTGCCGGTGAAGCAGCGCTGTACGGCTCCGACCGAGACACCGGCCCGGGCCGCGACGTCGCGCATCGTCATCCCCTCAAGTCCCTCTTCGCTGACGAGGGCGAAGGCCGCCGCCACGATCTGACGCCGCCGGCTGTCGTAATCCACCTGTCTGGGCATGCCTCCGATTCTAGTGATACTTTCGTATCGATACGAGCGTATCGAATCCCTGACGGACGACCGGAGGAAACGGCATGACCGTGACGCGCACGAGGCAGCACACCCCCAGCGGTTGGCAGCGCACCCGCTGGCTCCTGGGAGCGATCCTCTTCGTGCAGGGCTTCGGATCGGCCCTCACCGAGGCGCTGTGGAGCACCGGCTTCGGCGTGGCCGGCATCCTCAGGGGCGCGGGACTGCCGCAGTGGACCGATCTGGCGGTCGGCGCCGTCGGCGCGGTACTCCTCGGCTGGGCGCAGGCCGTGCGCGGCGCGGAACGGCGAGCCCGTGCCTGAGCCGGTGAACGCCTCCCCGCCCAGCGGGGCGTCCGAGTGCGCCCCGGCCCGTGGAGTCGGCCGGCGGCGGCTGTTGCGGGGGGCCGGGGCGGTGGCCGCCGCGGCCGGTACGGGCGCCGCCGCGGGCGGTCTGCTCGGCGCGCGCGTCGGGAAGGAAAGCGGCGCGCACGGGAAGCGGCCCACCTTCCTCCTCGTGCACGGTGCCAACAGCAACGCCTACGCCTTCGCCCCGTTGATCGCCGCCCTCACCCTGGAGGGCCACCGCGCGCTCGCCGTCGACCTCCCCGGCCACGGAGCACAGGCGAACTTCCCGCCCTCCTACCAGGCACCGCAGGACCTGGCCGCGTTCACGAACGCGCCGTCACCCGTCCTCTCCAGGACGTCCCTTGAGGACAACGCCCGCCACGTCGCGGGCGTCGTGCGCCGCCTCGCCCGGCAGGGCCCGGTCGTCCTGGTCGGCCACAGCATGGGCGGCGCCACGATCACCAGAGTGGGCAATCAGGTGCCCGACGCGATAGCCCGGCTGGTGTACCTGTCGGCGTTCTGCTGCGTCCGGATACGCAGCGTCCTCGACTGCTTCCTGGTGCCGGAGGGGAGGGCGACGCTGCTCCCCACCATCCCGAGCGTCGGCGATCCCGAGCGAACCGGTGTGCTCCGTAACAACTGGCGTTCGGCGGACGCCGGCTTCGTCGCCAAGGCGAAGGCCGCCTTCGCGGCGGACTACAGCGACACGGCCTTCCGCAACGCGCTCAACACCTTCGAGCCGGACGAATCGGCCTCGCTCATCCGTGACGACGCCCGCGGCCACCCGGCGACGTGGGGCCGCGTACCCCGCAGTTACCTGCGCTTCACCCTCGACCGCAGCATCCCGCTCGCCCTCCAGGACCGGATGATAAAGGAGGCCGACGCGGCGACTCCCGGCAACCGGTTCGACGTCCGCTCCCTGCGCGCCCCGCACCTGGGGCCCGCCGATCCGGCGCCTCTGGCCGCCGCCCTCGCGGGACTGGCGTGACGGCAGGCTCCGGCGCGAGCCCGCCGGCACGGCCCACCGGCCGGCGGCGCGCTCAGGCGAACAGCTCGCCGAGCAGCTCGGGGCCGATGGCGATGGGGGCGGGGCGGTAGGCAGGCGGCTGAGTGCCCATCAGTTCGCGCACCAGGAAGTCCCAGCAGCGCTTGCGGACGTAGGCCAGGCAGTCGATGAACGTGTGCTCGGCGCCGGGGACGATGAGCAGCTCGAAGTCCTTGTCGGCGGCGATGAACCGGTCGGCCAGCCGCAGCGTCTGGTCCGGGTGCACCTGGTCGTCCATCCCGCCGTGGACGAGCAGCAGCCTGCCCGCCAGCCGGTCCGCGAGGTCCACGTTGGACGTACGGGCCCAGGCCTCCGGATTGCCGGCGCCGTCGTAGGTCTCCACGAAGCCCAGGTTGAAGCAGGGGGCGTCGTGCGAGCCGGAAAGGGCGACTCCGGCCTTGTACACCTTGGGGAAGTCCAGCATCGCCCGCGCGGCGGCGAACCCGCCTCCGGAGTGGCCGAACGCGCCCACCCGGTCCAGGTCCATCCACGGCCGGGTCCTGGCCAGCTGCCGCAGCGCCGCGACGTGGTCGGCCAGGCCGCCCGCGTCGGCCAAGTGACCGTAGGAGGCATCATGGAAGGACTTGCTCCGCCCCGGGGTGCCTCGGCCGTCGACCGCTATCACCACGAAGCCCAGCGCCGCGAGGGGTTCCGCGTCGAGGCCCATTCCACCGGGGTCGAAGCACGGGGCGACCCGGTTGACCTGCGGGCCGGGGTAGACGTTGTCCACCACCGGGTAGCGCCGTGCGGGGTCGAAGCCGTGCGGCCGGTACAGCACCCCGTAGATGTCCGTCACCCCGTCGGCGGCCTTGACGCGGAACCGCTCCGGCGGCGTCCAGCCGGTGGCCGTGAGCTTGCCGATGTCGGCGCGCTCCAGCTCGACCAGCACCCGCCCGGTCCAGTCACGGACCGTCGTCACCGGCGGGGTGCCGACGGTGGACGCGGAGTCGATGAAGTACTCCTGGCCTTCCGGCACGGTGACGACGTGGTCCAGTTCGTCGTCCGTGACCCTGGCGAAGCCGGAGCCGTCCAGACCGGCCCGGCACACCGTGCGCCGGTACGGATCCTCGTCGACCAGCCCGGTGGCGGTGAAGTACACCATCCGCTCGGCCTCGTCGACGCGCAGGATCTGCCGCACCGTCCACGGGCCGGAGGTGACCTGCCCGAGCAGCGCGCCGGTGCGCAGGTCGTACCGGTAGAGGTGACCCCAGCCGTCCCGCTGCGAGTACCACAGCACCTCGCCGTCCAGCACGCGCACGATCGGCGGCTCGTACATCCAGGGGTTGGGCTCGACACGGGTGGCCCCGCTCTCGCTCAGCACCGTGGTGACCTCACCGGTGGCCGGGTCCAGCCGGTGGAGGGTGAGTGTGCGCGAGTCGCGCGGCCGGCCCAGGTAGTACACCGCCGAGCCGTCCGGGGCCCACCACGCCCACTTGCTCGTGATCGGCGACATCATCGGCATGAGCAGCGGCTCGGCCCGCGCGCGGACCACCGTGTCCTCGGCGACGTCCAGCACCACCAGCTCGGCCAGCGGCATGTGCTCGTCCCCCGCGTAGGCGTACCGCTGGGTGCGCGGGAGGGGCGCGCCGCCGTCGGCGGGCCCGGCCTCCACGAGGTGTGTCCGCCGGACGTCGCGCTCGTCGGTCCGGTGCGCCAGCACCTTCGTCGAGTCGGGCGACCAGGCCACCGCGGGCGGCAGGTGCGGCAGGCCGATCTTGCGCAGCAGGGTGCCGTTGCTCGTGCAGTCGGGGCCGGAGCCGTACCGGTGACCGGGCTCGCCGTCGGTGGTCAGCGGCCACTCGCGGCCGTCGGACAGCGAGCGTGCCCACAGGTCGTACCCGCGCCGGGACACCGCGACCTTCTTGTCGGGCGAGGGCACCTCCAGCGGGTTGCCCGGCGGCGTGAACCCGGCCCGCTCGCAGGCGTAGCCGTCCAGACGGCAGCGCCAGTACTCGCCGAACGCGTGGAACTCCACGGCGTCCCCCACCAGTTCGACGGCCAGGAACGGCAGGGCCTCGGGGTCGACCCGCTGTCCGGAGGCGGCGGCCAGTGCGGCGGCGAGAAGAGTGTGGTCGAAGGCCGGCTCCCGGGTGCCCTCCGCCGGGTCGACGAGCACGAACCGCCTTCCGACGCCGTTGCTCACCCCGTACCAGAAGCGCGCGCCTCCGTCGATCCACTGCGGCCGGACCTTGTCGCCCATGACGAGCTCGCCGGGGCGGGCGGGGCGGCGGAGGAGCTGCTCCGCCGCCTGGTAGTGCTGAGTGGTGCTCATGTGGTGTTCCTCTACGTTCTGTACGGGCTGCGGGCGGATTTACAGGCTGCGGGCGGTGATGTCGCCGTAGGCGGTGGTCGCGTGGATGGTCAGGCCGGCGGCGCCCCCGGCGTTCTGAAGGGCGTTGTGGATGCGGCCGTAGGTGGTGCCTGCGTCGAGGGAGGCGGAGACGCCCCGGGCGGCGTCGATCGAGATCCCGCCGGCCTCGGTGCGCAGTTCGACCGTGCCACGGACGGCCTCGGCGATACGGATGTCGCCCTTCTGGGTGCTGACCTGCGCGTCGCCGCCCAGGCGGCCGACCACGACGTCGCCCGCCAGGAGCGTGAGGCGGGCGCTCGCGGCCTCGTCGATCTTCACCGAGCCCTGCGCGCCCTCGAAGGCGACGTCGCCGAGCCGCCCGACACCCCGGAACTCGGCCGCGGCCGCCTTCGCCTCGACGCGGGAACCGGCGGGCAGCTGCACCGTCACCTCGACCGACCCCGAACCACCCAGGACCCGGTTCCTCACCGGCGCACCCTCCACCCGCAGGACACCGTCGGCGAACACGACCTCGACCTGCTCCGCGGCCTTCACGTCACGGCCGTTGGAGACGTCCGCCGGAAGGACCTCGACCGTGGTGTCGGCCCGGTCGGCGGCGATGAAGCGGATGCGCCCGGCGGGGATGTCCAGGACGGCGGCGATCGGGGCGGCGGTGGCGAACTTCTGCATGATGACTTCCTTCGGTTCCGGTCGGCGTTTCCGACAACGCAAAAGCTACGTTGCGTTCAAGGAACCAGCAACATCTTCGTTGCACACAAACATCATTCATGCAGGTCAGAGGCATGAAATCATTGCAATGATCTGATGTCTAACGCAACGTCAATCGCTGTTTCGTTGCAATGATGTGAGGGTGAACGCTATGCCGGGGCTGCTGGGCGGACGTCGAGCGGAAGCGTGATGCCGAGGGGGTGTCGGGATGTTCTCGCTGCTCAGCGCGGCAGTCGTCACTCGAATGGTGCATCCGGTGCGACGGGGGCGAAGGTCGCTCGTACGGTTGTGGGTCCAGATGGGCGCTTGTCGAACATCTGATCCCCTCATGGAGGTCACCATGAACCGTCATCGAACCCTCACCCTCGCAGCGGCCCCCATTGCCCTGCTGATCGGCCTGGCGGCCCCGGCGGCCGCCGCGGACGACCCGGTGTCGAGCACCCCCAAGACCCCGCGAGCGGTCTGCGACAAGCCGGCGAACGACGCCGTCCTCACCGCCGAGGAAGGCATCGCGCTCAGGCAGTGCAGCAGGGCCCAGGCCGCCCCCAAGACCTGGCACTGGATGGGCAACTACGGGTCGGTCTACGACGTGGCCAACGCCGCCAACGGCGGTGGGATCGGTGCCGGTGAGGTCATCACGCAGTACCTCAACGGGCTGTACCCGACGTTCATGTTCTACTGACCGCGGTCGGCAGAACACACACGGCCGGGCAGCGACCGTCGACCGCACGCCGTCATGGCGTGCGGTCGACGGGTGTGCGGCGGCCGTGCGGGGTCCGCGGACGGGCGGCCGGCACCGGGCCGATGAGGCTAGAAGCCGCCCGGCAAGGTGCGAGGCCCGCTGCTCACGGCAGCAGGGCGGCGGCGAGTTCGTCGGGCCGGGTGGCGAACGGGGTGTGGCTGCCGGGGAGGGTGCGTACGGTGAACGGTTCGCCGGGCACGGCCCGGTCGGCTTCCCTGACCATGAGGTCCTGCACGGCCGGTGTCAGCGCCCGGTCGTCCGCGCAGCGCAGGAAGGTCCGGGGTATCCGTCCCCACCGCGGGGACGTCAGCGTGACCGGCGTGGTGACGAGCGTCAGCGGCAGGTCGGTGCTCAGCGCCGAACGCCAGCGGGCGAAGCGGTCCGGCGGGGTGTCCTGGTAATGGGTCCGGCGCAGTTCCTCGACGTAGGCGGGGTCAGGTGAGAACGGGTTGATCCGCACGGCACCCAGCTTCCCGGGGTCGCCGACGGTGAGGCCCTGTCCTCGTGCCGTGGCGTTCTCGGGCGACTCGACGTAGTCGGAGAACCGCGGCCGTCCGGCGGGGACGAAGGCCGACAGGTAGACGAGGGCGTCGACGAGTTCGGGTGCCCGTTCGGCGGCCAGTGACGCGGGGCCGCCGCCCGCGCTGTGCGCCACGAGCACGACACGACGGTAGTGCGGGCGGACCTGACGCAGCGTGCGGAGCACGGCCTCGGCGCAGTCGTCCATCGTCACGGTGGCGAGCGGGGACCTCTCGGTCGACAGGCCCGGCTGGCCGGGCAGGAGGTATCCGGTGGGCAGGGGTGCGTCGAAGCCGTGACCGGGCAGGTCGACGGCCACGCTCGCGGTGCCGGCTCCGGCGAGCGCGCGCTGTGTGGCCGCCCACTGCCCGGAACCGTGCCAGGCGCCGTGCACGAGGACGAGGACGGTGCGGGCGGGGGAGAACTTGGTCATGACCGCAATTGCATGTGACCCGCGCCCCTGTCATCCAGTGAAAGATCTGACAAGGTGATCCGCGATACTCAGGGGATATCGCCGGAAGGGGTGGCATGGAGGCGCGGCACTTGCGGTACGCCCTGGCTCTCGCCGAGCACGGGCACTTCGGCCGGGCCGCCGGTGCCCTGGGCATCGCGCAGCCTCCGCTGTCCAAGCAGATCGCCGACCTGGAACGCGAGGTGGGCGCCCGGTTGTTCGACCGCACCCGTCAGGGGGTGTTCCCCACGGCCGCGGGCGCGGCGTTCCTCGCCCGGGCGCGCAGGGCGCTCGACGAGATCACGGCCGCCTCGGTCGACGCGGCCCGGGCCGCGCGCGGCGAAACGGGGCGGCTACGCCTGGGATTCATCGCCTCGGCGCTGCTCGAACCCCTGCCTGACGTCCTCTGCCGGTTCGGCCGGGAACGGCCCGCGGTGCGGCTGGAGCTGCACGAGATGGCGACCAGCCGCAGCACGGCCGCGCTCGTCGCCGGTGAACTGGACGTGGCGATCACCCTCGGCCGGCCACGGGGTACCGGGACCGAGCATCTGGTGTCCGTGCCGATCGGGCACGACCACCTGGTCGCGGTCGTGAGCAGCACGCACCCCTTCGCCGGTCGGCCGTCGGTGAGCGTGGACCAACTGCGGTGCCAGCAGCTGATCGTGGCGCCGGCCGAGGACGAGCCCACCGCCCTCATGACCCTGCGCACCCTGCTGGGCAAGGACTCCCCGGCCCTTGCCGGCGCGAGCGTCGCGAGGGACATCCACACGATCATCGGCCTCGCCGCCTGTGGTGTGGGCGTGGGCCTGGGGCCCTCCCGCATGCTGTCGGTCCCGCGACGTGGCACGTGGTTCTGCGAGGTGACCCCGCGCACGCCGCTGCCCGATCTGGTCCTGTCCTTCGCCACCCGGGAACGCTCCCCGGTGCTGGACGCCTTCCTCGACGTCATCCGCGGGAACTGCCCGGCCGCCCGTGCCGCACTCGACCACAGACTCGGCGCGGGAGGCGAAGGCGGATCCTGACAGCGGTGACTCCGGGCAGCAGGTCCTCGCCGCCGCCCCGGGCATCGGGTCGTGTCAGGCCGTGAAAGCGTTCAGCCTCGCGCCTGTCACCGGAGCGGCGGGCTTGAAGGTGTAGTCGAACTTGTACGTCGTCTCGTGCGAACTCGTGAAGTGCGGGCAGACCAGCGGGCCGACCATGCCGCCCTTCGCGCCCATCTCGATCCACCAGCCCGCGCAGCGCCCGTCCGGTGCGCCGCCCCAGCCCTTGCCGGGCAGCAGGTCCTCGATCCAGCCGGTGACCCGCGTGGTGCCGTCGCTCTGCGGGCACATCGATATCTCGCCGCGCCCGAAGGACTTCGTCCCGGCGGCCGTGACGCACGCCGGCCCGTCGGACGGCGCGGCCTGGGCGGTGGGGGCGGTGAGCAGCGTCAGAGCGGCGGTCGCGGCGGTCGCTCCGGTCAGGGCCAGGGTGCGGACGAGGTGTCTCATGGTCGTTCCTTCTCTCCTCAAGGGGCACTGAGGCAGAGACAACCACGAAGTGGATCATGAACGCCAGGGGGGCTTCCCTCGTCGACCGAGTGCCCGGCCGTCCGCGTCCTCTCTGCCTCCAGCACCCCCGAACGCGTGGCCACGGCGCTGGCCGCGGGCGCGGCCGGGTACGTACGCAAGGACACGCCGCCCGACCGCCTCGCCCCCTTGGTGCGCTTCCTCGCGCAGGAATGGACCCATGATGTCCGCTGACGTCAGCGCACCGGTCGTCAGCGCCTTCCTCTCGGACGCCGGCCGGACCGCGGCCACCGTCGCCCTCGGCCGGCTCTCGCCCCGGGAGCGGCAAGTCCTGGTCCTGCACGCTCAGGGGCTGCCCAACACGGACATCGGCCGTCAACTGCACCTGGGCACGGTCCAGGACCACGTACGAGCCGTGCTCCGCAAGCTCGGGGTGCAGCGACGCCTCCGGGCGGCCCTCCTCGCCGAACGAACCGGCCTCCTCGTTGATCAGCCCTGATGGGCCGAAGAGCCTGGACGTCCCTGGACCGTCCGGGGCGCCTCCTCAGGTGGTGCCATGGCGGCGTCTCACTGCGACGCTGACAGCGCATCAGGCCGCTCTGGGCGACTTTCCCTGATCAGCCGATCGGCGTGCCCGGCGCGGGCCATTGCCGGCGGGGAGGGATCAGCAGGCGCAGCAGGCGGGAGACTGCGCGGAGTTTCCAGTCGCCGGGGAAGCGGATGCGGGTGATGAAGGCGGCCGTGGACCTGCTGATGGACGCCGTCGCGGCGTCGGCCGACGTCGGCTCCCTGAGCCGGTCGGAGTTGAACCACGCCAGGCCGCGCGCCATGCGGATCCCGTAGTTCGTGAAGAGTTCGTCGTCGCGGGTGAACAGCCGGTCCAGGGAGCGCAGGCCGCGGCAGTACCGGGCGGCCAGATCGTCCTGGACCTCGTCGACGCACGTGGCGAGCAGGTCGTTCATGCGGTGGAAGTCGCCGATGTGCCGGTGGTTCCCCGCGCGGGCGTCCAGTGACCGCAGCGCGAGGGGCAGGTCGTAGGACATGTGCGCCATCATCGAGAAGAGCACCTCCTCCAGGACGTAGGAGTGCCGTACGGACGAGGCGGCGTAGACGTCGCGCCAGGGCGGTGGCACGGCATCCGGGAGGTCCCCCGGCGCGACCTCGCCGCCGCTCCGGGGGAACGCCGCCAGCCATGTGTCGGTGGCGTCCATCGCCGAGAAGTAGGCCGACGCCAGCGAGACGGACAGATCGGCCACCCAGTCCGGCTCCGCGAACGGCGGGGTGCCCGTCCGCAGCGCCGTGGTCAGGCTGGTGGTGAGCCGGTAGTAGGTGTAGGCGAACGTGGCGCGGTGGTCGCGCTCCGCGTCGTACCTCCCGACGCGGAGCGCGAGTTCGCGGGCGACACGCTCGACCTTCTCGGCGGGGGAGGGGACGCCGGGCGTCGTCACTCGGGGCCTTCCGTCCCGCCGCCACCCCCGGTCACCCGCCGGGCCCGCTCCGTCGCGCGCGCCCAGTCGCACACCAGCTCCCCGGCGAGACTGCGCCGGTCGGCCCCCACGTGGTAGGTCGCGGTCCAGGCCGTCCCCAGCAGCGGCATGTGGTACGTGGACGCCATGCCCGCCTCGCGGATCTCCGCGGGGTAGGCGAAGGTGCGCGTCATGACGCGCGGGAGGGGTCCGAACCGCTCGTGGGCGTGGACGGTGACCCTGGTGCCGTCGGGGTCCAGGACGTAGCGCTCCCGCAGCAGGTACAGGGGGACACCGAATGCGGAGAGCCTGACCGTGTTGTCGGCCTCGCCGAAGTCGCCCGCGTCCGGCCTCGCGACGATCGTCGAGTCCAGCCGGGACGCACCGGTGACCAGCCGCGTTCCGCACATCGCGACGACGAGCAACCGGTTCAGCCCGCCAAGGCCCCGGGCCCCCAGGAACCGCCGCCACGAGGTGACCCGGAACGTGAACGTGCCACGCCACACGCCCGTTCCGACCGCGAAGTAGTAGACATGGCTGGGGGCTTCAGCGGTCATCCGACCCACCCGCCCACTGTTCCCGACACCGGGCGGCCGCGTCGTCGCTCGCGCATCGCCGGGGCGGCGGCGCTTCGTCAGCGTGTACGGTCACATCGAGCAGCGTACGGTCTGATTTGCGTCCTTTGCGGGAGAATCGCCGCCGGATGTCACCGCCGCCGAGGACTCGGCCGGAGCCGGCGCTGCACGCACAGTGCGGGTCCTGGCCGCCGATGCCGCGTCGGTGCCCCGGTGGGCCGCCGGTGAGCTTGAGGCGCCGAGGCCTTCACCGCCGCGGCCGAGCACCACTCCGGCGTACGGTGAACGCCCAGGTGAGCAGCGGGCAGCCCGGTCCGAGGGGTGCTTCGTCCCATCGTTAGCCTAGGTCTTCATGACACGTGCTTGGATCTTGCCGATACTGCTTGTGCTCTGCGGCTCAGTCGTTGCGGCCGGGCTGATCTTCAGTGGGATCCCCGGTGCGGCCGCAGCGATCCTGCCGCTGTTCGTGGCGCTCGCAGGTGTGAACTCGCCCCTGGCCTTCCCGAGGCCGATCGGTGCGCTGGAGGCGCAGCGCCGCAGCGCCGTCGATGGCCGGCCGGTCGTCTTCTGGCGGTCCGGCTGCAAGTACTGCCTGCGACTGCGCATCCGGCTGGGCCGCAGCGCGCGCCAGGCGCACTGGGTCGACATATGGCGCGACCCGGCTGGTGCGGCAGTGGTGAGGGCGGCCAACGAGGGCAATGAGACCGTGCCGACCGTCGTCGTGGCGGGCCGGCCGCATGTCAACCCCGACCCTGAATGGGTACGCGGACAGCTCCCCCCTTCTGTGTGACGGGGGCTGGTGCCGCACAACGGAGAAGTCTGGGGTGACTGCTAAAGGCCGGCGGCTGAGGTTTTTCCGGGTTACGCCAGCCTTGAACAGGTACCCAACATGCCCTGTCCGAGCGGACTTCGTCTACGACGGCGGTGGCACCGAGACGTTCCACTCCTCACAGCTCGCCCTGCGCCCGCACGGGGTGCACGCGTACTACGGCCCTTTCATGGGCGTTCCGGCCCTCCGGCCGACCGACCTGCCCAACAGCATCTTTCTGACGTACCCGGTGATGCACCACCACGTGCCCACCCGCGAGGCCCTGTTCCACCGCACCGGAGAGATCTTCGACCTGGTACTCGGCGGGCAGCTCACCCCGCGCATCGGCGGCCGCTACGTCCTGGCGGACGCGGCACAGGCCCACGCGGACATCGAGTCGCGCGGGACCACCGGGAAGCTGCTCCTCCTGCCCTGACCGGCCATGGCCCACGCCGTCCCGCGTACCCTTCGCGTTCAAGGGGCGGGACAACTCACACCGGGAGGATCTGTGTCCTTGACCCGTAAGGGCGCCGCCACCAAGCAGCGCATCGTCGAGGGAGCCGCCGAGGAGATACGCGACCAGGGCGTGTTCTCCCTGCGGCTGGAGGATGTGATGGCTCGCACGGCGACCAGCAAGAGCCAGTTGTTCCACTACTTCCCCAGCGGGAAGGACGAACTGCTGCTGGCCGTGGCCCGCCACGAGGCGGACCGGGTCATCGCGGACCAGCAGCCGGAGCTGGGTTCTCTGACCAGCTGGGCCGCGTGGTGGCAGTGGCGGGACAAGGTCGTCGCGCGCTACCGCGCGCAAGGCGAGAACTGCCCGCTGCACACGGCCATGTCCCGGATCGGAGCGGCCACGGAGGCCGCGCGGGCCGTGGCTTGTGAACTCCTGAAGCGGTGGCAGGACCAACTCGCCTCGGGCATCCGCCATATGCAGGGTATCGGCGAGATACCCCCCGGACTGGACGCCGACCGCGAGGCCGCCGCCCTTCTCGCCGGGGTTCAGGGCGGCGTGATGATCCTGCTGACAACGGGCGGCCTGGACCACCTGGAAGCCGCTCTGGACCGGGGCATCGCCCACCTGAGGGGGCCGGACCGGCCCAGCCATGATCCGGATGGGTGTCTCAGTAGTGCTGTGCAGACGGAGAGTTGAAGAACGGTACTCAGGGTCCGTCGGATAAGGTGACTTGGCTGTCCTGTGTGGTCCGTAACGCGACCGGACTGACGCTGTTCCAGGTCGGCTCTTTCGACTCTGCCGGCGGAGACTTTCGCATAACTTCACTGTTCAGGAGGTCTGATGACGGAACGTACGGAGTCGATCGAATCGATGGAGCAGCTCGCCGTGGTCTGGCGGGCCATGGTCCTCGACCGTGACGCGGACGCGGATGTGCGGGACCTTCCCGGAATCGCCGTCCGCTGGGCCGACTGCCGGTTCGCCTTCTGGAACTGCGTCACGTTGACCGATGTCGACGCGGACACGGCGCTCTTCGAGCAACGCCTGTGCCAGGCGGCGGACATCATGCGCGCGAAGGAACACCCCGGGTTCCTGTGGCTCTTCGAGGACCTCCTCAGCGACGAGGCACGCGCGGGAATGCCGGCGGCGGCGGAGAAGGCGGGCCTCGACCACGCCTTCCCCGGCACCGGGATGGCCGGCGACTTCCTTCCCCTCCCCGAGCCGTCCCACCCCGATCTGACCTTCGTGCGCGTGACCACGGACGAACAGCTACAGGCGTACGCGGACCTGAACTCGCGGGCTTACGGATTCGCGCTGGAGGACGGCCGCGACGGGCTCCTCGGGTCCACGCTGTGGAGGAAGCAGGTGCATGCCTACCTGGGCGTACGGGACGGGGTCCCGGTGACGTGCGCCGGGGCGGTGGAGGCGGAAGGCCGGCTCTTCGTCGCGCTCGTCGCCACGGCCCCGGAATGGGAGCGCCGGGGCTACGGAGAGGCGGTGACGCGCAAGGCCCTGTACGAGGGCGCCCGGGCCACCGGCCTGACACGTGCCACCCTGCACGCGACGGCGGCGGGGGCGCCGGTGTACCCCCGCATCGGCTTCAGGCCGAACTCGCCGATGCACTTCTACGGCCTGAAACCCTGAAGAGCCCGAAGAGCCCGAAGAACTGACCTCCCGGACGCCCGCCGGCCCCGGCGCTCGCGCGACTAGGCCGCTGCCACCCGCTCGGCGAGGAAGTCCTCCCAGGTCCGCTGTCCGACCGAGGCGCCTTCCAGAGTCAGGTTCTCGCCCGCGCGGTAGGCGCGGCCGACCTTTCCCGGCATCCGGACGGGCAGCGTCATCCGGTGCTTGCCGCGCGCCTCCAGATAGCCGCGGCTCAGGTCGTCCAGGCCGTACACCTTCGGCCCGGTGAGGTCGGGCACGAGGCCGGCCGGGCGGCCGAGGGCCAGTTCCACGAGGCGTACGGCGACGTCGCGCGCGTCGACCGGCTGCCAGCGGAGCCCGCCCGGGGCGGGTACCACCGGCAGCTTCGCCATCTTCTCCACGACCGTCAGGGCCAGGTCGTGGAACTGGGCGGCCCGCAGCGTCGTCCACGGAATCCCGGAGTCCGATATTGCCCGCTCCGCGCCCAGCTTGGCCCTGAAGTAGCCCAGCGGCAGCTTGTCCGCCCCGATGACCGAGATGTACACCAAGTGATTCACACCGGCGGCTTGCGCGGCCCGCACCAGGTGTCGCGTGGCCTCGTCGTCGCCCTTGGGGCCGCCCGCGAGGTGCAGGACGGTGTCGACCCCGCTGAGCGCGGCGTCGATTCCCTCGCCCTTGCGCAGGTCGGCGGCCACGTGCTCGACACCGTCAGCAGGATCGCCGCCACGCCGGCTGAGTACCCGCACGGTGCGACCGGCCTCCCGCAGGAGGGGCACGACGAGGCGGCCGAGCGTGCCCGTGCCGCCGGTGACCAGAACGGGGGTGCTCGCCACGGTCATCTTCACCATCTCCAATGCGTCCGCCCGGGAGGTGCTCTCCCAGGTCTCTGCCTCTATGACCCACGGCGAAGGAGGAATGTGACGGGCGGACGAAAAAATTTCGGGAGACCGGGGTCAGGGCCGGGACGGGCGAGGGCCCGGCCGTGGTGGCCGGGCCCTCGTGCCAGGGCGGACGCCTACTGCGGCTGTGTGGCGATCTGGATCAGGTTGCCGCAGGTGTCGTCGAAGACGGCCGTGGTGACGGCGCCCATCTCCATGGGCTCCTGGGTGAAGCGGACGCCGAGGCCGCGCAGGCGCTCGTACTCCGCCTTCACGTCGTCGACGGCGAACTGGGCGAGCGGGATGCCGTCCCCGACGAGCGCGTCGCGATAGGTCCTGGCCGCCGGGTGGCCGGCGGGCTCCAGGAGGAGTTCGGTGCCGCCGGGGTCGTCGGGAGAGACGACGGTCAGCCACCGGTCCTTCTCGCCCACCGGGACGTCGTGCTTCTTCACGAAGCCGAGGACCTCGGTGTAGAAGTGCAGGGCTTTTGCCTGGTCGTCGACGAAGACGCTGGTCAGATGGATCTTCATGGGAGACGCTCCTCCGGTCCGGATCTGTCGGGCACGAGCCATCGGTCGGTGATCCGCCGCTGTGCGGCCGGGCCGGTACGCCAAGGCCTCAAGCCCGGTCGCGAGCAGATCCCGAACAGTGTCCGCCCAGTCTTCTCCACGGGCTCGTCGAGGGTGGCGTGGCGGGTGGGGTCTGCACCGGTCGGCGTAGCGTGTCCTCGTGCGCCGAGCCCGCGCGGCCTGGGCCGGCCGCCCCGGTGCCGGCGGGTGATCCGCTCCGCCTCCGGCCGGCTCGACGCGTCATGGGACCGTTGTCGCCGAAGCGGTCCGCGGATTCGCGTGACGGGCGTGGCGGCTTGTTCGGGTGAGGTGTCTGGGGGGCTGAGGATGGTGGGCAGGAGGCCGTTGGGCCGGCGGTTCGGGTGGCTGTGGGCGGCGTACGCGGTCAGTACGTTCGGCACGTGGCTCGCGTTCGACGCGTTCGCCCTGATCGCGATCCTTGTGCTGCACGCCGGGCCGACCGCGGTCTCGATGCTGTCGGCGACGGGGCTGGCGGTAGGGGCGGCGGTCGCGGTGCCGCTCGGTCCATGGGTGGAGTTCCGCCGCAAGCGGCCGGTGATGGTCGCGATGGACCTGACCCGGTTCGTGGCGCTGATCAGCGTCCCCGCCGCGTACGCACTCGGGCTGCTCGGATTCGTCCAGCTCCTGGTCGTGTCCGTCGTCGTCGGTGCGGCGGACATCGCCTTCAACGCGGCCAGTGGTGCCTGTCTGAAGGCGCTCGTGCCACCGGAGGACCTGCTCGTCGCGAACGGACGCTTCGAGTCCACGACCTGGACCGCCACCGTGCTCGGACCGCCGGCCGGCACGGCCGCGATCGGGCTGTTCGGCCCGGTGATGACCGTGGCGGCCAACGCGGTCAGCTTCCTCCTCTCGGCCGTGGGGATCCGTGCGATCGGCGGCGGCGAGCCGCTTCCGGCGCGCACCGGCGCGTACGGGAAGCGGCTCCGGCCCGGCGACCTGCTCGACGGGTGGCGGTACATCCTGAACGACCCGGCCCTGTGCCCTTTGTTCTTCAACACGGTCCTGATCAGCGGCCTGATCATGGCCACGTTGCCGCCGCTCGCCGTTCTCATGCTCGGAGACCTCGGGTTCGCCCCCTGGCAGTACGGCCTCGCGTTCGGCCTGCCCTGCGTCGGCGGCATCATCGGCTCGCGGCTGGCCCGCCGACTCGTCCCACGGTTCGGTCGGCACAAGGTCATGCTCACCGCCGGGGCGCTGCGCGCGTGCTGGTCGCTCGGGCTGGCCTTCATCCGCCCCGGCGTGGCCGGGCTCGTGCTCGTCATCGCGATCGAGTTCGGCCTGATCACCTGCATGGGCGTGTTCAACCCGGTGTTCGCCACCTACCGGCTCGACCGGACGCCGCCGGACCGGGTCGCCCGCACCCTGTCGGCGTGGTCGGTCACCAGCAAGGTGACCGTCGCGGCCATGACCGCGCTGTGGGGCCTGCTGGGCGGCGTCACCGGCCCCCGTACCGCGATCGCCGTCGCGGGTCTCCTCATGCTGATCACCCCTTTCCTGCTTCCGCGGCACGACCGCACGCCGCACCCCGAGCACGATCCGGCCCGGAGCCGGACGTGACACACCGCGACTCGGCACGCGCCGGAAGGCAGGCCGCGGCCGGCCCGTCGACGTGTCCCCTCCTTCTGCGGCATCGCGCCCACCGGGGGAAGGGAGCCGCGCATGAGTACGCGTACTCATGCGCACCCGCCGCCGGGCTCGGCACCCTGCGGCCATGATGTTCACCTCTCCGGCGCCGGAGCGCCGCCGTCCCTGGTCGCACCGGACACGCCGGGGCGTCGACCTCGCCTTCGCGATCCCGTTGTTCCTGCTGGAGACGGCGTGGCTCGTGCTGGACTGGATGTTCGGCCTCGGCCTGGAGGTATGGGCGGCGCAAGGCGAACGGGAGCGGATCGACGCGGCCCGCCTCGCGCACCTCGGGCGGGTGCGGGTGCTGCTGATCGCCGTCCTCGTCACGGCGGTGCTCGCGGGAATCTTCCGTGCCCGCTGGACGGTGATCGCGCACCTGCTGGTGGCCCTCCTGGCCGGAGGGGTGCTGGTGGTCGCACAGCACCAGTGGGACAGCGGCCATGCTCCGTCGCCCGGGTGCGTCCGCTACAGCGCGCACTGCTGAGGGAGCCGGAGGCGGCTCGGGGCGGGGAGCGGTGCCGGAGCGTCAGACGCCGTTGTCAGTGCCTCCTCATAGAGTGAAATCACTCAGCGAGCCTCGGAGAGGGAGTACAGACATGTCCGCCAACAGGATCCAGCACAAGGTGAATCACGTCGCGCTGGTCGTGGACTGTTCGGGTTCCATGCGTCCGCACCAGAGCCAACTCGTGCGGGTGGTAGACGAGTTCGTGGCGGGGCTGAAGGCCGAGTCGGACAGCCTCGGTCACGAGACCCGGATCAGCCTCTACTCCTTCGACCACAGGGTGGAGAACCTGGTCTGGGACATGGACGTGAAGCACCTGCCGTCCATGCGCGGTCTGTACCGCGTCAACAACGGTGCCACGGCCCTCATCGAGGCTTCCCTGAAGTCCCTGGACGACCTGGGACACATCTGGGAGGAATACGGTGAGCACAGTTTCCTCCAGATCGTGGTGACGGACGGCGAGGAGAACGCCTCCGGCGGCGACAGGCGGCACGACGGCGACATGGCCGTCCTCGGCCCATGGCTGGACAGGATCGCGGCGAGGATGGGCGGGCTCCCGGGCCACTGGACGTCCGCGATCCTCGTCCCGAACTCCCTGGCCAAGCGGACCGCCCAGAACTACGGCTTCCCGGCCGGGAACATCGCCATCTGGGACGCGGATTCCCAGGAGGGCGTCGAGGAGGCCATCGGCACCGTGCGCGCCGCCGCCACCAGCTTCCTCCGGGCCCGCGAGAAGGGTGTGCGCGGCACGAAGAACCTGTTCGCCGTCGGTCAGGACATCTCCATCGACGAGGTGCGGGCGAACCTCGAACCGGTCCCGGCGAACAAGTACCGGCTCCTGAAGGTCGACAAGGAGGCCGAGATCCGCCCCTTCGTCGATTCGCATCCGGGTGTGACGTACGAACGCGGTGCCTGTTACTACCAGCTGGGCGCCCGGGCCCAGGTCCAGCCGAACAAGGAGGTCATCGTGGTGGAGAAGGACACCGACCGCGCCTACACGGGCGACGCGGCGCGCAGCCTTCTGTTCGGTACGGGCATCCAGGGGACCGTCTCGGTGAAGGCGGGGAACAACCCCAAGCTGGAGGTCTATGTGCAGAGCCGTTCGGTGAACAGGAAGCTCAAGCCCGGTACGCGCCTGCTCATCATGGTCTGAGGGCTGCCGGAACCGGTATGTCAGGGCCGCCTGGTCAGGGGCAGCGGTCCGCGAGGACGCAGAACTCGTTCCCCTCCGGGTCGGCGAGCACGACCCAGCTCTCCTCGCCTTGGCCGACGTCGGCGTACCGAGCGCCCAGGCCGAGCAGGCGGCGGACCTCTTCGTCCTGGTCCCTGTCGGCCGGGTTGACGTCGATGTGAAGCCTGTTCTTGACGGCCTTGCCCTCGGGCACGCGCGCGAACGTCAACGCCGGTGGCACCGGGCCGGGGCGGTTCCTGCCCTCGGGCACCGCGGGGGAGCCGATGATGACGATTCCCTCGTCCTCGTCCCGCACCTCGTAGTCGAGGACCGAGCACCAGAACCGGGCGAGACCACGGGGATCGGCGCAGTCGATCGCGAGCTCGGTGAACTTACTGGTCATGTCAGGACCTCCCGATCGAGCAATCGAGCAATCGAGTAGCGGGTCCGCCGAGGGCCGCACGCCGATCGTAGTGTCCGACGGTGAGGTGAGCCGAGCGTATTCATCCGGCCTGGTGCCGTCCGTATGCGCCCGTCCGACCCACCCGGTATCGTCCATAAGGTGCGATCCGCCCGAACCGCCGTGGCTTTGTCCGGCTGGGCAGCCGTGGATACCGGCAGAGGAACGGGATCACATGACCAAGCACGGCATCAACGCGGCGGCGGTCTCGGCCGCCGTGGTCCTGGCGGCATTCGGTCCGGCACCGGGGAGTGCCGCCGCATCGCCTCACAGCCGCACCGCCGGGCCCGGCCCGGCCGTCGTGTCGCGGTTCGTGCCCGCTCCCTGCCCGAAGCCACCCGAGCCGATAGCCGCGCTGAGCACCGCGCGGTGCGGCTTCCTGGAGGTCCCTGAAAACCGCTCCCTGAAAGTGCCCGAGAACCACGCCGCCACGGCCGGCCGGACGATCCGGCTGGCCGTGGCGGTCATTCCCGCCACGTCGGCGAAGCCCGCCGAGGACCCGGTGGTGTTCATGGCGGGAGGCCCCGGCGGCGACACGTTCGACGACATTCCCTTCCTCGTCGACTCCGGCCTGAACCGGGACCGCGCGCTGATCGTCATGGCCCAGCGCGGCAACCTCTACGACCGGCCCCACCTCGCCTGCCCGGAGCTGGACCGGTTCTCCGCGGAGTACGTAGGGCTCGGCCACGACTCACGGCAGGCGGAACGGCTCCTGCTGGACTCGGTGAAGAACTGCCGGAACCGCCTGGCGGCCGACGGGACCGACCTGAGCGCCTACAACACCACCGAGAACGCCGCCGACTTCGCCGACCTGCGCACGGCACTGGGCATCCCCCGGTGGAACGTCTACGGCTACTCCTACGGCAGCGACCTGGCCCTCACCTACCTTCGCGAACACCCCCAGGGGATTCGCGCGGTGGCGATCGACTCGGTCACTCCTCCGCACATCGCGACCCTGCCGTGGACCTGGAGCAGCGCCCGTGAGGGCATCGAGAACCTCCTGGACGTGTGCGCGGCCGAGCCCGGTTGCAAGAGACGCTACCCGGACCTCCGCCGCACCCTCACCGAGCAGGTGCGCAGGCTGGAAGCACGGCCCTTGACGCTGAACGCGCGGCCACCGAGCGGAGGGGACCCGGTGAAGGTCGTCCTCGACGGGGGAGCGCTGCTGAACCTGCTGGTCGCCAACGCCGTCAAGCCGCCCGATGTCCCCGCGGCGATCGAAGAGCTCGCCCACGGACGTCCGGAGCGTTTCGCGCGGGCCCGCGCGGCCGACTCGGTCCAGACCGTCGGCCGGACCGCCCACGGCCTGACGGAGTCGGTGGCGTGTGCCGAGTGGGTGCCGGGCTCCACGCCGTCCGACGTGCTGAAGGCGGGGCGGTGGGCCTTCCCCGGGTGGCCGGACACGGTCCTGGCCCAGGCGCCGCAGCTTCCGTTCCAGCACCGGGTGTGCCGCGTCTGGGACGTACCGGACCGCACCTCCACCCAGCGGGTCGCCACCGTCAGCACGGTGCCGACACTCATCGTCTCCGGGACGTTCGACACGAAGACCGGGGCGAGCTGGGCGCGGGAGGCGGCCCGTACGCTGCCCCGCTCGACATCCGTGCGGATCCCCGGGATCGGGCACTGGGTGGTCCCGCAATCGCCCTGCGCGCAACGGGTGCTGGCCTCGTTCCTCGCCCGTCCGACCGCGCCCGACACCGACTGCGTGGCCGGTCTCACCCCGAAACCGTTCACGATCATCCCGAAGTGACCGGAGGGCAGATGGCACTCGACCACGCACCCCGCCGTCGCCGCCGCACCGCGCGCCGGCTCCACGCCGCGCCGGCCGCGGTGGCGACCGGAATCCTCGTCACCGGCCTGCTCGCGACGCCCGCACGCGCGGAACCCGGCACCTCCGCGGGAGCGGCGACCGGCACGGTCGCCCGGACGGCGGGCGACGCCCGTTTCGAGCCGGGCCCCTGCCCGAAGACGCCCGAGCCGATCGCCGCGCTCGCAAGAGCCCGCTGCGGAACGCTCACCGTGCCCGAGAACCGTGCGAAGCCCGACGGCCGAAAGATCACCCTCGGTGTCGCGATCGTGCCGGCGGCGGCCGCCGAGCCGAAACCCGACCCGATCGTCTGGCTCGCCGGCGGGCCCGGCGACGACGCCGTCGGGGAGGCGAAGATGGCGGTCGACGGCGGCCTGAACCGCGACCGTGACGTGATCCTCATGTCCCAGCGGGGCACGTACTCGGCCGACCCGGCGCTCACCTGCCGCGACATCGACGAGTTCAACGCACGCGCGGTCGGCCTCGTCCAGGACGCGCCGTCCACCGAGCGCCTGCACGTCGACGCGACGCGCGCCTGCCGCGACCGACTGGCGGGCCGCGGTGCCGACCTCGGCGCCTACAACGACACCGAGAGCGCCGCCGACTACGCGGACCTGCGCGTCGCGCTGGGCATCGACCGGTGGAACGTGTTCGGCATCTCCTACGGCACCCACCTGGCGCTCATCTACATGCGCCAACACCCCCAGGGGATCCGGTCGGTCGGCATCGACGGCATCCTGCCGCCGTCCAAGGCGGGGTCGGCGCTGACCTGGAGCAGCGCCCGGCAGGGCTTCGACGGGCTGTTCAAGGCCTGCGCGGAGCAGCCCGAGTGCGCCCGCCGCTATCCGGACCTGCCCGCCACCTTCGAACGCCTCGTCCGCGAACTCGAAGCCCACCCGGTCACCACCACCGTCACGGTCCCCGGCCACCCGGACCCGGTGAAGGTCGTACTGGACGGCGGAGCCCTGGTGAACTGGCTGACCTCCGCCACCCATGTGGCCGAGGGCGTACCCCGCTCCCTCGACGAGCTGGCCCACGGCAATCCGCGGCGGGTCGCCGAACAGTGGGCGGGCGGCAAGGTCAGCCCCCAGGCCTTCGGCAGGGTCGCCCACGGGCTCGCCTACGGCGTCTTCTGTAGTGAGTGGGTGCCGTACGAGAGCCGGACCGAGGCCCTCCGGGGTGGGCGGGAGGCGTTCCCGTCCTTCCCCCGCTCGGTACTGGCCCAGGCCCCGCAGCTCACCTTCCTCCGTCCGGACTGCGCCGTCTGGAACGTCCCCGCGGCGCCTCCCTCGATCCGGGACGTCACGCGGAGCGACATACCCACCCTCGCCCTGTCGGGCGGCTTCGACGCCCAGACCGGGGCGGCCAACGGGCCGTATGTCGCCCGCGCGCTGAGCCGCGCCACGGTCGTGACGGTGCCCTACGAGCCCCATGTCGTGTTCGCCACGTCCAAGTGCGCCCAGGAGATCACCGTCTCCTTCTTCGACGATCCGACCGCCCCGAAGACCGGATGCCTCACGGGCCTCGAACCGCCCCGGTTCGAGATCGGCCCGTGACACAGTCGAGGTGACGTGGGTCTTCGGTGGCTGCCACGTACCTCCGGCGTGACACTGTCACCGATCGGTCATCACCTCGCCGGACGGTCTCACGCGGTCCCGGTGAGAACCCCGGCGGTGAACTTCGCCAGCCGTTCCCGTAGTTCCTCGCGCGGCATGTCCTTCTCGTCGGTCAGGTAGGAGACGAGGTCGGCGCGGGTGGCGGCGAGGAGGGCGTGGGCGGTGAAGTCGCTGTCGGCCGCTCCCGGGACACCTTCCAGCAGGTCGCGGAGCAGGGTGTGCCAGCGCTCGTAGTGTGCCGTCCGGTAGGGGCTGTCCGTGCCGGTGCCCTCCAGGGCCTGTGCGAGGTGGCGGTTGTCGAGCTTGAAGCACAGGACGGCGTCGAGCAGGGCCGGCACGCGCTGGAGCGGTGGGGTGGCGGGGCCCAGCGGTGGCGGGCCCTCTTCGACGGCGGTCCTGAGGGGTTCGAGCCGGGCCTCGTACAGCGCGCGGATCAGCCCCGTGCGGTCGCCGAAGGCGCGGAAGAGCGTCCCCTTGCCGACGCCGGCCGCCGCCGCGATGTCGGCCATGGTCACTTCTTCGGGACTCCGGCAGCCGGCGAAGAGGGCGTCGGCCGCCGCGAAGACGGCCGCCCGGTTGCGGACCGCGTCCTTGCGTGGCTTGCGTTCGGGTTCGGGCACGGGGTTCCTCCGGTTGCGATACGGACCGGCGGTCCGTATCTTTGCCAGGAGAAGCGGACCGCTGGTCCGTATCGTACGGGACGGAGAACCCCATGCCCGCGACCACCTCGCCGGCGGAGCTGTACCGCCACAGCCTGAGCCTGCTCCTCGACAAGGACATTCCCGCCTGGGTCGGCCTGTGGGCCGAGCACGGAGTGATGGAGTTCCCCTTCGCTCCGCCGGGGTGGCCCGGGCGGCTGGACGGGCGGGAGGCCGTCGCCGCCTACATGCGCGACTACCCCGACCACATCGACCTGCACGACTTCCCCGACCTGAAGATCCACGAGACCGCCGACCCCGGCACCCTCGTGGTCGAGATGCGCGGGGTGGGCCGCATGGTCACGACAGGAAGCCCCTTCGACATGACCTACATCGCCGTCGTGACCGTCCAGGACGGGCGGTTCACCTCTTACCGCGACTACTGGAACCCTCTCGCCGTCCGTACGCCCGGCATGGACCTCATGGGGAGCGGTGCCCGATGACCGTCACCGGCAGTGTCACCGTCCTGGTCACCGGCGCCACCGGTACCACCGGCGGCCGCACCACCGCGCGGCTGGTCGCCGCCGGCCACCGCGTCAAGGCCGCCGGCCGACGGGGCACCCCGCTCCCGGGCGCGGAGCCGGTCGTCTTCGACTGGTACGACCCCGCCACCTTCGGCACCGCCCTCACCGGAGCCGACGCCGTGTACCTCGTCCCGCCCGTCGGTGACCCCGACCCGGCCGCGGTCATGCTGCCCTTCCTGCGGCAGGCCCGCGCCGCCGGTGTCCGTCGCGCCGTACTTCTCAGCTCCTCGGCCATCCCCGAGGGCGGCCCGGCGGCAGGAGCGGTGCACCGGGCCCTGCCCGGTCTGTTCGAGCAGTGGGCGGTGCTGCGGCCCTCCTGGTTCATGCAGAACTTCACCGGCGCGCACGCCCACGCCGACAGCATCCGTGAGCGCGGCGTCATCCAGACCGCGGCCGGGGCCGGCCGGGTCGGCTTCGTCGACGCCGACGACATCGCCGCCGTCGCCGCACACGCCCTGACCGACGACCGCGCCCCCGGTACCGACCTGATCCTGACCGGGCCGGAGGCGCTCGATCACGACGGCATCGCCGCGATCGTCAGCCAGGTCACCGGCCGCCCTGTCACCCACCACCGCCTGACCTACGACGGCATGCGCGACCGGCTCACCGCACTGATGCCGCCGGAGTTCGCCACGATGCTGGCCGACATGGACCGGGCCATCGCCGAGGGCGCCGAGGACCGTACGACCGACGCCGTCCAGCGGCTCACCGGCCGCCCGCCGCGCGATTTCCGGACGGTCGCCGAACGGGAGCTGTCCCCGCACCGGAAACCCGCGCCATCCGGGCACGAAGAGTGACCTCTTTGACTAACATCTCGCACGTCGGTCAAACAATTGATACGGATAGTATCGGCGGGTGCTTTCGCGAATAAACTGCCGAAATAGGTTCGCCGCGTGGCGTCGACCACGGACGATCCTGTGGGCCACGGCCGGCGTGGTCGCCCTTGGCTTCCTCGTCACGCTGGAGATCGCCGCACGCCACTACACCGGTCAGCCGGGGCCGATCACCAATCAGGTGAGAGAGGTGATATTCGCCCCCAAGCCAGGGCCGCTGTACGGCGGTATGGCACTGATGATGGTGGTGCTCACCTGGCGGCAACGGTTCATCGCGGCCGGTGCCGCGATCGGTATCGACGTCGTCTTCGTGCTGGTGCGGTGGGCGGTCGACGCGAAGACGCCCGACGGCCACTTCTTCGGCAACGGCGCGCTGTGGGTGATCCTGGGCTGCGCGGTCATCGCCTTCACACGCCGCACCGGCAAGGAACGCGCCCTGCTGCTGAAGGGCGTCGGACTGGGCCTGCTGCTGGTGGCCGGCCGCAAGACCGGTGACACCTGGCTGCTCATCACGGCGAAGACCCGCTCGACGGTGCTCGACGAGTACGTGGCGACCGCCGATCACGCGCTCGGCAATCCGTCGTGGCTGGCAGGCCGGATCCTCAAGGCCACCGGCCCGGTCGGCACCCATGTTCTCGACCTGGTCTACGCGCAGCTCGCGGTGGCCGCGATCGTCGTCGCGCTGTACCAGCTGC
The DNA here is from genome assembly GCF_002192455.1 of Streptomyces albireticuli. Lineage (NCBI taxonomy): Bacteria > Bacillati > Actinomycetota > Actinomycetes > Kitasatosporales > Streptomycetaceae > Streptomyces > Streptomyces albireticuli. The sequence goes on from NZ_CP021744.1 coordinate 7,112,512, forward strand.
GCAACGTGGCCGCCGAGCGCCGCTTCCCGAGCCACCACCTGGTGCGCACCTTCCTGGTGATCGGCCTCCTCGGGCCGGGCATCTACATGATCTTCCCGGTGGTCGGACCGATCTTCGCCTTCGGCCCGGGCACCTCCGGCACCGGCGGTCTGCACTGGGCGGTGGCCGACCTGTGGCCGGACACCCCGCTGTCGATCGGCACCCCGCACCCGGTGCCGTACGACGGGATCACCCCGCGCAACTGCATGCCCAGCCTGCACACGGCCTGGGCCACCGCGATCTTCATTCACTCCCGCAAGGGGCCACGCCTCCTGCGCTTCGCGGGGGCGTTCTGGCTGGTCGCCACGCTCAGCGCCACGCTGGGCTTCGGCTACCACTACGGCGTGGACCTCGTCGCCGGTGTGGTGTTCGCGCTCACGGTCGAGGGAGCGCTGCGCTCGCTCGACCGTGGCTGGGACCGGTCGGGAACCCGGCTGGTCTCCTATGGGGCAATCGTCTTCGCCGCCCTCCTGGCGTCCTACCGCTATCTGCCGATGGAGATGGCCGAGTATCCGTGGGTGTTCGGCCCCCTGCTCATCCTGGCGATGACCTCGGTGATCTACGGCTACGTACGGACCACCAAACTGTGGGAACGGGAACCGGAGGCCGCACCGGTGCGCCGACCGGAACCGCAACCAGAACTGGTGTGAGCCGCGCTCCGGGTGCGGTGCCGGAAGGGCTCCGACCCTGACCTCGCGTCAGGGTCGGAGCCCTTCCGCGTGACAGGCAACCCCTCGGCGGTGCCCTGCCCCGAGGCGGTGGCGCACTTCACGACCGGCCGTCATCCCTCCTCGCATAGGGTGACATTGCCGGAACATCCCGCTCGATCAGGAGTTCCGGGACCCGCGCCGCGGACGGAGCGGGCGAGGGCCGAGGCGAGGAGCGGATGGTGGGGGACGTGGTGGCCGGCGAGCGGTCGGAGCGGGACGGGCCGGGGGAGAGGCCCGGGAAGCCGGCGGGGAAGGCGAGGAGGTGGGGGAGGGCCGGAAGGCCCGGGAAGGCGCAGCGGCCGCTGTGGAAGGAACTTCCCCTGCTCATCGTGGTCGCGCTGGTGCTGGCACTGCTGATCAAGTCCTTCCTGGTGCAGGCGTTCTCGATCCCCTCCGAGTCCATGCAGAACACCCTGCAACCGGGCGACCGGGTCCTGGTCGACAAGCTGACCCCGTGGTTCGGCGCGAAGCCCGCCCGCGGCGAGGTCGTCGTCTTCCACGACCCGGGGCAGTGGATGAGGAATCATCCGACGCCCGAGCCCAATGTGGTGCAGAGGGCGCTGGGCTTCGTCGGGCTGATGCCGTCCGCCGGCGAGAAGGACCTGATCAAGCGGGTCGTGGGCGTCGCCGGCGACACCGTCGAGTGCGAGGGCGCCGGCCCGCTGAAGGTCAACGGAAAGCCGCTGGAGGAGCCCTACGTCTTCCCCGGCGACGTGCCGTGCAGCATGAACCCGGAGAGCCGGTTCAAGGTAACGGTGCCCAAGGACCGGCTGTGGGTGATGGGCGACCACCGGCAGGACTCGGAGGACTCCCGCTTCCACCAGGAGGAGGAAGACAAGGGCTTCGTCCCCGTGGACAAGGTGGTGGGCCGCGCCGTCGTCATCGCCTGGCCCGTCGACCGCTGGGACACGCTCTCCGTTCCCGCCACGTTCGGCCAGAAGGGCATCGACAAGGCGGCTGCCGCCGCGCCTACAGCGGTGGCCTTCGTAGGGGCCGTCCCTTTGGTCCTGGTGCGCCGCCGTCCGGTCTCCCGCGGCAAGTCCGGCGGTACGAGCCGGAGCTGACCGGACGCCGGCATCCTGACCCGCGTAGCCGACGGTGGGCTCACGCCTCTCAACCACTCCTGCACTGACCGCGGTCTTGGTACACAAGCGGCCCTCCCGCAACGCGGACGGTGACTCCCGCGGTTGCCTCCCGGGCCGTACGGACGCCGCTTCGGACGACTGTGAGGAGTGCGCGATGGCGTTACGGAAGAGCACGAAGGCCGGAGTGGCGGGGGTCGCGGTGGCCGCCACCGCCTTCGTGGCGCCCGCCCAGGCAGCGACGCACACGCCCCCAGCGGGGTCCGGACACCGGGCCACGCAGCGCGCGATGGACGAGGCCGTGAAGGCGGGCGTCCCCGGCGTCACGGCCCAGGCGCGTGACACCGGAGGTGTCTGGAAGTCGGCGTCGGGCGTGGGTGACCTGACGTCAGGGGCACCTCGCGGGAAGAACGACAAGTTCCGCGTCGGCAGCATCACCAAGACGTTCGTGGCGACCGTCCTGCTCCAGATGGAGGCGGAAGGGAGACTCGACCTCGACGACACCGTGGAGCGCCGGCTGCCCGGCGTGGTGCGGGGCAACGGCAACGACGGCCGCGAGATCACCGTCCGGCAGCTGCTCAACCACACCAGCGGCCTGTTCGACTACCTGGCCGACGAGGAGTACGCCAGGACGTACACGCGGGGCGACGGCTACCTCGGACACCGCTACGACACCCTGCCGCCCGAGAAGCACGTGAAGGTGGCGCTCTCCCACAAACCCCTGTTCAAGCCCGGCGCCGAGCACTCGTACTCCAACACCAACTACATCCTCGCGGGGCTGATCGTCGAGAAGGCCGGCGGGAGGCCGTACGAGGACGAAATCCGCGACCGCGTCATCAGGCCACTGGGGCTGAAGAACACGTCCAACCCCGGCAACAGCATCCACCTGCCCCGGCCCAGCAGCCGCGGCTACTCCAAGCTGTTCGCGTCGGCACCCGACCGCATCGACGACATCACCGAGAGGAACGGATCGCAGGGCTGGGCCGACGGCGACATCATCTCCACCGCGGGCGACCTGAACCGGTTCTACGGCGCCCTGCTGCGCGGCGAGCTGCTGCCGCCGAAGCAGCTGAAGGCGATGAAGACCACCGTTCCCGCCGCCCCCGGTTCCCCGTACACGTCCTACGGGCTCGGCCTCGCACGGCTCAGGACGAGCTGCGGCACCACGCTCTGGGGCCATGGCGGAGGCATCCTCGGGTGGCTGTCGATGGCGGTGACCACCGAGGACGGCCGCCACCAGCTCGCCTACAACTACAACGGCGACTGGGACGCGTCGTCCCTGCTCAAGATCGTCGATGCCGAGTACTGCCGCACGTCGTCCTGAGAGCGGCGGCCGGCCGGGTCCGCCGTCTCGCACCCCGCCCGGCACCGGGCGTACTGAGCCACGTGGGGAGGGACGCTCGGCACCGTTCGCTTCGGCGAGTGTGCGGAGGTCCTTCTCACGCGTCCGGGACGGGGGCGAGCACGTCGTCGCCGAACGCGGCGGCAAGGGCCTGCGCGATCAAGCCTGGCAGGTCGGTCCGGCCGTCGTCCTCGGCCCAGCGCACCAGCGCCGTGTGCATCGCGGCAAGGCAGGCGCCGGCCGCCGCCTGGGCGCGGAACGCGGTGCCGGGGTCGGTGGCTTCGTTTCCCAGGGCTTCGACGATCGCCTGCTGAAGGGCGTAGTGGTTGTCCAGGTGCCTGGCCCGCAGGGCGGGGGTCGAGATCATGAGCCGGAGGCGGGCCAGCAGGAACTGGGCGTTCGCCGTCGGCTCGTCGCCGGTCAGCGCCGCCGCCGAGTCGACGAGGGCGGCGCCGATGCGGCGGACCAGGGGCCGTGAGGCCGGTGAGGCGGCGATCCGCTCGGCGACGAGCCGGCCGTTCTGGTCGATGAGCACCAGGTCTTCCTTCGTGGGGAAGTGCCGGTACAGGGTCATGGGCGACACGCCCGCGGCTTCGGCGACGTCGGTCATGGCCGTGGCGTCGTAGCCGCGCTCGGTGAACAGACGCACCGCGTGCGCCTGGATCGCGCGCTGCGTCTCGACTCGGCGTTGTGCGCGCAGTGTTGAGTGCTGGTCGGGCATGTGGTAGACCCTACCGGAGTGGTAGTGACTACCAAGTTGGTAGACGCTAACAGCCAAAGGGGTGGGGCGGTATGAGCGATCTGACGGGCAGGACAGCTCTGGTGACCGGGGCGTCGCGCGGCATAGGGAAGGCGATCGCGGTCCGGTTGGCGGTGAAGGGGGCCGTGGTCGTCGTGCATTTCGGCACGGACGAGGACGGCGCGAGGGCGACGGTGGACGAGATCGGGCGCGCCGGTGGGACCGCGTTCGCCGTCGGGGCGGAACTGGGCACGGACGACGACGTCGAGACGCTTTTCGCGGGGGTCGAGGCCGGCCTGGCCGGGCGGCCGCTCGACATCCTCGTCAACAACGCGGCGGCCGCGCCCGCCGGCCCGATCGGCGTCACGACGCGGCAGGAGTTCGACCACCTCTTCGCGGTGAACGTGCGAGCGCCGTATTTCATCATCCAGCGAGCGCTGCCGTTGCTCCGCGACGGTGGCCGCGTCATCACGATCTCGTCCGTGGCGACCCGGATGGCCAACCCCGCCCAGACGTCCTTCGCCATGACGAAGGGCGCGGTCGAGACGATGAGCAGGACCCTGGCCAACGAGCTGGGGGCGCGGGGGATCACGGTCAACGCGGTCGCTCCCGGCGCCACCAGGACGGCGGCCAACGGAGCGTTCTTCGAGGCGCCGGGCCTGGCCGAACGCATCGCCGGCATGACAGCGCTCGACCGGCTCGGCGGGCCCGACGACGTCGCCGACGTGGTCGCGTTCCTCGCCTCCGGCGCCGCGCGCTGGATCACCGGTCAGGTCATCGACGCGAGCGGTGGCCTGTTCCTCGGGCCGCGCGCCTGAGGGCGAGCCCCGAGGGGAAACCCGCCCGGCGGTGACGAAGCCCCTCTCCTGGCGGCAGGAGAGGGGCCCGGGATCACTTCTTCCGGCGCTTGCGGGGCGCGGGAATGGTCGGTGCCTCGGTTTCGCGGGCGCCGGCGAAGAAGGGCGCCATTACCTCTTCGTACTGCCTCAAGGATTCGGGACCCAGGTCGATTTCGAGCCACTTGGGCACCTGGATTTCCTTGATTTCCGTCACCGGGGAACCGTCTTCGTCCACCTCCCCCGTCAGGTCCTCCATTTCCTCGGTCACCGTCACGGCGAACTTGACCGTGGTCAGATTGTCGGTCACCTCGGGGGCGAGGTCGTCGAAGTCGATCCGCTTGACGAAAATCGGGGTCGTGATCGCCTGACCGCTGACCTCGATCGTCTTTACCCCTTCCTCCACGTTGGGCTGGCCCTTGTGGGATTCGTCTACCTCAATGAATTTGGTGCCCATGGATGGCGCCTCTCCTTTTTGCCGGTGTGCGCGTAAAGTCTAGTGGAGCAAGGGCTGTTGACGCCAATTCAGAGGAAGGGTGTTCCGGCCCGGGGCGGGTGTCTCCTGCCGGTCACCGGCAAAGGGTGCAAGTCTGGAGCGCGGGGAAGGAAACGGACTCCGAAATCGGTCGGCAATTTGACCGGCCGGCTCTTTTCGTATCGGAGGAGGGGCCGTGCCGGAGGAGACCGGTCGCCCCTCTCAAAGGGCTTACGGATACCTACCCTTTGGTGAGAGCTGTGCGTCCCGCGCGTCGGATACGCCGCCCGCCCTCGCCGACCGGGAGGCCTCGACGCGGCAGGAGGGGTTGACGCGGGACGGCGTCGCCCTGCCAACTGATTCCGCATCAACTCTCTTGTCACGTCCGACCCATCAGGACGAAGCCACCACCCGAACACCGCTGTAGGAACGCCGTCGTGAACGCCCCGACCGAGGAGCGATTCGTATGCCGCATGCCTACTACTGCGCCAAGTGCAAGAACGAGCAGACCGACCCGTCCCACGCCGAACGCCTCGCCGGCATCCTCGGGCTGACCCTGTGGTTACCCAAGGACGAGGCCGATTCGTTCGGATTCCCCGACGGCGCTCTCGCGTGCCGGCAGGCCATCGACGAAGCCGAGTGCGTCATCTGCCAGCCGCCGATCGGCCGTGACTGCGCCTGGGAACTCGGCTACGCCGCGGGCGCCGGGAAGAAGATCTACGTCATCGGGCCGCTGCCGGAGGACGACTGGATGACCAAAATAGACATCCACCATGTCGACCCGGCCGCCCTGACGGCCCGCGTCCGGCCGCCTCGTGCCGACGACGGGCGGGCCGGTGCCCCGGCGTTCATGGCACAGGGCCGAAGAGACGACGGCGACCTGTCGCACCGGCGGCCGTCGCCGGCCGGGGACGCGCGCACCAGGGTGGCGGCGATCGACTGCGGCACCAACTCGATCCGGCTCCTCGTGGCCGATCTGCCCTCGGCGGGCCACGGCCCGGACGCGCGCATGTCCGAGGTGGTGGAACGGTTCGACATCATCCGCCTGGGACAGGACGTGGACCGCACCGGGAGACTGGCGCGGGAGGCCGTCGGCCGCGCGCGTGCGGTCCTGACCGATTACGCGGCGCTGATCACCGCGTTCGGCGCCGAGCGCGTGCGGATGTGCGGCACCTGGGTGACGCGTGGCGCCGCCGACGGCGGGGAGTTCCTGGCCCTGGTGCGCGACACGCTCGGCTTGACGAGCGAGGCGCTGTCCGGCGGACAGGAAGCCCACCTGGCCTTCACGGGCGTCACCCGCGCCCTGGCGGACCGGGCCGGGGCCCCGTATCTGATGGCCGACATCGGCGGTGGCTCGACCCAGTTCGCGCTCGGCTCCTCGGACGCCGAGCACGCCGTCTCCGCCGACCTCGGATGCGTACGGATCGCGGAACACCACCTGCGCACCGACCCGCCGGCACCGCGGGAGATCGCCGAGGCCGAACAGGCCGTCGAAGCCGGGCTCGACAAGGCGCTGGAGGCGTTGCCGGGATGGCAGGACGCCACCCTGATCGGGGCCTCCGAGGCGGTCACCACCGTGGCGGCGATCGCCTGGGAAGGGGCGTCCCCCGCACCCGGATCCCACCCAGGGCGGCTGAGCTACCGCGACGTGGACCGGGTGGTGACCGAACTGCTGGGGTCCACGGCCGCGCAGCGGGCCCGGATGCCCGGCATGCACCCGGGCATGGTGGACGTGATCGTCGCGAGCGCGCTGGTGGTGCGGGCCACGATGAAGCACCTCGGCAAGGAGACGATGGTCGTCAGCCGGCACGGACTCCTGCACGGCATCGCCTGGTCGCTCGGCGACCGGCCACCGCACACCGCTTCCCCCGTGGCGGTCGCGGTCGACGACGGAAAGGCGCGGCCGTGAACATCGTCGTCAGCATGACCGGCGCGTCGGGTGCCGTCATCGGCGTCCGCACGCTCCAGGCACTGCGGGCGCTGGACGTCGAGACCCACCTCGTCCTCACCCGGTGGGGGCGCGCCCTGGTGGAGTACGAGACCGACCGCACCGTGCGGGATCTGCGCGAGACGGCCGACCACGTCCACGGGCCCGGGGACCAGGCGGCCGCGATAGCCAGCGGCTCCTACCGGACCGACGGGATGATCATCGCCCCGTGCAGCATGAAGACGCTGGCCGCGATCCGGGCGGGGTACGCCGAGGACCTCGTCGTACGGGCGGCCGATGTCACGCTCAAGGAGCGGCGGAAACTCGTCCTCGTCCCCCGTGAGACACCACTGAACGAGATCCACCTGGAGAACATGCTGGCCCTGGCCCGCATGGGAGCCCTGATCCTCCCTCCGATGCCGGCCTTCTACAACCACCCCGAGACCATCGACGACATCGTCATGCACCTCGTGGCCCGCATCCTCGACCACTTCGGCCTCGAACTCCCCTCCGCCTTCCGGTGGAAGGGCGGGCTCGACAGGCCTGAGGTCGAGCCCGCGACGGACGACCCGGTCGCGGACCCGGTCGCGCCGTCCGGAGCCTAGGCGCTGACGACCTCCCGCACCGCCGCGAGGAACTCCTCCGTGCGCGGGTGCGTGGGGTGGGCGGGCCGGGCGAGGTAGACCGTGGCGGCGGGCGCGTCGTCGACCGGGACGAAGCGCACCCCCGGGTGACCGTGGCTCTCCGCCGTGCCGGCCGCGCCGACGCCGAACGCGCCACCCGTGGCGATGAGGTTCAGCCACTCGTCGACGTTGCGCACCTCGACCGTGCGGTCCGGGCGCCGCGCCGGGGGCCAGAGGTCCACCGAGGCGGTGCCGGTGTCCGGCCACAGGGCCAGTGGGAGGGCCGGGCCGGAGGTGAGTTCCGCCAGGCGCACCCGCTCGCGGGCCGCGAGCGGGTGGTCGTCGGGCAGGGCGGCGACCCGGTCCTCGGTGTAGAGGGCCTCGGTGCGGATGCGCGGGTCGGCGGGCACGGTGCGGAGCACCGCCACGTCGGTGTCACCGGTGGCCAGGCCCGCGGTGCTGTTGTCCTGCCGGACGACTTCGAGCGGCGCGTGCGGATGCGCCCGACGCCACGAGCGCAGCAGCGGGACGGTCTGCCGCCCGAGGACCGCGCACGTGTAGCCGAGCCGCAGCGGCCGGTCGACGGCCCGGGTGTCGGCGAGCGCCGCGTCGAGGTGGGCGAGGATGGCGCGCCCATGCCCGAGGAGGGTCTCCCCGGCCCGGGTCAGGTCCAGATGGCGGGAGGAGCGGTCGACCAGCCGGACCCCGACGCGCGCCTCCAGCTGGGCGAGCGTGCGGGAGAGGGCGGGCTGCGTCATGTGCAGCCGGGCGGCAGCGGCGGTGACGGTGCCGGCCTCGGCGATGGCGGCCAGGGCCTTGAGATGACGCAGTTCCACATCCATGCGTGGGAAGCATAGTCGCTGCCCGGACGGCATTTCCGGGGGCGGAGCGCGGTCCGTAGCGTCGGATGCGCCGGGTGGTTCGCCCGGTCTCCCCGGGGCGTTCCCGGGGGGTTCTCCAGACATTTGGACGGTGAGCCATGAGGATTCTTCTGGTCGGCGCGGGTGGCACGCTGGGCTCCGCGGTGCGCGAGGCGCTCGCGGAGCGCGGGCACGAGGTGGTCGGCGTGGGCCGCACGGGCGGTGACCTGGTCTGCGACGTCACCGACCCGGAGGCCGTGGCCCGGATGTACGCGCAGGCCGGCCCGCTGGACGCGGTGGCCGTCGCGGCGGGTGACGCCGTGTTCAAGCCGCTGGCCGAGCTGGCCGCGGACGACTTCGCGGCGACCTTCCGCGGCAAGGCCCTCAGCCAGTTGGAGCTGGTCCGCCAAGGCGCCAGGCACGTGGCCGCGACCGGCTCCTTCACCCTGGTCAGCGGCATCCTCACGGAGGAGCCGATCGTGGCCGGGTCCGCCGCGTCCGCGGCCAACGGCGCGGTCGAGGCGTTCGTACGCGCCGCCGCGATCGAGCTCCCGCCGCAGCGGATCAACGCGGTCAGCCCGACGGTGGCCGAGGAGTCCCTGCCCGCCTACGGTCCGTTCTTCGTGGGCATGGAGCCCGTCCCGGCGGCACGTGTCGCGACGGCGTACGTCCGCTCGGTCGAGGGGGCGCGGACGGGGCAGGTGTACCGGGTGCGCTAGAGGCCGGCTCCGGCGGGCCACGGGAACGCGGCGGTCATCGCGGTCACGTTCCGCGGACATGCCGACGCCGGGGACCCCGTACAGGGTTCCCCGGCGTCGTAGGAGCGGGCGAAGGCGTGCGCGTCCTACCGGCGCCCGCGCATGAGCAGGTGGAGGAAGTACGGCGTGCCGATCACCGCGGTCATCAGGCCGGCGCCCAGCTGGGCCGGTGCGATCACGGTCCGGCCCAGCATGTCCGCGGTGCAGACGAGCAGAGCGCCCAGGAGCACCGAGACCGGGATCACGCGGACGTGCCGGCGGCCCACCAGGGCGCGGGCCGCGTGCGGTGCCACGAGGCCCACGAAGCCGATCATGCCCGCGGCCGCCACGGCGGTGGCGCTGAGCAGGACGCTCAGCACGAGGAAGCCCAGGCGTCCCCGTGCCGGGTCGAGTCCCAGGAGTCTCGGGGTGTCCTCGTCGAGCGAGACGAGGTCGAGCTCGGTGCGGTTGAGCACCGCGACGAGTACGCCCACGGCGAGGACGACCGCGAGCGGCGCCGCGTCGGGCAGGGTCCGCCCGTAGGTGGAGCCCGAGAGCCAGGTGAGGGCCTTCGTCGCGTTGAACGGGTCGGTGAGGACGATGATCAGGCTGATCAGGGCGGAGGTGCCGGTGGCGGCGCCGAACCCGACGAGGACCAGCCGGTTCTGCTGGAACCCGCCCCGTGCCGCGAGTCCGAAGACGACGGCGGAGACGACCGCGGCGCCCGCGAACGCGGCACCGGCGATGCCCCACGAGCCGACCGACGGCACCGTCGTCACGACGAGCACGGCGCCGAGGGAGGCCCCGCCGGAGACGCCCAGGGTGGCGGGCTCCGCGAGGGGGTTGCGGGTCACGGCCTGGACGAGCGTTCCGGCCAGGGCGAGCGCCGCGCCCGCGAGGAGCGCCGCGACGACCCGGGGCACGCGGGTGTCGAGGACGAAGCCGACGGTCCGGCCCGCACTGCCCTGGGCCCAGTTCACCACGTCGCCCAGGAGCAGTTTGCTGTCGCCCAGCAGGACGGCGGCGACCGTCACGCCGACGAGCGCCACCGCCAGTACGGCCGTGGTGGTCAGGAAGACGGTCCTGCTCCGGATGCGCAGCCGGTCGGTCGCGGTGGCCCCGGCGGTGTCCTTGACCCGGGTGGCCATCACGATCAGGAGCACGGCGCCGGCGACGCTGGTCGCGACGCCCGTCGGCACGGCGACGGCCACGTCGGCCGGCACGAAGGCGCGCAGGAGCACGTCCGAGCCGAGGACCAGCACCGCGCCGGCCAGGCCCGCGACCGGAATGCCCGAACGCGCGCGGGTGAACGCGCGGACCCTGCGGGCCACGGGGCGGACGAGGGCGGGGGCGCACAGGCCGACGAAGCCGATCGGCCCGGCGAGGGTGACGGCCGCCGCGGAGAGCAGCGTCGCGAGCACCACCACCGTGATCCGGGTGGCCCGGACGGGGACGCCCAGGCCCCGGGCGGCGTCGTCGCCGAGCGCCAGGGCGTCGATGCGGCGGGCGACGAGCAGCAGCCCGACGAGTCCGACGAGGCCGACCGGCGCCGTATGGAGCACGGCGTCGAAGCCGTGCTGGGCGATGCTGCCCTGGTTCCACTGGTAGAGGCCCTCGGTCTGCTGGGGGAACAGCAGGAGCAGCCCCTCGGTGACGGCGGTCAGGCCGAGGGTGAGGGAACTGCCGGCGAGGACGAGCCGTACGGAGCCCGTGCCCAGGCCGGACAGGCCGAGCACGACGGCCGCCGCCGCGAGGCCGCCGGCGAACGCGACGCCGGAGTGGGCGACGAGGGGGAGCGAGACGCCGGTGACCGAGACCAGCCCGAGGGCCAGGTAGGAGCCGGCGTTGACCGCGAGGGTGTCGGGGGAGGCGAGCACGTTGCGGCTGACGGCCTGGAGGGCGGCGCCCGCCATGCCGAGGACGACGCCGACGAGCAGTCCGGCGGCCATCCTCGGCAGCCGGGAGGAGACGACGACGGACGCGTCGCCCGGGTCCGCCCGGCCGGTGAGCGCCTTCCAGATCTCGGAGGCGCCCACCGAGGCGGTGCCCTGCGTGATGTCGGCGAGCGCGAGGCCCACGAGGAGGAGGACCAGAACGGCCACCGCCGTGGCCGCGCCCGTCCGGGAGGCGGCCGCCGGCGGACGGGTGGCGGGAGGTGAGGCGGTGACGGTCACGGTGCTACTTCTTCTTCAGGGCCTCGACGACGGAGTCGACGTACTTGCCCATCGACTGGGGGCCGCCGAACATCCAGATGCCGTCGGGCAGCCGGTGGACGTTGCCCTTCTCCACGAACGGCAGCGACGTCCACGCGGAGTCCTTCGCCAGGACGCCGGCGAACGGCGTGCTGTTCTTGTCGCCCTCGCTGCCGATGTAGGCGAACCGGACGTCCTCGTCGAGCTTGGTGAGGCCCTCGACGTCGGTGGAGCCGAGCCCGTAGCTCTTGTCGCCCTCGACGGTCCAGGCGTTCTTCAGACCGAGCTTCTCGTTGACGGCCCCGATGAGCGAACCGCTGGTGTACGGCCGGATCGTGACCTGGTTGGAGACGACGTAACCGTCGGCGAAGGCGTACTTCGCCCCGCCGTGACCGGCGTCGGCGAGCGCCTTCCTGCCCTCGCCCAGCTTCGCCTCGAAGTCCTTCTTGAGCTTCTCGGCCTGCTGTGTGGTGCCGGTGGCCTTGGCTATGAGGTCGAGGTTCTTGTTCATCTGCCCGATCGGGTCGGCGGCGTCGGCGGCGCGCACCTCCAGGACCGGGGCGACCTTGCGCAGCTGCTTCACGACGGCCGGCTTGAGGTCGTCGGTGGCGACGATGAGGTCCGGCTTCAGGGCGGCGATGGTGTCCGTGCTCGGCTCACCGCGGGTGCCGATGTCCTTGGGGTCGTTCTTGAGCGGGGCCGCGGTGTTCCAGGTCTTGTAGCCCTTGACGTCGGCGACGCCGGCGGGGGCGACGCCCAGCGAGACCAGGCTCTCGACGACGTTCCACTCGGTGCCGACGACCTTCTTGGCCGGGCCGTCGAGCTCCACCTTCGCGCCCTTGGCGTCGGTGAGGGTGAGGGGCTCGGCGGTCTTCTTCTTCGCGTCGTCGTCGGCGGCGGGCTCGGTGGTTCCGCAGGCGGTCAGGGCGAGGGCAGCGGCGGTGGCGGCCGCCGCGGTGAGGAGGAAGCGTCTCATGAGGTGGTGCTGAGCCTTTCGTTACGCGTGTGGTGCCGGCCGATCGCGCGGGTGCGCAGCCGGCCCGTGGTGGGGTCGTGGTCGACCTCGATGCGGATGCCGTACGTGTCGGTGAGTTGCCGCGGTGTCAGGACGTCCTCGGGGAGGCCGTCGGCGATGACCCGGCCCGCGCGGAGCAGCACGATGCGGTCGGCCACGGCCGCGGCCTGGTCGAGGTCGTGCAGGACGGCGCCGACGGCGATCCCGTGGTCGTCCGCCAGGTCGCGGACCAGGTCGAGGAGCTCGATCTGGTACCGCAGGTCGAGGTAGGTCGTCGGCTCGTCGAGGAGCAGCACGCCGGTCTCCTGCGCGAGGCAGCCGGCGAGCCAGACGCGCTGGAGCTGTCCTCCGGAGAGGTGTTCGGCGCCGCGCTCGGCGAGTTCCCCGACGCCCGTCATGGCGAGCGCGCGGTCCACGGCGGCCCGGCCTCCCGGGTCCGCCTTGCCCCAGCGGCCCTGGTGCGGGTAGCGGCCGAATTCGACCACATCCCGGACGGTCAGTCCACTGGGGGTGGGGCGCCCTTGGGTCAGCAGGGCCACGCGGCGTGAGAACTCGCGGGGGGACAGCGCGAGGCCGTCGGTGTCGGAGTCGATGACGAGCTCGGCGGTCCGGGGGCGCTGGAGCCGGGCGAGCGTGCGCAGGAGCGTCGACTTCCCGCTGCCGTTGGGACCCACCAGGACGGTCACTTCACCGGGCCGCAGCGTCAGGGACGCGTCGTGCACGACGTCGACGCCGTCGTACGCCACGGTGACACCCGTGGCCGACAGCTCATGCCCACGGGGACGCCTGGCGTCGGGGGTCTCTTCAGCAACTCTCACGCTGCGAAGGTTAGCCTAACCTTATGACGGGGTGAAGTGGGGTCGGGACGGCCGGGCACAAGACGAAATTTCGCCATATTTTTCGAGTCGGCCGCGCTTCAGCAGTGGTCGACGGGCTCGGCGGCGGTGAGCGCGTACGACGCCCTGGCGTCCAGCAGCAGTGGCACCAGGGACCGCAGCGGCTGGCGCAGCGGGACCAGCGCGCCGCCCGCCGGGGAGGGGACGGCCCGGACGCCGTGCAGGGCGAGCTCGTCCCGGGTGTCCGCGTACTGCCCGGCGGTGAGCCGGTAGGCGCAGGGCGGGTCGGTCAGGGTCCGGCCGGGCGGCGCGGGTTCGTTGTCGGCGCCGCCGAGGTGGACCGGGCCGCGGTCGGCGAGGCCCTTGAGGCGCGCCGCGGCCGTGGCCGCGACGATGTGCCCGCGCCGCTCGTCCGCGAAGGCGAGCGTCCCGTCGAGCGCGGCGAGGTGGGAGCGCACCCGGCGCCGGTTGTTCAGGGCCGGGTCCGCCTTCTCCGCTTCCGTCGCCGGGTCGACGCGGCTCTCGATGAGCAGGCCGACCGCGTGCTTGATGCCGGCGGTGTTGCGCAGTATGCGCTCCTGCCCGTCGCCGGCTACCTGCTTGACGGGCTCGCCGGTCACCGGGTCGGTCCAGATGCCGTAGGTGCCCGTGCTGTGCCCGGCGTCGCGGGCGGTGGGGCGCACGTGGTCCGCCGAGAGGGTCCGTGCCTCCCGGTGCACGCGCGGGTCGGTGTTGAGGTTGCGCGGCCAGAGGTCGAACAGGTCCTTGTCGTAGTACGGCGGGGTGGCGCCGTACTCGTGCAGGTCGTAGACGATGTCGGGCCGGTGGTCCCGGATGACGGCGGCCAGGGCACGGCTCTCGGCGGTCCTGAGGGCGAGGTGGTCGCGGTTGATGTCGACGCCGTCCGCGTTGGTGCGCGTGCCGGCGGCGCGGCCGTCGGGGTTGGCGGTGGGGACGACCAGGACGGTGGTGCGTTCGAGGAAGCGCCGCGTGGCCGCGTCCGTGGCGTGGGCGAGGTCGCGGACGCGGGTGAGGCAGGCTTCCCGGCCCGCGGGTTCGTCGCCGTGCTGACTGCACGTGAGAAGCAGGGTCCCGGCGGTGCGGTGGGCGGGACCGACGCGGACCAGCTGGAGCGGCCGGCCCTGCCGCGTGGTGCCGATGCGGTGCACGGAGACGCGGTCGCTCGACCCGAGGGCGGCCAGGAGGCGCTGTTCCTCGTCCTGGGTGGTCCAGCGGGCCCCGTGGCTGAGCTCGAATCCGGTGCGGGGCGGAGCGGGGACGGCCTGTACGGGCGCCGGGACGAGTGTCAGGGCGAGCGCGGTGGTGGCGAGGCCGGTGGCGAGGGCCGTCGCCGACGGGCGTCCTCGGGGCCGGAACCGGCCGGCTCGTCCGAGGGGGCGGCCCGCGGCCGTGGTCACGAGCGAACTGTCCGTCATGCGGGTGTTCCGCGTGCGTATCCCCATGGGGCGGAAGGTACTCCGGTCCACTCCTGCGCAACAGAGCGCCGGATCCGCCGCCCGTAATAGTGGAATATATGGCTCCGCTATTACGGAACGTCAGGCATTGCGCAACATCACGGTGGGGCACAAGGATCGGCTCGGTACATATCCGTTCTCTCAGGAGCCATCATGAAAAGACGTACCTTCCTCACCGGCACCCTGCTGGGCGCCGCCGGGCTCGCCGCCGTACCGTTCGGCGCCTCGGCCGCCCCGGTGACGGTGAGTTCCCTGGACGCCCTCCAGAAGGCGATCGACCGCGCGGTGCCCGGCGACCGGATAGTCGTGGCCGACGGCACGTACACCGTCCCGTCGGGGGGCGCCCTTCGTGTCTCGGGGAAGAACGGCACCGGCGACGCGCCGATCACCATCGTCGCGGAGTCCCGTGGCGGCGCGGTGCTCCAGGGCGAGCGCGGCTTCGTCTTCAGCGGTTCGAGCAACATCGTCGTCAGCGGCTTCGCCTTCCGGCAGAGCAGCACGCTGGAGATCCCGGCGAACTCCTCGCGCATCCGGCTGACCCGCAACGACTTCAAGTTCGCCGATGTCAGCGGCCTGGACTGGGTCGTCGTCCGCGGCGACGACGTCAAGATCGACCGGAACCGGTTCCACGACAGGACCACCGAGGGCATCTTCGTCGTCCTCGACGGCGCCGACGACAAGACCGTCGCCCAGAACCTGACCCTGCTCAGGAACCACTTCTCCCGCCACAGCTTCGCCGGCGACAACGGCGGAGAGGCCGTCCGGCTCGGCGACAGCGCCCGGGCGCTGCTCGTCGCGAACGCGGTCGTGGAGCACAACCTGTTCGAGAAGTGCGACGGAGACCCCGAGGCCGTCTCGGTGAAGACCTCGGGCAACACCGTCCAGTACAACACCGTCCGCGACAGCCGTGGCGGGATCGTGCTGCGGCACGGCAACGGTTCCACCGTGCAGGGCAACTACCTGCTCGGCGGCAAGGAGGGCATCCGCGTCTACGGCAACGACCATCTGGTCGTCAACAACTACCTCGGCGGCCTGTCCGGCCGCGCCCTCGTGATCGGCAGCGGCACCACCCGTGACCACCACACCGGCGAGTCGAAGGCGGAGAGGCGGGGCAACGACGCGTGCGACCGCGCGGTGATCGTGCACAACACGCTGGCCGGCAACGCCGGGACGCTCTCGGGCGAGGGGCGTGACCACGCGCCCCAGGACGTGGTCGTCGCCGACAACCTCCTGGTCGCGAGCGCCGGCAGCCTGGTCGCGATGGGGAAGAGCTCCGGCTTCACCTGGCAGGGCAACATCCTGTGGGGCGCCGCGTCCGACGGCAACATCCCCTCCGGCGGATTCCGCCGCGTCGACCCGCTGCTCCGGCAGGAGTCCGACGGGGTGTTCCGGCTGTCGGCGGGCAGCCCCGCGATCGGAGCGGCGACGCTGAAGAGCCGGTCCGTCACCGAGGACATCGACGGCCACCCGCGCGGCGGCGCCCGTGACGTCGGCGCGGACCAGTACACGACGGCGGCTCCGGTCCGGCGCCCCCTCACGGCCGCGGACGTGGGCCCGAACGCCGCCTGAGCGGACAGCGGGCAGCGGCAAGAGACAGGGCACAAAAGACAAGAGGCAAGAGACAAGGCGCAAAAGCCAAGGCACAAAGACAAAGGCAAGGAGCGCACCGCTCCTTGCCACTCTCAACTTATAGCGCACAAGGGGGCTTGCGGCAAGGCCCCGGTCATGACGCAGAATCACCGGTCGAAGCCAGAACTGTGAAATGAGATTTTCTTGATGATCGACGTGATAGTCGTCGGCAGCGGACCGACCGGGTTGATGCTGGCCTGCGAGCTGCGACTGGCCGGGGTGCGCACGGTCGTGCTGGAGAAGCTGACCGAGCCGACCGCGGAGTCCCGCGGGCGCGGTCTGCACGTGCGCAGCGTCGAGGTGATGGACCAGCGCGGCATGCTGGAGCGCTTCCGCGCGGTCAGCGAACCGTTCTCGGTCGGCGGCCCCTTCGCCGCCTTCCCCACGCCGTGGCCGGAGCAGGCGGACACCGCCCACCCGTACGGCCTCGCCATGCCGCAGCCGGTCACCGAGCGGGTGCTGGCCGAGCGCGCCGCCGAACTCGGTGCCGAGGTGCGGCGCGGCTGCGAGGTGGCCGGGCTGAGCCAGGACGAGGACGGGGTGACCGTCGAGCTGGCCGACGGCACGCGGCTGCGCTCGCGCTATGTCGTCGGCTGCGACGGCGGCCGCAGCGCGGTGCGCAAGCTGCTCGGCGTCGGCTTCCCCGGTGAGCCCGCCAAGGTCGAGACGCTGCTGGGCATGCTGGAGTTGACCGCCGATCCGGCGACGGTGGCCGCCGTGACGGCCGAGGTCGCCAAGACCGAGACGCGGTTCGGCACCGTGCCCGGCGAGGACGGGGTGTACCGCGTCATCGTGCCCGCCGACGGCGTGGCCGAGGACCGTGCGGCGCCGACCCTGGAGGAGTTCAAGGAGCGGCTGCGGGAGGTCGCGGGCACCGACTTCGGGGCGCACTCGCCGCGCTGGCTGTCCCGGTTCGGCGATGCCACCCGGCAGGCCGAGCGCTACCGGGTCGGCCGGGTGATGCTGGCCGGAGACGCGGCGCACATCCACCCGCCGATCGGCGGGCAGGGGCTCAACCTCGGTGTGCAGGACGCGTTCAACCTCGGCTGGAAGCTGGCCGCCGAGGTCAACGGCTGGGCACCGGAGGGCCTGCTGGACACCTACCATGCCGAGCGGCACCCGGTGGGTGCCCGCGTGGTGTCCAACACCCGCGCGCAGGGCGTGCTGCTGGGCACCGACGCGGGGGCGACGGCGCTGAAGGAGCTGTTCGCGGAGCTGCTGAAGTTCGAGGCCGTGAACCGGTACGTGACCGAGATGATCACCGCGATCGACGTCCGCTACGACTTCGGCGAGGGCCACGAACTGCTCGGCCGCCGCCTGCGGGACGTCCAGCTGAAGCAGGGGCGTCTCTACGAGCTGATGCGTGACGGCCGCGGCCTGCTGCTCGACCGGACCGGAATGCTCTCCGTGGAGGGCTGGGCGGACCGGGTCGACCACGTCGTCGACATCAGCGAGGAACTGGACGTACCCGCCGTGCTGCTGCGGCCCGACGGCCACGTGGCCTGGGTCGGCGAGGACCAGGCGGACCTGCTCGGCGAGCTGCCGAAGTGGTTCGGCGCCGCCACTGGCTGAGCGCGAAGCCGGTCGCGGCCGTGAACCTTCCGGGACCGTCGGCCGCCCCGCTGACCTCGGCCGGGGAGCGCCCGTGCGGTACGGGCGCTCCCCAGCCGTCTCCCTCGTCACCTCCCCGGCAGGCGAAGCGCTGCTGCCGGCAACGCCGCTGAGGCACCGGCAGGCGTTAGCTGTGCGGCCGGTCCCGCGGCTATGCCGTGGGCCGGCCCACCCGCCGTACCTCGTAGTGGGTCGCCCAGGCGTCCCCGACCGGGCCCAGGTGCCCGAGCTTGTCGGGGTTGAGCACCGCGCGGATCGCCTGGATCTGCCCGTCGAGCACATCGAGGGCCAAGGCGTGGAGCACCTTGCCGTCCCGGTCGCGGAAGATCGCGCCCGGCTGGCCGTTGACCTCGTGCGGTGTGCACGTCACCTCGACCAGGGCCAGCCGGGGGAAGACGGCGGCCAGCAGCCGGGCCACCTTCCCGGCGCCGACGACGGCCCTGGCCAGCTGCGGGGTCTTGCCGCCGCCGTCGCCGACCATCGACACATCGGCGGCGAGCAGTTCCCGCAGGCCGGTGACGTCCCCTTCGCGGAGGGCGGCGAAGAACCGCGCCGCCAGCTCCTCCCGCTCCTGACGGGCCGCCTCGAAGCGCGGCCGCCCGGCCGCCATGTGCCGCCGCGCCCGTACCACCAGCTGCCGGCACGCCGCCTCCGACCGCCCCACCGCCGCGGCGACCTCGTCGAAGCCGAAGCCGAAGACCTCCCGCAGCACGAACGCCGCACGCTCCAGCGGGCTGAGCCGCTCCAGCAACAGCAGCGCCGCCATCGACACCGAGTCGGCCAGCTCCACCGACCGCGCCGGATCCTCGTAAGGGTCGGTGAGCAGCGGCTCGGGGAACCACGGGCCCACGTACTCCTCGCGCCGCACCCGGGCGGAGCGCAGCACGTCGATCGAGATCCGTGTCACCGCGGCCGACAGAAAGGCCTTGGTCGACGTGGGCCGGGTCGCCGAGCCGTCGAAGCGCAGCCATGTCTCCTGCACCGCGTCCTCGGCCTCACCCACACTGCCGAGAATCCGGTAGGCGATCGAGAACAGCAGCGGCCGCAGCTCCTCGAACTCCTCGACCTTGCTCACGCGAAATCCTTTCCCCCTGAAGCCCCCACCAGGCCGTACTCGCCGGTGCGGGCATCCTTCCGATGATCATCCGGGTGACCGGCAGGCCAGGGTACGTCCCCGGCGCCGGCGGCCCGGAGCCGGTCGCCGACGCCGTCAGCGCAGCTGCCCGGCGACGTAGTCGCCGGCCGGCTGCCGGGTCATGACGTTCAGCCGGTTGAACGTGTTCATCAGGGAGATGAGCATCACCAGGGTGCTGAGCTGATCCTCGTCGTAGTGCTCGGCGGCCCGCGCCCACACCTCGTCACCGACCCCGCCGGCCGCGTCCGCGACCCGGGTCCCCTCCTCGGCCAGCTCCAGCGCGGCACGCTCGGCCTCGGTGAAGACCGTGGCCTCCCGCCACACCGCCACCAGGTTCAGCCGCAGGGGGGTCTCACCGGCGGCGGCCGCCTCCTTGGTGTGCATGTCGACGCACACGGCGCAGCTGTTGATCTGGCTCACGCGCAGCGCCACCAGCTCCTGCGTGGCGGCCGGCAGCGTCGAGTCCTTGAGCAGCTTGCCCAGCGCCATGAAGTGCTTCAGGGCCTTGCCGGCGGTCGGGGCGGCGAAGAAGTTCAGTCGCGCGTCCATGGTGTGCTCCTTCGAGGTCGTCAGTGGCTACACCCCTTGAGACGAGGTGGCCCGACCCCCTGTGACATGGACGGATGTGACCTGGGTCTCCTGGGCTCGCCGCCCGGCCGGCCCGCGAGGTCAGTCGTCCTGGTCGTCGTCCGTGTCCGCCGTGACCTTGCCGTCGGCGGCGTCGACGGTGACGTCGTGCTCGGTGCCCTTGCCGTCGACGATCTCGACCTCCCAGGCGGCGCGGCCGTGGTCGTCGTCCAGCTCGGCGGAGACGACGGTGCCCGGGACGCTCTTCAGCGCCGCGTCGGTGGCCTGCCGGACGTCGACCTTCGCGTTCTTCAGGAGCGCGAGGTGCTCGGCACGGTCGTCGTCGTGATCGTCGTCGTGGCGCTCGTCCGCCCTGATGGAGGACACGACGGGGGTGTCGCCGCGGCCGTCCTCGGTGAGGGCGGCGGCCGTCGCGGCACCCGCGCCGCCGAGCAGGAGCGTCGCGGCCAGGACGGCGGCGAGGGTGCGGCGGCGGCCGGTCAGTACGCGCTTGAGCTGCGGATTCATGAGAACAGTCCCTCTCGTCTGCGGAGATCCGGCCGCCGGTGGCGGGGCCGGTCGTCATTGCTGTCCTCACGGTGCCGAAGGCTTCCTGAACGCCCGCTGAAGAAAGCTGAAACCTTCTTCAGGTTCGCTCTGCCACGCTGAAGGCATGCGACTGCTGATCGTGGAGGACGAGAAACGGCTGGCCACCACCCTCGCCCGGGGCCTGACCGCCGAGGGCTTCGCCGTCGACGTCGTCCACGACGGCCTGGACGGCCTGCACCGGGCCCGCGAGACCGCCTACGATCTGATCGTCCTCGACATCATGCTGCCCGGCATGAACGGCTACCGCGTCTGCGCCACCCTGCGGGCGGCCGGCGACGACACCCCGATCCTGATGCTGACGGCCAAGGACGGCGAGTACGACGAGGCCGAGGGCCTTGACACCGGCGCCGACGACTACCTCACCAAGCCGTTCTCCTACGTCGTGCTCGTCGCCCGGATCCGCGCCCTGCTGCGCCGCCGCACCCGCGCCGGCACCCCGGTGCTGCGGCTGGGGGACCTGACGGTGGACCCGGACGCGAAGCAGGCGCGGCGCGGCGACACGGAGGTGCCGCTCACCGCGCGGGAGTTCGCCGTCCTCGAACAGCTCGCCCTGCGCGCCGGACAGGTCGTCTCCAAGGCCGAGATCCTCGAACACGTCTGGGACTTCGCCTACGACGGTGACCCGAACATCGTCGAGGTCTACATCCGCACCCTGCGCCGCAAGCTCGACATCCCCTTCGGACGCCGCTCGATCACCACGGTCCGCGGCGCCGGCTACCGGCTCGCCACCGACGGTGGCTCCTGTGTCTAGGCCGTTCGCCTCCGTGCGCGCCCGCGCCACCCTCGGCGCCACGGTCGTGGTCGCCCTGGCCCTCGTGGCGGCCGGGATCACCGTCGTCGGCGTGCTGCGCGGAGACCTGACGGACCGGGTGTCCTTGCAGTCCGAGGTCCGCGCCCGCACGGTCGCCGGCTCCCAGGCGGCCCTCAACGGCCGCTTCGGCGAAGCCCCCTTGCCCGAGGACGACGACCAGCTCGTCCAGATCGTCGGCGGCGCCGGCCGCGTCCTCGCCGCGAGCGAGCCGCTGCGCGGACGCGGGCCCCTCACCACGTACGACCCCGCCCCCGCGGCCACGCGGAATCATCCGGAGCGCGACGACGACGAGGGCGACGAGCGGGACGACCACGACGGGCCACCACGCCGCGGTCAGGTCGCCACCGACACCGGCCACAAGACCCTCGCCGTCACCGTCGACGACGAGAAGGCGGAGTACCGCTTCGCCTCCGTCCACGCCACCACGTACGACGGCCGCACCTACACCGTCTACGCCGCCACCCCCCTGGACGACGAAGAGGAGACGATCACCTCCGTCACCCGGGCCATGCTCATCGGCCTGCCCCTGCTCCTCCTCGTCATCGCCGCCGTCACCTGGCTCGTCACCCGCCGCGCGCTGCGCCCCGTCGAGGCCATCCGGTCGCGCATGGCCGAGATCACCTCCAGCCACGACCTGAGCCGCCGCGTGCCCGAACCGGCCTCGCGGGACGAGGTGGCACGCCTGGCCGCGACCACCAACCAGACCCTGGCCGCCCTGGAGACCTCCGTCGAACGACAGCGCCGCTTCGTCGCCGACGCCTCCCACGAACTGCGCAACCCCATCGCCAGCCTCCGCACCCAGCTGGAGGTCGCCCACGCCCACCCCGGGCTCCTGGAGACCGACGGGCTCCTCGAAGAGGTGATCCGCCTCCAGACACTCGCCGCCGACCTGCTGCTGCTCGCCCGGCTCGACGCCGGCGACGGCGCCGACGCGGGCACCGTGGACCTCGCCCGGCTGGTACGCGCGGAACTGGTCCAGCGGGCGGCGACCGACCGGATCACGCCCGGCGTGCGGATCACCGGCGAGAGCCATACGGTGCCCGGCAACGCCTCCCGGCTCACCCGCGTGCTCGGCAACCTGCTCGACAACGCCCAACGGCATGCCGCCTCGCGGGTGTCCGTGACCCTGAGCGGACAGGGCGACCGGGTCGTGCTGTCCGTCGGCGACGACGGCGAGGGCGTGCCCGCCGCCGAGCGGGAGCGCGTCTTCGAACGGTTCGTCCGGCTCGACGACGCGCGCAGCCGTGACGAGGGAGGCGCGGGCCTGGGCCTGGCCATCGCCCGCGACGTCGTACGCCGGCACGGCGGCCGGATCTCGGTGGGCCGGGCCCCGGAGGGCGGAGCCCTCTTCGAGGTCGAGCTGCCGTGCCTGCGCACCCCCGGCGAACAGTCGCGGACGCCCGGTCCCGGCCAGGCCTGACGCCTTCCCTCCCGCCTGTCCCGCCGGCGGCGGGCGACGGCCCCCCGAGCTGCCCGCGGTGCGCGTGTGACGCGGGGAACTTAGTGTGGAACCGACCGTGACCACTCCGCGTGGGCGAGGAGGGCGTGGTGCATCACGTCGGGCGCCAGGTCGCGGACGACCGGGAACGCGCCGCCGGCCCGGCCGCGCGACAAGGGGCCGACGCCTTCCGCGCCGCCACGAGGGGAGCCCGCCGGTGGCGCGGGCCCGCGCCGTTGGTGTGGGTGGCGGTGGCCTTCGCCGTGGTCCAGCTGGCGGTGATGCCGCTGCGGCTGCCGCTCGGCTGGGACGAGGCCGTGTACGTGAGCCAGGTCAGCCCCCGGGTGCCGGCCGCGTACTTCAGCGCGCCGCGGGCCCGCGGCATCAGCTGGCTGGCCGCGCCCGCGGTGCTGCTCAGCGCGTCCGTGGTGGTGCTGCGGGCCTGGATGGTGACGCTCGCCACGGCCGGTCTGGCGGTGGCCTTCTGGCCGTGGCGCCGCCTGGCCGGCGACGCGGTGACGGCGGTGGCGGCCGCGGCCTTCGCCGGCCTGTGGGTCGTGCAGTTCTACGCCGGCGAGGTCATGCCGAACCTCTACGTGGCCTACGGGGCGACGGCCGCGACGGGATGGTTCCTGCGGGCCGTGACCGGGCCCGGGCGGCGGGGCGTGATCGCCGTGGCGGTGAGCGTGGCGTTCACCGCGTCGACGCGCCCGCCCGACGCGGTCTTCCTCGCGCTCGCGCTGCTCACGGCCGTGGTGGTGACGCCCTCCTGGCGCCGGTGGCGGCCGGCGGCCGCCGTGGCGGGCGGCCTGGCCGCCGGACTGGTGCCGTGGCTCGCCGAGGCGTACACCCGCTTCGACGGGCCGCTGGCCCGGCTGCGGGACGGCAGCGGAGTCCAGGGCGGCATGGGGTGGACCAACACCCTCGGCATGCACCTGCGCGCCCTGAACGGGCCGCTGCTGTGCCGCCCCTGCCACCTCACCTGGGACTACCCGCCGCTGTCACTCTGGTGGCTCGCCACGCCCGCCGTGGCCGCCGCGGCCCTGCTCCTGGCCGGGCGCCGGCGCGGCCGGCCCGCCCGCCTCCGGCGCGGTTCGCCGCGGACGGCCGTGCTCGCTCTGCCGGCGGCCTGCGCGGTGGCGATGTCGGCGCAGTACCTCTTCCTCCTCGACTACGCGGCGCCGCGCTTCCTCATGCCGGCCTACGCCCAACTCGCCGTCCCCGTCGCGGCCTTCGCCGTGGCCCTGATCCGTGGCGCCGGACGGCGCCGGCGGCCGGCCGTGGCCGTGGTGCTGGGTGTCTGCTTCGCCCTGCACCTGGTCTCCCAGTACCTGGTGCTCCAGCGGAGGACCGAGGACCAGACGCGCCTGCGCGCCGACACGCTGCGGGCCGCCGGGCTCCTGCACCGGGCCGGTCTGCGGCCGCCGTGCACGCTGGTCGGCCCCGAGGTCGTCCCCCTCGCCTTCCACGCGGGCTGCTCGTCCGAGGCGCTGAGCGGCAACAACGCCTCCGTCACCGTCGGCGAGCTGCTGCGGCGCGTACGGGCGGAGCCGGTGGCCGTCGCCGCCCGCGGTCCGCGGGCGCCGGGGTTCGCGCGCGGCTGGACGCCGTGTGTGCTGCGGATGCCGGACGGGGCCGACTGGTACCTCCACCTGGCGCCGTCGCCTCGGGTGACAGGGCGCTGCGGCTGACCGCGCCGGGGTCAGCGTGTACGCCCTGCCACCCACAAGGGGGGTCTTACCACTGAACGCACCCGCCCCTCGGGCTCCGGGGAGGAGTCTGGTGCGGGTCGTTCCGACCCGGTATGTGATGACGTCGGAGTCCTGAGGGAGAACCGTGAAAGCAGTCAGGTGTCTGGTCGCTCCGCTCGCCGCGGTGCTGGCGCTGACAGCGGGGTCCGCTTCCGCCGAGGCGCCCGCCAAGCGCGTGGTGCTCACGAAGGCCGACGCCGGGAGAGCCTTGGAGGTGTCTCCCGGTACCGACATCGAGGTGCGCCTCGCCCGCTATTACGACAAGCCGCGTACGTACACCTGGGACGTCCCGCAGACCAGCGACGCCGTGGTGCTCAGGCGGGCGGAGGGCCGCACGACACCGGAAGGCAGCGCCTCCGCGGTGTTCCACGCGAAGAACGAGGGTGTCGCGACGATCAGCGTCACCCGCAAGTGCCGCCCCGACTCCGGCCACATCTGCCCTTTGATCATCGTGCCGTGGAAGGCCAAGGTCGAGGTGAAGTGAGCCGCGCGGCCCGGGCCTTCGACCGCTCCCGCCGGTGCCGCGGCACCGGCGGGAGCGGCGCGGCTCAATTGCCGACGAGGTTGAGGCCGGTCGCGTCGTAGCGGTTGCCGGCGATCCGCTCGGGCGGCGCGGCGGCCTCGATGGCGGCGAGGTCCCCGGGGGTCAGCTCCACGTCCAGGGCGGCGAGGTTCTCCTCCAGGTAGCGCTGCCGGCGGGTGCCGGGGATCGGCACCACGTCGTCGCCCCGGTGCTGGACCCAGGCCAGGGCGAGCTGGCCGGTGGTGACGCCCTTCGCCGCGGCCAGCTCGTCGAGCTTCGCCACGACGGCCAGGTTCCGTTCGAGGTTGCCGTCGGCGAAGCGCGGCTGGGTGCGCCGCAGGTCGGTCGCCGCCATCCCCTCGACCGAGTGGTAACGGCCGGTGAGGAAGCCGCGTCCGAGCGGGGAGAAGGGGACCAGGCCGATGCCGAGTTCGCGGCAGACCGGGGCGGTCTCCGCCTCCAGGTCGCGGGTCCACAGCGACCACTCGCTCTGGAGCGCGGCGATCGGGTGCACCGCGTGCGCGCGCCGGATGGTGCCCACGCCCGCCTCGGACAGCCCGAGGTGGCGGACCTTGCCCTCCCGCACCAGCTCGGCCATGGCGCCGACGGTCTCCTCGATCGGCACGTCGGGGTCGACGCGGTGCTGGTAGTAGAGGTCGATGTGGTCGACGCCGAGCCGGCGCAGCGACGCCTCGCAGGCCTGGCGTACGTAGGCGGCGTCGCCGCGGATGAGGGTGGGCTCGCCCAGGCGGTTGGCGAAGCCGAACTTCGTGGCCAGCACCACCTGGTCGCGGCGCCCGGCGACGGCCTTTCCGATCAGCTCCTCGTTGTGCCCGGCACCGTAGAAGTCGGCGGTGTCCAGCAAGGTCACCCCGAGGTCGAGGGCGCGGTGCACTGTCGCGATCGACTGCGCGTCGTCCGCGGCGCCGTAGACGTGGCTCATGCCCATGCACCCCAGGCCCTGCGCGGAGACGGTCAGGTCACCCAGGCGGCGGGTGGGGACGTCGTTCATGCTGCTGCCTCCTGATGTCGGAATCATCAGTTCAGGACGCTAGGTGCTGGAGTGCGCTCCAAGTCAAACGGGCGCCGTGCCCGTGCCTCCGGAGGCCGGGCGGTCCCCGCTCCCAGGCGTGCGGACGATCGCCCTCCGGGCGGGGGCGTGGCGCCGCCGTCGTCCGGACACTCCCACGAAGCCGTGCCGCCTGTGATTCTGGAACGCGGTCCCGCTCCACCGACTCCTCACCCTGGAGGCTGTTCGATGGTTCTGCCCAGACGTCATGTGCTCGCCTCGCTCGGCGCCGTCGCCGCGATCCCCGCGGCGGCCCGGGGCGCGTCGGAGGAATCGCCCCCGCTGGCCGTCCCCGCCGGTGCCCGGCCCGAGGAGGTCGCCCGGGACGAGGGGTTCTGGCGTGCGGTCGCCCGGCAGTACCGGGTGAGCCGGGAATTCGTCAACCTGGAGAACGGCTACTACGGGATCATGCCGGAGGTCGTGCGCCGCGCCAACGCCCGTAACGTCGAGCGTCTCAACTCGCTCAACTCCTACCTCCTGCGGACCACTTACAAGGCGGAGGCCGAGGAGATCAGGAGACGTACGGCCGCCGTCGCCGGTGTGCCCACGGAGGAGATCGCCCTCACCCGCTGCGGCACCGAAGCGCTCCAGAACCTCATCGGCGGCTACAACCGGCTGCGGCCCGGCGACGACGTCATGTACGCCGACCTCGACTACTACAGCATGCAGTACGCCATGAACTGGCTGAAGGACCGCCGTGGCGCGGGGATCGTGCGCATCGCCGTCCCCGAACCCGCCACCCGCCAGGCCGTGCTGGAGACCTACGCCGAGGCGCTGCGCGCGCACCCGCGCGTCAGACTGCTGCTGCTCAGCCACATGAACAACCGCACCGGCCTGGTCACCCCCGTGCGCGAGATCGTCGCCGCCGCCCGGGAGCGGGACGTCGATGTGATCGTCGACGCGGCGCACTCCTGGGGGCAGCTGGACTTCGCCCTCCCCGATCTCGGCGCGGACTTCGTCGGCCTGTCCCTGCACAAGTGGATGGGCGCGCCGCTCGGCACGGGCTTCCTCCACATCCGCCGGAGCCGCCTCGCCGACATCGACCCCGTCTTCGCCGACGAGACCTACCCGGTCACCGACATCCGCTCACGCGTCCACTCCGGGACGATGGACGTCGCGCCCGTGCTCTCCGTGCCCACGGCGCTGGACTTCCACCGGGCCCTGGGCGGCGGCCCCGTCAAACAGGCCAGGCTGCGCTATCTGCGCGACCGCTGGGTCCGCGCGGCCCGGGACCTGCCCGGCCTGGAGGTGCTCACCCCCGACGAACCCGCGATGTACGGCGGGATCACGTCGTTCCGGGTCACCGGACGGACCTCCGAGGCGGACAACACCGCGATCGCGCGGTACCTGTTCGACGAGTACAAGATCTTCACCGTCCGTCGCGGCGGGCCGGTGAAGGGCGACTGTGTCAGGGTGACGCCCGCGCTCTTCACGGGCCGGGACGACATCGACCGGTTCAGTGCGGCGCTGCGGGACGTGTCCCGGCGGTTCCGCCCCTGACCGTCCGGCCCCTTCAGTGCTCCGGGGAGCGGTCGGCCGGGGCGCCGAGCAGGCGTTCCGTCTCGGTGACGACGACGCCGGGCTCGGACGTGGGGACCATGTGGTCGGCCTGCCGGGCCAGCACGTGCCGTCCGCGCGGCGACTGCCGCGCCCGGTAGGCGTGGGACTCGTTCACGGCCTTCCGGGCCTGTGCGCTCATGCCGGGGGTGGGGCGGGTCGCGGAGATGACGGTGACGGGGAGGTCGCCGAGTCCCGGCGGCCGGCCGAGCAGGGCGCGCAGGTCGGCCTCGACGCGGGCCTGTTCGGCCCCCATGGTGCGCACCGCCGCGACGGTGAAGGCCTCCGCGCGCATGTCGGCGGCGGCGTCGGGCGGCAGGGCGGCGGTCACCTTGCGGAAGAGGAGGCCGAACACCCCGAGGCGGGCCAGCAGCAGGGCCGCCCGGTAGCGGACCCTCTCCAGCCTGCGGATGGAAGGCTCGAAGAGCAGGTCGCAGGTCTCGTCGGTGGGGTCGACCAGCACGAGACCCGCGATCCGTTCGGGCCGGGCCGCCGCGGCGAGGCGCACGACCGGGCCGCCCCAGCTGTGCCCCACCAGGACGAACGGTCCCGGCCCGAGGTGGTCGAGCAGGTCGCCCAGGTCGTCGGCGAGCCTGGCGAGGTGGCGCCGGCCGGACGGATCCGGGGCGCTGCGGCCCAGGCCACTGCGGTCGTAGACCACCGCCCGGGCCGATCCGGCCACGGCCCGCTGGACGAGCGCCCAGTACGAGCGGGGCGACGCCAGGCCTCCCTCGAACACCACGGTGGCCCTTCCACCGCCGTCCGCCGGCCCCGGGTGTTCCATGAAGAACAGCTCGCGGCCGTCGCGGGTCCGCGCGGTGCCCGGTATGCCTTGACTGTGCTGTCGCTGCATGGTGACCGTCCTCAGAAGCGGATACGGTGAGCCGTTCGACCGAAGGGGGCTTAGGTTAGCCTAAGTTGCCGGTGAGTGGTCACGGTCATGCCCCGGGACCCGCGCGCGCCGGAAGCCGGGCGGCCCTTCCGCTCAGGACCGGGGCCGGGTGCGGCGGATGGGGTCGCCTAAGGGGTCGCGGCGCGCGAACTACCCTCCGGGACACGGGCGATCCGGGCCAGGGCCGGGACGTCCAGCGGCCGCGTGGGGGCGCGGTCCATCGCGTCCCGTGCCCGCGGCGTGCGGCGTCGGCGTCTTCCGCGGCGCGGCTCACG